>JAICWG010000066.1 GCA_025934915.1 Nitrospira sp.
CTGGTCGCCTTCGAGCAACGCGTTGCTCGGATTGTTGATGATGCGATCGTTTGCGGAAAGCCCCGCTGCCACGTCGATCGTACGGGCCTTGAGTTGGCCGATGGTGATGCGCTTGTAGTGCACGCGATCGTCCTCCGTCAGTCACATATAATTGATGCACATACTGAAACGGAAAGGAATCGTATGAATGCACATGTCCTTCACCCTCCGTACAGTTTGGCAATGCTCGCGCTCCTCGTAACTCCTACCATGACGCATGCGATGTCAGGCATGGAGATACTACATAGCGGACATGCGGACACGAGTTCCTCACTATCGAAAAGTATGGGTGAGCCTATTAACTCATCGGAATCAGAGATCGAGATGACCTATAGCGCCGAGGGGAAGACCATCATCTTCGTCTCAGGACGGCAAGGGAGCATCCTTTCACCTGGAGTTCCTTACAGCTTCGACATCTGGATGTCCCACTATGTGAACGGTTCGTGGCAAGCCCCTATTCATTTGGGACCGGACATCGATCCTACCGTAGGACCGAACATCAATACGTCCGCATGGGAGCTGGAACCGAGTCTCTCGGATGTATGTGCTGAGCCTTCTCGCCTGACGGCAAGACATTTCATGGTAGCTGGGGACCGCAGGACAGCGACAATCATAGCGACAATCATGATGTGATGTGGGTGAACAAAGACGATGTTCCGTTGCTGAAGAACTTCGAGCCGATCGGGCCCCCACCTAATTTGCTCGTCACCAGCACGGCGAAGCCAGGCGCGACGAAATGATCGCGTCTTCCATGCTATGGAAGGAATCGTTTCTTACGCAGCGCCATATCTCAACCGATGAATGACCAGCTCACTTAGGCCAGAGTCCAGCGCCGACCAGGAAGAAGTCCCTCTCGGGCAATCGAGATCGAAAGGTTTCCTGAACAAGCACAGGTACCTTTTGGTCGGGTCAGTTGTGATCCTCATCGTAATTTCCAGCATTGTATTGATGAGAGGGAAACCGCCCCAATCGGCAGACCGTGCGAGAGTGAACGTTCAAGACGCGACGATTGTCGGACCTCTTGTCCAACACAACGTTCCAACAGCAACGGTTCTCCTTAAAAATATCGGGCACTCCCCTGCCCTGACGATCAAAGTCCGTCTGGTGATGACAGTCTGGACCGCCAACACATTCCCGGACTGGGATATGCCCCTGAAGCTGACGACCGATTCCGAAACCATTGGAGAGATCGGTCCGGGATCTGTCGTGCCTCAGACCGTCTCTTTGATCGCCCCGCTCACCGACGTACAGGGTATGCACTTGGAGCGCAAGGATTGGTTCATTGTGATACTTGGAATCGTGTCGTACGCCGATATTCTCGGTAATCTGCATGAAACGAAACTATGCCTCATCTGGCAAGAGATCACTACTCAACACCTGAATCCTTGCGAGAAATGGAATGAGACCGATTAACACGCCAGGACTCACCGTTCCGGATTACGTGCAGCTGTGACTGCTGAGGCAAATTTCAGCAGACTCGCCCGCTCTTCATCGTCCAGCGCCAACAACAGATGCGCTTCCTCACCATGCATCAAGCGAAGGCTTAAGAACGGCTCTTCTCGACGTTTTTCTCGGTTGTCCCACATCGCATCGATCAGCTGCACCTTGTCCAATTGACCGACCGACACCACATCGTACCGGAAATAGGAATCACCAATGACGATGTCGAACACAACATTGCCCGCGGTCAGTAGTATCAGGTTGAACCGACCTTGATCCTCGTATCCTTCCGGTAAAAACCTATTGACGTGGCAAAGCGTTACCTTTCGATCATCCAACGCCTTGCGAAATTTCTCTCTCAATGCGTCATAATCGATTTGCAGAGCCTTCTCATCCGGCCCGGTCGCCGCTACGGCCGCCGCTTCCGCTTGCAAGACAATATCATCGGCGGACATCAATCCTGACATAACATGTTCTCCCTCTCTCCCGTTGAAGTGAACCTCATGAATAACCTTGGGAGCCGTACGGTACCCGGCCATCTGCAGCAATTGCAAGAGGTCTGAGCGTTGAGGCCGGCCTACGGCCTAGCCGGCACAACATGAGAAAATCGCTTCGTACCTGTCTCGTCCACCACTGTGATTGCAAACTCATCCTTAGTGACTCGAACGAGACCGAAATTGTCGAACCCTGACTCATAAAAGAGCTGCGTCTGATGCAGTCCGTCATCCGTCGCTGTCAATCTTCCATGCCGGGCAGAGAGAGGTCCGGCGACATACTCGTGAAAATCGATCACACCATCCTGGTCGGGATCATAAGCGTTCGCCTGTGCAAGGTGCACATCACCTGCAAGAAACACCACATTTTTCAGCCGGTGATCCAGAATAGCATCGACAATCACTCGCCGTTCCCGCTCAAAGCCGGTGCCGTCCATCCCCCCAGCCCAGCCATCGTAGCCGGGAACATTGATGTCACCTCCCTTTGGAATCGAGAGCGGAACGGAGGTTACGATCGCTTTCCAAGTCGCAGTTGAAGTGCGTAGCCCATCGAGCAACCAGGCCAATTGTGTTTCTCCGAGCATGGTCTTGGCAGGACCATCCGGATCGGCATTACGACTCCGATATTGTCTGGTATCCAGAATAAAGAGTTCGAGGTCGGCACCATAACGTACATGCCGATAGAGACGATGCGGATCACGTGCGGGAGAAGCGATAGGCCAGTACTCCCGCAATGCCTGCCGGCCTGCCGGCATCTGTTCGTCATACGGACCGGCAAAATTGTTCCTCACGTCATGATCATCCCATATCACATAGACCGGCGTGGTCTCCAAGAATTGACGCAGGGCCTCCGCACCGCGTTGATAGCGATGGCGCACCCGATAGGTCTGCAGCGTCGTCGCTTTGAAGTCGGCACCCGGCTCGTTCGGCGGAGAAGGGCAGATATCGTCGCTATAAATCGTATCGCCGAGGAACAGAAAGAAGTCGGGATGTTGTCGGTGGATGATGTCGAAGATCGGATAGCCGCCGGCGCCTTGGCGACAGCGCTTCTGACCACCGAGATCTCCGCTCCAGGCAAACGTCACCGCTGCAGAGGTCTTATCATCCGGCAAGGTGGTGAATTCGCCCACGGCCGCAAGACTTGCAGCGAGCCGCCTTGCGGTCTGGTCGGCAGAACTGACCAATATATGATACCGATAGCGTGTTGCTGGGACCAGACCTTCTAGTGGGATAATGAGGGTATAATCCGTCTCCGCGGTCGTCATGATGGAGGCCGTTCTCGGCACCGGTGCCATGACTGTGGCAAGTTTCGAGGCCCGTTCCCATCGTGAGACCGTGGCCCACTCAATCTGAACCGAGGCCGGTCCGTCGGTACGCAACCAGAGCAATGCGCTTTGCGAACTGACATCGCCGACAGCAACACCTTGGGGTAAAACATCCGAGCCCACGAAGGGCTTCCCCTCAAACGAACTGCTGGATCGAACACTCTTATTTGAAAATGCACTGCAGCCGACGACAGAGGAGCCAAGGACTAGAATACCGGCTAGCCAAAGGAACACACGCATCGGGCAGTCCTACCCTATGCGGCTGTTGAGGTCAAGCGACGCGAGGCCATGGGCTTGAAAATCGACACAGCCGACCGGCATACTGAACAAGTTCACGGGAGGACCACAATGTTGGATAGTCACTGCTGCGCGCCTAATTGCCCGGAGACACCCTATGCTCCGGCCGGCACGCGTTCTATCTGCAAAAACCATTTCCTCAACTTTCTCACCTGGCGTCGTCGCCGTGGCACTCGGATGTTCCACACTTATGCCGGCATGACGATGGAGGAACGCGATACCATCGCCGCCGAATGGATGAAAACCGTCCGGTCGGAAGAACTGCCTGCCACTGCACCGAAGCTCTAAGTTTGGTTGCTGAGGAAAGATTCTTGTGGGTACGATCTGCTCACAGATACCTTCTGACCCGATTGCAATACCTCAAGTAGTTCTGGCCGTAATGCTTCTCCAAGAACTCTTCCTCACGTAAGACTTGACGGTGAAATAGCCATGTGGCCGCACCGATATAGACCAGCAATATCCAATTGGGGAATATCAAGAATTGCCCAAGCAAGATAGACGCAAAGGCCACATAAATTGGATTGCGGCTTATGGCAAAGACGCCGCCAGTAATGAGCTTGTCGGGATGGTCAGCATCAATGCCCACACGGAAACTCTGCCCAAAGGAAACAAGACTCCACAATAGGAGTAGTAACCCCGCCAGACACCACGCTACTCCGACCCATGCGACTGCTTCAGACTGAAAGAATTCTTGTGTGCTGACCGTGGACCAACCGAAGGCAGCAGCAAAAACGAGATAAAAATAGAAGAAGGCAAACGGCGGGATAAAGAAATCTGTCTTATCTATCGCGCCGAATTTCATCGCCTCCACCCCTTTTCTTCTCATCATAAAAGCACGGGTCAACACCATCCCGAGCATCAGCACGACGGTCAGCGTTGCGAAGTATCTTGGCATGCGAATTCTCCACCCGGAATCAGACGGTAGTAACCCACACAGCCGTTATCCAATCCTATCTGCTCTTCTTCCTTCCTATTTAACGGGCGAGATGCGAAGACGGCGGAGCTGGTCGGCGACAGGACCCGCGCCTCCCCTCACCCCATGACCGGCGAGCCGTGGTGATGGATCATCAGCCACTCGTCGCCGATGAGTTCGAAGAGGTTCGTGGCAAGGACCTTGGCTTGTTGCGGTTCGTCGGACTGTTGAGTGGTGAGATTCTCGACACAAATGACCCAAGCCATGTCGCCTGCAACTTGGATCATCACGTCGGTGAGTTCGAACTTCATCGAGAAGGTGTTATTGAAGATCAGCACCCAGGAATCACGGACGGCGGGCCACCCGGAACGAATCGTCCAGCCCGGGTGTATACAGGTAACGTATTCCTGATGGGCCCAGATCTCGTCCATCTTGGCGATGTCGAGAGCCTCGAAGGCATCGTAGAATTTCTGGTTGGCTTTCGTGACGGCGTCGATACGCTGTTTCAACACGACTGCGCCTCTCAATCAGCGGAGCCGTATCATACTGCAAGCGAGTGGAATGCTGCGAGGACATTTCTTAGGCACGAGACTCACCCTACAGTCTCGCTAGATCGGGAGTGACCGATCATCATCGGCAGGTCGCGGAGTCCGTCTCACGTTTGCAGACGGGCATGAGATGCAGGCCGTGCCGAATAGGGCACTGGAGGCCTGTAAATGCCGCCGAGATGGTGAGGCGGTAGTGCCCCACAAAAACGCCACCGGAAGACTTTTGCAACATCCTCGACCTATAACGGCCACTCGCTTCTCACCGTATTTTCTTCTCGTCTGGCGGCTTTCCTCAACAGCGGTGTCCTCCGCGATAGCGGTGTCGTAGGATCGGTATGATCAGAAGATACCCCGGAGATATGCTCAAGCAGTTTCGGGAGGCTCCTAAACAAGTCATCCAGTGTAGCCAACACTCCACCGACGATTTTTCGAAGCTCCTGTTCAGGATACTGCAACGGAACCAGGCGCAGCCGCTGCCACCCGCGAAGTGAGAAGGTTCTCCCCGATCGTCCAAATGGCTGCTCGCACAGGAGCACAAATTCCCTTCCCTGATCATCTTCAATAATGAACCCCTTGACATTCATATGACCTCCCTACCTCTGTTCAGAGGTATCGTCTCTACATACGCGTTTCGTTTCCCTGACTATGCTGTGGGAGCCGCGGGAACGGCTTGCACCGTTCGGTTTCGTACGATGACCGAGTCCACCACATTTCCACAATTCACACAGCGCCAGGACACTCCTAGAATAAGTTCATCACTCGCACTGTGCCCCACACGCCGTTCAGGCATCATCCATCCGTTGCATCGCTCACAACCCATGGCCGCTCCTTTCCGGCGCCTGAAAATTGGATTCCGTTTTCCTCCGCTGCTGAGGGAAGAGGCGAGCCACAGTGGGGAGCAACTCCCTGTACAGCGAGTCCTTCTTGAGAAATGCGTCGGCTTTCGAATCACGATCCTCACACGTTTCACGCCTGTCGAAAAATGAGATCAAGATCACTATCGGTCGGTGAGCACCTTCTTTGATGCTCACCGTCGCCTCATATCCGTTCATAAGCGGCATCGCCACGTCCATCACCACGAGATCCGGGCGAAGCACGCTCACCTCCTTGACGGCTTCGAGCCCCGAATAGGCCTTCCCCACGATCTCAAAACCAGGGTGTCTCATCAGCCACTTTTCCAACCGTTCGAGAAACTCGGGACTATCGTCCACAAGGAGCGTGCGCACCGGCACCATGCGTTTCATCAGCGCCTCTTCCTTTTCGGTTGATGGGCAACGCATTATGCCTCGGCCCTGACGTACAGCTTGCCAAAAGAGCAGGCATGCGCGTATCGGGAAAATCCTGAGAGAAAGGGAGAAATCCCCCGAGGAAGACGTACGAGTTCACGGAATGATCGCGGGGATATGAACGAACCGAACAGAAGTTAGGAGTAGAGCTGGATAAGTCCCACACGCATCGCGAACCGGACGAGTCCCGGCACATCGTGAATGTCGAGCCGTTCCATCAATTGACTTCGGTGAGTTTCGACGGTTTTGACGCTCAGGTTCAGGCGTTGGGCGATGTCTTTCGTCGTTTGCCCTTCTGCGATGAGCTGCAGGATTTCTCGCTGACGTGTACTGAGCCTCATCAGCGGACCAGATGGTCCGTCTGATTTTTCTCGGTAGGCTTTGATGGCATACTTGGCAACCGCCGGGGTCAGATACGTCTCACCCCTGGCGACCGTCTTGAGGGCCAACTCGAGTTCAGCCAGCTCTGCGCCTTTCAACAAATAACCGGACGCGCCGACCTCTAACGATTGCTGGAAGTATTCTTCATTGGCATGCATCGACAGCAGAATCACTCGCGTGGTCGGCGATTCCCTGACGATCCGCGAGGTCGCGTCGAGTCCATTCAATCCCGGCATGGCGATGTCCATCAGCACGAGATCAGGAGTATCCGTCTGCACAGACTTGACGGCTTCCCACCCATCCCCGACATCGGAGACGACCTCAATTCCTTCGATTTTTTGCAGGAGAGCCCGCATACCGGCTCTGACCAACGCGTGATCTTCCGCGATGAGAACCCGGAGGGGACTCATGGGACCATGACCTCGACCGTTCCAAGCTGCTTGCTCGGATCCTGCTCGGCGAACGGGAAGCACAGTTCGACCCTGGTCCCTTGACCCGGAGCTGATACGATCTCCAAAGCACCCCCAGCCAGTCGTACACGCTCTTCCATTCCGAGCAACCCGATCGTTTGCCCGCCTTGCGCCCGTCGTTTTGCCGGCATCACGTCGAATCCGATGCCATCGTCTTGGATGACGAGCGTGACCTCGTGATTGTTCCGACGCAACGTCAGATCGATGGTCTTCGCTTTGGCGTACTTGGAGACATTGGTCAAGGCCTCCTGCGCAACCCGAAAACAGGCCACCTCGATAGGAGCGGGCACCCGCCCCGTCATTTCCTCGGCAGAGAAAAAGAGAGTCCATCCATTGCGATCCGCCTGCCGGTTCGCATACCACCTCAGCGCAGGGACTAACCCCAAGTCATCAAGGATGGACGGCCGCAGATTCAACGCCAGAGTCCGCACTTGGGTCAGAAGACGATCTACCAGCTCAAGACCGTCCGTAAGAAAATCGGAACGAACCTGTGGCGCCTCGCTATGCTGAACTTCTTGCAGATCGATCTTCAACGCGGTGAGCAACTGCCCAACCTCATCGTGCAGGTCGCGTGCGAGTCGGCTTCGCTCCTCTTCCTGCACTTGCATCAGCCGACTGGAGAGCTTCTGCAAAGAGTGGTTGGCACTGATCAATTCGGCGGTTCGTTCCTGCACCTTCACTTCCAATGCTTCACGCGCCTGTTGCAAAAGTGTCTGCGCTCGCTTCCGTTCACTGATATCGCGGATGATTTTCGACACACCGACGAACCGACCTGCAGCATCTCTGAGCGGCGACAATGTGACCGACACAGCGATGCTCCGCCCGTCCTTGGTCAGCCGCACTGCGTCATCAGTACGAATGCTTTGCCCTCTCTGCACTGAGGCTTGCAACCCGGCTTCGTGATCATGGAGATGGGCCGGAATGAGCGTCAGAATAGAACGACCGAGCATCTCAGCGGCGGTATATCCGAACATGCGCTCCGCTCCGGCATTCCAGGACGTCACAATTCCGTCGGGTGTCACACTCAGGATGGCATCACTGCTGCTCTCCACGATAGCCCCCAGTCGCCTGGTCGCATCGTCAAGTTTCGCCGTTTTCGCCCGCGCGACAAGCCCCGCCGTCATCCAGAGCAAGGCCACACCGACAGTTCGATTAAAGACAGCCATATCCAGTGGGACGCCCGGAGGAGACAGCCAAAATTCTAGTATGAGGAGTATGGTCGCAATCGCTGCAACAACATAGGGAGCGTTCGGACGTTCAATCCAGAGGGCCAACAGCACGGCGAAGACATGGCCGACCCACACCTCATACCCCATCGGCGTAACCGTGTCGACGAAGAAGGTGACGACGAATACCAGAACGATCAGTGTTTGGGCATATTTACTGTTCATCACTATCCCTGACTCGACGAACACCTTCGGGATCGGGATCAATGACAGCGAGGCGAGGAAATCATACCATACTCTCCGATGACCGGTTGTCTATGATACCCCAATACCGGGGCCGAGATCGAGACCGAGAAAGGTGGAGACGAGAGGTCTAGCGGTTTAACTCAGCCGTTTGCCGGTTCACGACCCAGACGCCGGCCAGAATGAGGCCGATGCCGATAATTTCAATCGGTCCGACGGATTCTCCCAGGATCAGGGCCGATAACCCAATGGCTGCAACCGGCGTCAGATTGCCCAAGACCGACGCCCGTGAGGGGCCGATGCCTTTGACGCCGAACAACCAAGCCTGTTGGGCCACCGCCGTCGCAAAGAGGATGAGGTAGCCGAGCGCAAGCCAATCGGATGCCGTCACCGATCCGACTCCGGTACGTATCATTTTTTGATCCGTCCACAGCAGCGGAATCTGAAGAACCGTGGCGACCATCAGGGTTGTCCAATTGACGGTCAGTGCCGACATCCGCTCCATAATAGTGCGGCTGCCGATACTATAGAGCGCCCAACTCGCAACGCCGAGAAAGACCAACGTGCTTCCCAGCAACGGCTGCTCACCGGCTGCTTGAAAGCCTGCCACGGAGACCAGTCCGACGCCCGCGAACGACAGCAGAGAGCCGGCCCAAACTGCGCGCAACGGTACATCCCGAATCAACATGGCCGAGAGCAGCACCGTCACGACGGGGCTCGATCCGATGATCACGCCGCCGACCGCCCCGCTGACATAGTTGAGCCCCATGAGAATGAGCAGATGGTTCCCCAAGACGCCGAGCCCTAGAAGGCCGAGCAAGCAAATGTCGGCTCGACTGATTTTGATCGCGCCGCCTTCTTTCGACCACCAAGTTGCGAGAAGGATCGCCAGCCCTCCGATATCGCGAAAAACCGAGGCTTCAACCGCGGAAAACGAGCCGAGGGCCATCTTCTGCGCCACGATCGAACCACCCCATAGGACTGCCGCGAGCACAACCGACCCATAGGCTACGGTTGTAGAAGACCGACTCATGGCCACTGGGATACCGTCGTTCCGGCTCGTCGTCAAGTCATATTCCATCATCCAGTCATTTGCTGGGGCCGCTTACCCGGAATGGGAGCGGGCCCCTATCGAAATCGTGCTAGGCAGGAACCGTGTGAGAGGAGGAGTGCAAAATAATCTGGTCGATTTGCGGCGCATCCAGCACTTCCTTTTCCAAGAGCGCTTCAGCCAGTGCCTTCAAGCTCGCCATTTGTTTGGTCAGTAGGCCCTTGGCGCGTTCATAGTTTTCGGTGACGAACCGCTTAATCTCGAGGTCAATTTCCAACGCCATCTGATTACTCACGTCTCGCTTGGTAGAAAAATCCCGTCCCAGAAACACAGACTCCTCTTTCTGGCTGAATGCAAGGGGCCCGAGTTTCTCACTCATGCCCCATTCACAGACCATCTTGCGCGCCAAATCTGTTGCACGTTCCAGGTCGTTGCCCGCACCGGTCGTGACGTGCTTGAACACCAGCTCTTCGGCCACCCGGCCTCCCATAAGAATCGCCAGCGTGTTGTACAAAAACTCTTTCGAGTAGTTATGTCGATCGTCGGTCGGCAACTGCATCGTCAGACCGAGGGCTCGCCCTCTGGGAACGATCGTCACTTTATGAACTGGGTCCGTTCCCGGCAACAATTTCGCTATCAAGGCGTGGCCGGCCTCATGATATGCCGTCACGCGTTTCTCTTCGTCGGTCAAAATCATGCTCTTCCGCTCGGCGCCCATCATGACCTTGTCCTTCGCCATCTCGAAGTCCACGGTCTCGACTTCTTTCTTGTTTTGGCGGGCCGCCCACAACGCCGCTTCGTTCACAAGATTTTCCAGGTCGGCTCCGGAAAAACCTGGCGCCCCTCGGGCAATCTTCTCCAGCTCCACATTGGCCGCAATCGGCATCTTCTTCGTATGAACCTTGAGAATCTCCGATCGGCCGTGTAGGTCCGGAAGATTCACCACGACCTGGCGATCGAAACGGCCCGGCCGCAGCAAAGCCGGATCAAGCACATCCGGCCTATTCGTCGCCGCCACCAGAATGACGCCCTCCGTCGTGTCGAACCCGTCCATTTCGACAAGCAATTGATTAAGCGTCTGTTCACGTTCGTCATTCCCGCCCCCGAGTCCCGCGCCGCGCAAACGGCCAACGGCGTCTATTTCATCGATGAAGATAATGCAGGGAGCATGTTTCTTTCCCTGCTCGAACAAATCACGCACACGAGAGGCCCCGACTCCCACGAACATCTCCACGAAATTCGATCCGCTGATGCTGAAGAACGGCACCCCGGCTTCTCCGGCAATCGCTTTCGCCAACAACGTCTTGCCCGTACCCGGCGGCCCCACGACCAGCACGCCTTTGGGGATGCGCCCACCGAGTTTCTGGAACTTCCGCGGTTCTTTCAGAAACTCAATGATCTCCTGCACTTCTTCTTTGGCTTCTTCAATGCCGGCCACATCGGCGAACGTCACCTTCTTCCGCTCTTCGGTGGGCATTCGGGCGCGGCTCTTCACAAAAGACAAGGCCTGGTTCCCTCCGATCTGCATTTGACGCATGAGGAAAAACCAGAGGCCGAGGAAGAAAAGAAACGGTCCCCACGTGACGAGGAAGGTCATGTACCAGGGGCTTTCATCCGGCGGTTTGACTTCGATTCTGACATCCTTCTCTCGCAACACTTTAACGAGGTCGGGATACTCCGCCGAGTAGCTCCGAAGGAGCGTGTTATCTCTGAGAACCCCGCTGATATGATTCCCTTTTATGATGACTTTTTCGAAATCACCCTTGTCGAGCTTCGCCATGAAATCGCTGAATATGACCCGGTCTTCCAGGACGTTCGTCGGCATGGTGAGTAAATTGAGGACCAATATTATGATGGACAGACCTAACAGCCCCCAAAGCAGTAGATTCTTGCTCTTGGAATTCATGGGCTCCCCCTCACGATGCATCCCTAGCCTCAGACGGCTTCTCCAGCAAAGCTCTTCGTCCGCGGTTTGATGACATGGCTGACACCCTCTGCGACTCCAACTCGCCGGCTGGTCGGCCTGCGTCCCCTAGGAGGGAGCTTCAGGCCAACCAGTTGAGGCCCACCTATGGTCGGATCTCCAGTTCAGGTGGTGTGTGCTCTATCCTCTCGCTTAGTAACCGCCGATTTTGGCCCCTCCGCTCAGCTGGCTGGAGAAGGGATCCAAAATGCTCTTGGGCGCGTTGTTCCAGATCACGTCCGCCAGGTTCGACATCCGCGAGATGATTTGTGCTGCTACTCCTCCTGCCGAGGCGAACAGCCCGCACCATCCCAAGGTCACGAAGCCCCAGTGCAACGGCGCTGAGAACAGCTCATCCACAAACCAGAACGCATGGCCCCATTCATTGAGCCCCACGTTCGGCAGAATGAACATCGGCCCAACAATTCCCGCTACTAAGGCAAAAGATGTGGCCTGGTTGTACAGCGGCAACCGCGTCTGCGCATACAGATAGCTGGCCACCCCGCACGTGATGTACAACGGGAACGTCCCATAGAACGCCACAATGTGGCTCGCCGTGAAGCTCGTGTCCCGGATGATCACTTGATGCCACGCCGCATCCTGCTCCAATGTGTAGCTACCCGCGTAGTACACGCCCCAGACGTAGCACACCAACCACCCCATCCAATAAAAATACCGCTTCAGCTCAAGCTTGGGGTCAAGGTTGGCTAGATTGCGATCGCGTGTAGTCCATATCCAGCCGATCGTGACGGCAAAAAACAGTGCATTGGCGATGATGTTAAACCGCCACAGCCCCATCCATACGGAGTCAAACTCCGGGGTCATGGAGTCCAACCCGTGAGAGTATCCAAACGCCCGCTGATACAGCACCCAAAACACACCAATAGCCAGCATCGCTAGCCAGCCGATCTTGACAGGTTTCGAGTCATACCATTGCGAGATGTCATAATCCCGGCTCTTTTTGTTATTGCCGGTGGTTTCTTCGTGTAACTCAGCCATTTCCTACCTCCTTGTGCTAAACGCCCGTTGTACCCACTATCACGGTTGCCTAGCGTGTTTCAGCTGTAACCCATACTTACCTTCGCGTATTGAAACGGCGGCTCATGCGAGAACACGCCTTTCGCGTATCAATCTTGTTTCAAACTTTCTTGCCGGGCCGACCTGACGGAAATAGATAAAGCAATATGAAGACCATCTATAAGTCTTTGAAAATTAGTTGTTTACCTGTTGACCTGCTGCCGAAAATCTCAGCATATGCTGAAAATCAGCAGAAGATGATGTGGAAGTGACCGGTGCGGTTTTCGTTCACAACCAGATTGTGCAGATTGCGTCGAAGCGGGGAATCCAAAGAATAACCATCCAACATAGGGCTAGGATCACGAGAGACCTTGCAGTTGTCGTGGACAAAACTATTGGTTTCGATTCAGGGGTGATTCAACCGGCGTGCCGAATTTTGAACCGATTCTTATCAATTCCCAGAGCCTTGATTTTTGATTCAAGAGTCTGTCTCGGTAGTCCAAGCTTCGCAGCGGCCCCCGACGAGCCCCCCACCTGGCCCCTGGAACTCGCTAATGCGGCTTCAATTGTTTCCCCTTCGTCTCCCGTGAGCTTAGTAACGGGGGAAGTCATCGATCCTGACTGCTGGCATTCTTGCCGCATGAACCAGGATTCATCAATGAATAAAGTATCGCTATCGCACAGTACGACGGCCCGCTCTATAACATTCTGCAGTTCACGAATGTTGCCGGGCCAATGATAGGCCTGCAGGAGCTCCCCGACTGTTCTTGGTATATGCCGGATCTTCTTCCCGCATGCTTCCGCATAGCGCTCCATAAAATGCTCGGCGAGTATAGGAATATCTTCAACCCGTTCTCGCAGTGGAGGGACGTAGATGGGGAAAACATTGAGTCTATAAAAAAGATCCCGGCGGAGCATTCCGATGGCCATCGCCTCCTCTAGGTCGCGGTTAGCCGCAGCTATGACGCGCACATCAACGGCGATCAATCGGTTTCCCCCGACACGTTCGATTTCCCGCTCCTGGAGTACTCTCAAGAGAGCGATCTGGCTCTCAGCTGGTAAATCCCCAATCTCGTCTAGGAAGATAGTTCCTCCATTTGCCAGTTCAAAACGCCCCGGACGTCGCTGGAACGCGCCGGTGAAGGCACCTTTCTCGTGGCCGAACAATTCCGCGGATACCAGCGTATGAAGGATCGCCGCACAGTTGAAACGAATGAACACCTGTGACGAACGGTTCGATAGTTGATGAATAGCGCGAGCGATCAGCTCTTTGCCTGTCCCTGTCTCGCCGAGAATGAGAACCGTCGAATGAGTTGGAGCCACTCTGGAGACTTGGGCCAGAACCTTGCGGAGCGCTACCGATGAACCAATGATTGCATCGAACATCGAAAAGTGATCGATCTCTTTGTGGAACGCCAACTCTGTTTTTCCGACACCTCCGTTACCTTGTTTGCGTTCTTCGATCGGAGTCCCCCTGACATACCACTGACTAACGCGCTCTTGTACATCAAGCAAGGGGTCGTAGAGTAGCGAAAACCATCGATACTGCCCGTCGTGGCGGCGCAGTCGTAGCTCTAATTCGAATGGGGCAACAGGTTCTAGCGCATTCCCGAACACCTCCCGCACTCGTTCAGCATCGTCAGGATGAAACAGTCGTGGAAGAAAATCATCCGTTTGTATGTTTTCTAGCGTGAGGCCGCAATAGTCCGTTGCGAACTTATTCACGAAAATAATTTTCCCATCGAGCCCGTGAACATAGATAAGCTGAGGTACCGCATCAATAATTCGCCGAACCCCTCTCTTATCTTGCCGAATACCCTCTTCCAACGTCTTTGTTCCAGGGATAGCCGACATTACCCCGTTCACTGCCATGGCTCCCACTTTATGATTAATCCCATTAGTAACCACGTTGACGTGTTCCATAGAGACCTCCGAAGCACCAAGCGGCCAGCTCGTCGACGGTCGCGATCGCCCGCTTCAGGTCCTTATTCTGCTCCAGCGCCACCCGAATCAACTTTTGGAGTTCCGCGTCCCGATAGAGTTCCCACCAATGCGTATTGGCGAGGGAGGGCAAATCTTTCCCTTCCTCGGCCATGCGAAAGGATTCGGAGGTTGGAATATCGGGACGGGAATAGTCCGGCCCCATGGCACATGACATCAACAGAAATGCCGCGATGAAGACCGTTGTCTCTCGCATGTCAGCCTCCTCTTTCTCTCAATGACGGCGCCTCAGTCGGTGGAGCAGTCAGCCGTTCATCAGACGGCATACCCTTGATGACGCCATTCCCATCGGATGGTGTCGGAGCGGCTCCAGGCTTCTTGGCTTTCCCCCTGCCCTTACGCTATAGCGTCCTCACCAAGCTTCCCTCCATCTCACCTGCGACAAGCGCCGTTCCAGTCGCAGAAACGAGTTGCCGGTCCTCCGGCACCTGTTTGATCTTGAACCAGATGGC
This sequence comes from Nitrospira sp., assembly GCA_025934915.1. GTDB lineage: Bacteria > Nitrospirota > Nitrospiria > Nitrospirales > Nitrospiraceae > Nitrospira_D. Next base: position 15,087 of record JAICWG010000066.1, read on the forward strand.
ATACAAAGCTGGCAAGAACACGAGCGTGAGAACCGTGCCGCCGAAGGTTCCCCCGATCAAGGTGTATGCCAGCGTTCCCCAGAACACCGAGTGGGTGAGCGGAATGAATGCCAGCATGGCGGCAAGCGCCGTCAAAATGACCGGCCGAGAGCGCTGCACGGTGGCCTCGACCACGGCCTCGAATGGCGCCAATCCATCCTTCTGGTTCTGGCGGATCTGGCCGATCAGGATCAGCGTGTTGCGCATCAGGATTCCGGACAGCGCGATCAGGCCGACCAGCGCGTTGATGCCAAACGGCTGCTGAAACAGCAGCAAGGTCGGAATGACCCCGATGAGCCCGAGTGGTGCGGTGGCGAACACCATCGTCATCACAGAAATCGAGCGGACTTGAACGATGATCGTGATCAGCGTGAGGACGATCATGATTGGCAACAGCGGGGCCAAGGCGCGATTGGCCTTGCCCGACTCCTCTATGGAACCGCCCTCCTCGATTCGGTAGCCCACTGGCAGTTGGGCGATGAGAGGCTGGAGCTCCTTCCACACGGCGGTGGATACGTCCGGCGGCTGCAAGCCTTCGGCAATGTCGCCGCGCACCGTAATCGTCGGCGTACGATCGCGGCGACGCAGGATCGGGTCTTCCATGCGGATCTCCACGGTTCCAATTTGCGATAGCGGAATCCGTTGGCCCGCCGTGCCCACCAACGTGAAATCGGCGATCTTGCTCGGATCGAGCCGCGCGTCTCCGGCAGAACGGGCTATGACTTGCACCGAACGGATGTCTTCACGGACGTCGGTGATCGGGATGCCGCTCAGGAGGAACTGAAGCTGTTGGCCTATGTCGCTGGACGTCAAGCCGATGCTCTGGAGTCTGTCCTGATCGAGCGAAAAACGCAGCGCGGGCACGCGTTCGCCCCAATCGCTGTTAACCGTTCTCATCAGGGCACTGGCCTGCATCACGGCAAATGCCTGTGCCGCAATGTCACGAAGCTTGTCCGGGTCGGGACCCATCACACGGAAAGCCACGGGGAAGGGCGAGTACGGGCCGAACACCAGCTGGGTCACTCGCACGCGGGCCTCTGGCGCCAGGCCATCGGCCACCGCCTGTCGCAGTCTGAGCTTGAGCGCCTCACGCGCCTCTTCGGTCTCCGTCAATACGGCGATTTTCGCGAATGAGGGATCAGGTAGCTCCGGTGACATCGCGAGGTAGAAGCGCGGCGCCCCTTGACCGACATAAGCGGTCACGGTCTTGGCTTCCGGCTGCTTGGCCAGCCAAGCCTCCACCTTGGCGGTGGTGGCACTCGTCTGCTCGATGGAAGTGCCATATGCCATTTGCACTTCGACCAGCACCTCTGGCCGATCGGAAGTCGGAAAGAACTGCTTCTTCACGAGACCCATGCCCAGCACTGCGACCAGGAACGCGCCGACGACGCTTCCGGCCACAAGCCATTTACGGCGAATCACAATGCCAAGCAGCTGCCGGAAGCGGTTGTAGCGCGGCGTGTTGTAGAGCGCCTCATGCCCGCCTTCACGCTGCTCGATGTTCGGGAGCAGCTTCACGCCCAGGTAGGGGGTGAACACGACAGCAACGACCCAGGATGCGATCAGCGCGATGCCCACGATCCAGAACATGTTGCTGGTGTACTCGCCGGCGGTCGACTTAGCGAAGCCGTTCGGCATGAAACCGATCGCGGTCACGAGCGTCCCGGCGAGCATGGGCGCGGCGGTATGGCTCCACGCATAGGCCGCGGCGCGGATACGGTCGTAGCCTTCCTCCATCTTCACGACCATCATTTCGATGGCGATGATTGCATCGTCGACCAGGAGTCCCAGGGCTAGTATCAACGAGCCGAGCGTGATGCGGTCGAAGTCCTTGCCGGTGGCGGCCATGACGATGAATACCGCTGCCAAGGTCAGAGGAACTGCCGCCGCAACGACGATGCCGACGCGCCAGCCCATGCTGAGAAAGCTCACGAGCATCACCACGCCGAGGGCGACAAGAAACTTGACCATGAATTCGTCGACCGCCGCCCGGATGTTGACCGACTGGTCCGTAACCTTGGACAGGCTCATGCCCATCGGCATCTCCGCATTGATCGCCGCCGCTTCCACGTCCAGCGCTTTACCAAGGTCGAGGCCATTCCACCCCTCGCGCATGACCACGCCGAGCAGCAACGTCGGTTCGCCATTGTTTCGGATCAGGAAGGTCGCGGGATCTTCATAGCCGCGCTTCACATCCGCGATGTCGGAGAGCTTCAGCGTGCGGCCTTGTGCGGCGACCGCGGTATTCCGGACGGCCTGCAGATCGTCGATGGCGCCGTCCAGCCGGATGAGGACCTGCGGGCCCTTGGCTTCAATCGAGCCCGCGGGCGTCATGACGTTCCGGCTGTTGAGCGCGGCGAAGAGGTCTGGAGGGGACACCCCCAGGGTTGCGAGCCGGTCATAGGAGAACTCGACGAAGATCCTTTCCGCCTGCTCGCCGATGATGTTCACCTTCTTGACGCCCGGCACGTGCAGCAGCCGCTGACGCAAGACCTCCGCATCACGAACGAGGTGACGATGAGGCTCACCCCGTGCCTTCAATGCGTAGAGCGCAAAGGTCACGTCGGCATATTCATCGTTCACAATGGGACCGCTCACGCCATGTGGCAGGTTTAGGGCCTCATCGCCGAGTTTTTTCCGCGCCTGATAGAACTGCTCGGGGACATCGACGGGCGGCGTGCTGTCACGCAGAACCACCGTGGTGAACGCGAGGCCCGGTCGCGTAAAGGTCTCGGTGCGGTCATACCAGCGGAGCTCCTGCATCCGCTTCTCCAACCGTTCTGCGACCAGTTCTTCCATCTCCTTGGCGGTAGCGCCTGGCCAAGCCGTGACGACGGTCATCTGTTTGATTGTGAATGAGGGGTCTTCCGACCGGCCCAACATCAGGAAGGCCACCACGCCGGCGATGAAAATCGCCACGAGTAGGAACAGGGTGACGGCGCGCTCACGTACGGCGAGCGCGGAGAGATTGAAATTGCTCATTGCTGTTCCCTCCCATTGAAGGCCGCGCTTGATGCCGCCTCGCTCCCCGTGAGTCGCACATGCTCGCCTTCATGCAACAGATGCGCACCGAGGGCCACGACGCGATCGCCCGCCTCGAGTTCGCCAACGACCGAAGCAGTTTCGCCACTGAGGCCGGCGATGTGCACGGCACGCCAAGTGACCCGAGGCGTTTTCCCTTCGACCAGCCATACGCCGGGACCCTTGCCCGGGTCGACGATCGCACCGATCGGTACCTGCAGCGCCGGAGCGGACCGGCCGTCCGAGATCTGGATGGAGATGGTCGAGCCCAGTGGCGCGTCTGCCAGAGGGCCCTCCAGCACGTACCGAGTCTCGAACGTCCGAGTCTGACGGTTCGCCGCGTCCGATAACTGGCGAAGCCTCGCGAAGCCCGTGAGCCCGCTTCCATACAAGGTCGCGCGGCCGGTGGATCCGATTGCCGGGCGCAGGGTTTCGGGGAGTTCGATGACCGCCTCGCGGAGTCCGGCATGTGCCACACGGACAACAACCTGGCCGGCAGTGACGACGTGTCCCGGCTCCGCCAGAGTCTCGACCACCACCCCGTCCTCATCAGCAAACAGAACCGCGTAGCTCATCTCGTTGCGGGCAACCTTGGCCTGGGCTTCGGCTGCCTTGAGCTCCGCTCTTGCCGACTCGGCGGCAGCCTTGGCCTTGTCATATTCCGATGCCGAAACCGCGCCGGGGGAGAGGAGGTTGCGGTGTCGCACCTCGTCCGCCGCGGCCTGGTGCGCGCGCGCCCTTGCGGCGGCAACGGCTTCCTCGTGCGCGCGCATGGCATGCCTCAGGTCCGTGGGATCGATACGCATGAGCGGCTGGCCGCGCTTAACGGTTCGCCCGGCATCAACCAAGCGTTCCAGGACCTTCCCGGGGACTCGGAAGCCCAGGTCGCTCTGCACGCGGGCCGCGACAGTGCCGGTGAACGAACGTTCTGACTGGACGGAGATCTTGGCAGCCTCTACCCGCACCAGCGGAGGCTGCGTCCATGGGTCAGTTGAAGAAGCGGCCTCATGGCATGCCGCCAAGACGAAGGGCAACAGACTGATGACGGTAAGGAATGGGACTTCACGGCGCGTAAGCATGGAGCACCTCATTGTTGTATATGCAACCAACAGCTCAAAAAAAGGGGATTACTACCGCGACGGCACTTCCATTCTATCGGCAGCAAGTTTTCGCAAGAGTGTCGCCCCATCATCCCCAAGAAGCTTCTCCGTGCGAGTTTGGGCCTTTCGCCAAGACGGACCGATTTGATTCAGCAGGTCACGACCTTGGGCCGTAATCTGTACTGGAAGGCCCCGACCGTCTTCCCCATCCGCAATCTCTTGAATCCAACCATTGGTCAGCATGATCTTCAGATTTCGGGTCAGCGTGGATGGGTCGAGGTGCAGACGCTTCCCAATCTCGATACGCCGAATGGGGCCAGCCTTTGCCACAAGAACCAGAAGATTCAACTGGCTGGCTTTCAGGCCGAAGGGACGGAGTTCAGCATCGTAGATGCCCGTGAGCACACGATCAAGTTTGCGGGCGCGCGACAGCAGGCACTCACATGCGATCTGATCAATGAGACCTTTACCGTGATTCATCTGTTTATTTGTTTCCATTCTTGTCATGTCATAATATTGCACATGCAACAATATACTGTCAAGACAAAACTTGGCGCGAAAGAAAGAGGGTCGAAGCGGAGGCCGATGTCGATTTGTGACTACTGTGACGACTATCATGCGAGCGGTCGTTCCACCATTTTATAAACATCATGAGGA
>JAICWG010000076.1 GCA_025934915.1 Nitrospira sp.
ACCGCAGTTCGACCTTGCGCTGTTGGATGTGGATATGAATCCGACGGATGGGATCGAATTGGCACGGGCGATAAAAGCACGAGCTGAAGAAGGCGATATCAAACTCGTGCTGCTCACGTCGTTCGGTCGACGGGGAGATGCGAAGACAGCCAAAGAGGCGGGATTAGCAGCCTACCTGACTAAGCCGATTCGTGAGCGACAGTTGCACGATTGTCTCGTCGCGGTCACGCAACGCCCTGTCGCTTCACGTCTGCTGGCCACGAGGCAGTCGCCACCGCTCATCACTCGGCACACTCTCGCCGAAACCAAGGCGAAGATGGATCTCCATATTCTCCTGGCCGAGGATAACATCGTTAATCAGAAAGTGGCCGTTCGCCTCTTCCAGCGGTTGGGATATCGAATTGATGTCGTAGCCAATGGACATGAGGTGGTTGAGGCGATGTCTCGCATGCGCTATGACGTGGTATTCATGGATTGCCAGATGCCGGACATGGATGGTTTCGAAGCGACATGCCGCATTCGCGAACAAGAGTCTTCCGGAACTTCCCATCGGGTGTTGATCATTGCCATGACGGCCAACGTCATGCAAGGAGACTGTGAACGGTGTCTGGCTGCGGGAATGGACGACTATCTCTCAAAACCTATTTCGGTAGACGCGTTGGCCTGTGTCCTGGACCGAGTCAATCAGCAGCACGAACGTTCGCGGTCGGACAAGAACCAAGAAGCTGCGTAGCTTGTATCTCCCTCATCAGATCCATCTTTTCACCATCATGTCAATTCGAGCGTCAATTGCTCCAGGGCTCTACTGACCCCAGTCGTTCCGGCTGATTGGGCTGATGAGTCTAAGGCAGGAGCCAGGGAGGGTGTGAGACGACTCTCCATCAGTTGAGTCGGCGATGCAAGTTCTTGTAGCTGGCCTCGACAGGATCCGCAGTGGTGGCGCGTTGGTTGGATCGTTCTTCGGTGCCGTCGATAGAGACGCCCGCAGTCTCGGCATCGCCAGGCGAATTTCGATAAGGCGATCACTTCCTTCTCCAGCGAATGGTACGTCGTCACGGTCACTTCCCCGGATCGGTTGATCTGGGTCATTTTTCGCAAAAACTCCAGGCCATGATCCGGTCGACGCTTCAGCACATCGAACTGCCATTGATGGATCATTTCATGAGCCAAGGTGTTGAGGAGTTCCTGCTCCGCGTATGGTGTCCGTGCGGCGAGCTGTTCAAAGAGCGGGAGAGAAAGACGAATTTCTCGACGACTATCGGTCATGGCGAGGGGATAGAGTGTCTTTGGTCCCTGGCGACAAGAAAACATCCCAACCGAGGAGGTCAGACGTTGACTCCAGACGATCTCGATTGGTCTGAGTGAACCGGCAAAGTACCGTGCGTTCAGGTGCTGCCAGCGAGCCTGGAACCCTTCGGAGGAAAGGGGTATCGAAAGGTCTGGGGCGGACGAGGTTGGTCTCATCCCAATTCCTCCAGCACAGCAGCCACGAGCAACGGCAGCATGATCTCGTGATGACCGGTCAAGGAATAGCCGTGCCCACCTTTTTGCGTGGGGCGTCGTACGACGTTGGTCTGCGGCCGGTAATGGGAGAGAAAGTCCATGTTCACGGTTGTAATGTCGGCGATCGAATGGCCGAGATTTCTCCCTAGCGACAGTGTTTTTAAAAACACCTCCGGAAGAATCACGGCCGAGCCGATATTCAGATAGACACCGCCTTCCATCCCGGCGACGACGGCGGTGAGACGCCTGAAGTCCAAGAGAGAAGTGGCTCCGATGGCCGCACCGTCCGCAGAGGGATGCATGTGGATAATGTCGGTCCCGACCGCGACATGCACGGTCACCGGAATGCCGAGTCGCGCGCCCGTCGCCAGAATACTGACGGCGTGATTCGGGAATTGATCGGCTGTTTGGTTCATGTAGCACCCAATGGCCTCACCCAGCCCCTGGCCGTCTTTCGCGCCCCGCGTGATGGCTTCATTCAGAATCTGTCCCGTTTCCTCCGCCATACCGAATCGACCCTCGTCGATCTCGGCATCGACTTCTTCGGAGGTGTGACCCATGAGGGCCAATTCGAAGTCGTGAATAATCCCCGCCCCGTTCATGGCGACAGCCGTGATGACGCGTCGTTCCATCAAGTCCGTGACGATCGGAGCCAGCCCCACCTTGATCACATGGGCGCCGATTCCGACAATGATGGGGCGGCGTCTTCGATGCGCTTTCACGACGGCGTGTGTGACGGCCCGCAAGGTCTTGACCGCCAAGATGTCCGGGAGGCGCGAATAGAACGTCGAGAAAGATCCCCCGCGTTTCCACGGGGCGGCCAAGTCAGAGAGCCGGACCTTGCTGTGACGTTTTTTCAACGGATAGGTCTTGAGATCAGACGTATTGATCGGTGGGATCAAGGCGGGCAGCCGAGTCGCGGGAGTCCGATCAGGACGCTTTCCCAAGGAGATGATCCTCTACCAGTTCGCACAAGACGTGGCCGAGCGTGATGTGACTCTCTTGAATCCGAGACGTGACCGTAGACGGGACGATGAAGGGATAATCGACCAACCCCGCCAGCTTTCCGCCGTTGGCGCCGGTCCAGGCAATCGTGGTCAAGCCGCAGTCGCGGGCCGCCTCGACGCCCTTCAGCACGTTTGGAGAATTCCCACTGGTGCTGATGCCGATGGCGATGTCGCCTTGTCGGCCGTGCGCCCGCACCTGACGGGCGAACAATTCCTCATACCCATAGTCGTTCGCGATGCAAGTAATGGCGGCAATGTCCGTTGCCAGGGCGATGGCGGGCAAGGGAATCCGCTCGCGCTGATATCGTCCCACGAACTCCGCTGCGATATGCGCCGCATCGGTCGAGCTTCCCCCATTCCCAAACAAGAGAACTTTATGGCCGTTGCGGAATGCATTGGCGATGAGCGTCGCGACCTGTACGATACGATCGGCGTGATCCTGCGCGAACTGCTGTTTGACCCGGGCACTGTCCGCAAAAGCCGTCAAAACGATTGCTTGCATGGCGCGATTCTAGGGAAGGCGGTTCGTCGTGTCAAACCAAACCGTCGTGATTCTTAGGGTTTCACGGGTGCCGAAGGTCCGGTCTGTCTGATGGCATTCATCGCCAGCGCAATCATTGAACCGACATCGGACACGTTGGCCGGAAGGATAAGCGTGTTGGTCGCCTTTGCGAGTTCGCCGAACTTGCCGATGTATTGCTCAGCGACGCGGAGCTGAACGGCTTCTTGTCCGCCGGGAACTTGAATGGTCTCTGCGACTTTTCGGAGCCCCTCGGCAGTGGCCTGCGCAATGGCGAGTATGGCGGCTGCGGCGCCTTCGGCTTCATTGATCTGCTGTTGTTTTTTGGCTTCCGACGCCTTGATCACTTGCTGCTTTTCTCCTTCGGCCTGGTTGATCGCGGCGTCGCGCTCTCCCTCCGACGACAAAATCAGTGCGCGTTTCTCCCGCTCCGCGCGCATCTGCTTTTCCATTGCGTTGAGCACATCTTTCGGCGGCGTGATGTTCTTGATCTCGTATCGAAGGACTTTCACGCCCCAGGGTTCCGACGCCTTGTCCAATTCATTGACAAGCTGCGCGTTGATGGTGGTCCTGGCCTCAAAAGTTTTGTCCAACTCGATCTTGCCGATCTCGCTTCGCAGCGCCGTTTGGGCCAATTGCGTGAGCGCAAACTGATAGTTGTTGATCCCGTAAGACGCGCGCTCGGGATTAAGCACCCTCATGTACAGAACTCCGTCGACATGGACCTGGACATTGTCGCGCGTAATGCACACTTGTTCGGGAATGTCGACGGCACTTTCCTTCAGCACGTGCTTGTAACGGACTGCGTCGATGAAAGGCACGAGAATGTGGAATCCCGCATCAAGCGTAGAACTGTATTTCCCCAAACGTTCCACGACGTAGGCGCTCTGTTGAGGGACGACCACAGCAGTTTTCGCGATCGCGATGACAACGATCAGCGCCAACACGATGAGAACAAACGTTCCAGCTTCCATGCCCACACCTCGTTTGATAGCATTCGTTATTCTGATCTCACCCAGAGCGTTAACCCGTCCACTTTTGTCACTATTGCTCGCTGGCCCTTGGCCAGCGGAGAGGTCCCGTCGTTGCGGGTAGTCCACGTCGTGCCGCGCAATTCCGCCTTACCTGTGTGTCCCGAAGGAAGATCGTCAAGTAGAACAGCCGATTCTCCTACCATGCTGTCCACCGCATGAGTCGGAGTGCTTTTGGTCATTCGCAGCAGGGGGCCACGGAAAAGCAAGAGCGAGACGACAGCCAGAATGGAGAACAGCAGCCATTCCAGCCATGCCGGTTGCACGATACCCAGACCGGCCAGCGCGCCAACGATCAGTGCCGCAATGCCGAAGAACAGGAGATAGAATCCCCCCGGCGAAATCATTTCTGCGCCGGCAAGGACTAATCCCATGAACAACCAGTACCACCAGGTCATTGAAAAACCTCGGTGCTGTGCAAGAGACACTGATGAGATATCGGGAATCCTTGCGAAGTCTAGAGTTCATTCGAGTAACCGTCAAGAGGAGTAAGATTGGACGGCAGCGAATTGAACGGGTCTGCATACGATGATATAGTCGTCGCGCCATGGCACAAGACCAACCCATCAAGACGCTCGTGATTACATTGGTCGATGATGCGGCATCGGCGGTCTATTCGATCAACAGGCTCAACCCAGATACCTTGTGTTTCGTGTTACCTGAAAGAAGCAAGGCTTTGGTGGAGTCGGATGTCCAGCCGAAGATCCAACAGATGCCGAGGCGGTGGGATTGGATCTTGCTGGCTGACGCTAGGGAGTTCCCATCCACCTATCAAATCATTGCGCGGTCGCTACCGGATCTCTTACGGACATGGGAGATACAGCCGGGGGAGCTGGTCGTGGACCTGAGTGGAGCGACGCCGGCGATGGCGGGTGCGCTCACTTTGGTGGCGCTCCCGTGGGCTTCTCGGGTGGTCGAGCTGGTTCAGGCGCACGAAGGTTCAGAGGGTGATCGTGTCGAGTTGGGTCCCAAGACGCTCATCTGGACTCAGACGAATCCATGGGATGAGCAGGGGACGGTATCGCGTCGAGAAGGATGTGAGTTGTTCAACCGAGGCCTGTTTCGCGCCGCTGCCAAAGTATTTCACGATATGGAACGATTAGTAAGTGGTGGCCAGAAGCCGCTGTATCGAGCATTCAGGGATTTGGCCGAGGGTTATGAGTTGTGGGAACGGTTTCATTATCGCCAAGCCTGGGATAAATTGAAGACCGCCATCAAGGCTCTTGAGATGGCTTCGCTTTGGGGCGGACCTCCCGGACTGAAAGCGATGATCCCATCGCTCAAGGCCAACACCAGTTTCCTCGAAAGGCTCGTGCTCGATCCCGCTGAAGTCAAAGAATTTGTATCCTTGGATTTGCTTGCCCATGCCGAGAGAAGGCTCCTAGCGGGGCGTGATCCCGAAGCGGCCATGACCGCACTTGTTCGCGCGCTGGAGGCGTTCGCGCAAGTCCGGCTCTATAAGTCGCACAAGATCAAAAGCTGGGATGTGTCGCCGGGACAGCTTCCGCAAGCGCTTCAAGAGACCTGTCGCACCTGTTACCTCGAAGACATCGACGGCAAGTACAAACTGCCGCTTCAAGCCCAATTTCGCGTGCTGGCAGGGTTGGACGATCAACTAGGCCAAGCCTTCCTAAGAGAGTGGCCGAAGATGAAGCCGTTGCTGGACGCAGCGAACCATGCGGTGTTAGGACACGGCTTCGAGCCAATCAAATCAGAGCGAGTGCAGCAGCTCTACGATGTGGTTGTCAAACTGTCTGGTGTCAATGAGACGTCACTGCCGAAGTTTCCGGTGTTAACTCTTTAGGAGCGTATGGCTTATGGCATGTAGCAGGGGCAGGAAAGTGTAACGACTTGTATGAAGACGGTCAGCGCCTCGCGAAAAGTATCAATGCCTTTGGAAACATTTTGTTGCTGTCTTGAGCTTAAGCAGTACTTCTTTGCGTGCCATAAGCCATACGCTATAAGCTCCCATGGAAATAAAGATCTACTACGAAGACACCGATTGCGGCGGGGTCGTCTACTACGCCAATTATCTCAAATATTTTGAGCGGGCCCGTACCGAATACCTGGAATTGAGAGGGTATTCGGTTGCGGCCTTGATGAAACAGGGCATCATCTTCGTGGTCGTGCATGCCGAAGTGGACTATTGCTCGCCCGGCCGCTACGGAGAAACGTTGGTCGTCGAAACGGAGGTAGGTGATGTGACGCGGGCTGCATTGACGTTTTCACATGTCGTACGCGAAAAGGTGAGCGGTCGCGTGGTGGTGAAAGGCTCCGCTCGGTTGGCGGCGACGGACGGGAATGGAAAAGTCAAACGTCTGGACGGAGCCATGGTCGCCGCGCTTCAGTCAGCACCCCATCCTACTGAACCCCTTCAGTCCTAAAGCGAGTACAGCACGACGAAGCTATAAGGTGGATCGTTGTAATCGAGCGAAACTCAGGAGAGTCCTCGTTGGCCCCAACAGGCATGGATGAGCGCGTTGAGAAACCAAAAAGATGGGTCGGTCAAAGGGGCGGTGAGCACTCCGTATTCTTTATCTCGTTCCTCGGTGAGGCTCCCCTCGGCTCGTTCAGAGGCACGTATCCCTTCCAGGCTTTGCAACCACCACCGTCCCCATGGGCTGCCTCCACGGACCACCGCTGCACTCGTTTCGTGACGGATATTGACCAAGCCACAACGTTCGAACAATATCGGTAGTTTTTGCCCAAACGTAGGATCGTATCCGCGCGACGCCCACCATTCGCCGTTCTTCCAGACGCGATGGTAGAGGGCATAGTGCGAATGAGAAGGATCTACCGGGGCGACCACGCCCCAGTCTCCATCCTCGTCGATAAGCCATCCTCCTGGGCGCAAGCATTCCACCATACGGCGGATGGCGATCTCCTGTTTGCCCGCTAGCCAAAATAACAGGAGCCGCGCACAGACAAGATCGAATGAACCGGGATCGAGCGCATCCAGCGAATCGCTGAGGATGTCGTGTCGGCGGACTTCAAGATTCGAGAGGTCAAGCCGATTGAGATAGGTGGTATCGACATCGGTGGCCACGACTCGGCCGTTGGTCCCGACTCGCTGGGCAAGCCACACAGCCATTGACCCGCGGCCTGCGCCGATTTCGAGACAGCGCCAGCCGGATTGAACGAAGGCACGCCGTTGACGAGAAAGCGGATCGAAGATTTCTTCAAGGAGACTGAGTCGCTCATCTTCGACCTGTTGGCGTCCCGTTGCAGCAAGGCGATACACCGGTTCGGATCTATCGATTCCCTCACCATTCGCTCTATCCCGATGTTGTGTCATGCCTGTCACCGTAATTCCCCGCCCATCGGCCTGTCAACGCCGTATCCTATTTTGCTCATTTCGATCTCTGAGATGACCAAATCTCTAAATATAATCCATGACTTAAGATCACAATCCTGACTGCTACACTTCAGAGAGACTGGTTAATGGCTCGAATCATACATGAAGCATCCTCTATTGCTATCGAGCCTAGTGGTGTTGCTTGTGGGCATTGCCTCTCAGGCCTCGTGCAACGACGGTATCTTCCTAAACACACAAATCCCGTATCGTTCCATTGGATTCTCGGCTCCGCAGGCTGTGGACCCCATTTCTGCTCAAACCGAAGGATTTCGAATCATGTTCACATCACATGTTCAATACCCCTCCGTTGTAACTCCTCGCTTGCGGGACCTGACTCCAGAGACTACGCGTCCGCGGATCGAACAGCTGATGGCGACATCGACATGGTTCAGCGGAAAGTTAGGGACCGAGGCGGAAGTCGCCTACAGTCCAACCGGCGTGAGTCGGCCGATGCCGTCGATCATGGGAAATACACAAACCGATGCATCGGCACGCATGTTCAGGATTGGGCTCACCGGATCAGAGGGAAGGCTTCGATATGGAGTGACATTTCGCCATGCAGGACAAGGTTTCCTTCTCTCCCCTGATCGGGCCAGCCGCGAAATTTGGAGCGAGTGGAAAACAGGATGGATGATGTTTCGGAATGCCGTTGGTCAAGCATGGAACAACGTCGAAGGAGAAGCGACGCGGTCTCGATTGCAACAGACGTATGGGCAGGTCGGACTGTTTCTTAGCAAGCCCTTATGGCCGGAACTCAGCGTCTCCTATTCGAGAAACTCCCTGAATAGCGTGTTCGAACCGATAGGAATGGCTCCGCAGCGATCCTCGAACCACACGATTGAAGGCGCCGTGACTCTCCAGCGCCCCGGCTGGGATATCAGATTCGCGTCGAGTTACATCTTGGCGAGCGACCTGCTCCGCAGCGACACCGATAGTAACATCAGGGCGCAAACGCTCTCGGCGATTCTTCGCCCGATCAACACGCTGACCATCACACCGGTTTTCGCCTATCGCCAAGAGTTTCAATCCTGGTCCGGCATACGTATCGACAACCCAACCGCCTCTCTTGCTCTAAGTTACCAGCAGAGCCCACAGCTCCTTTTCAGCACCGCGGGCAACTATTCGAGTTCTCGTTCGTCCGATGGATTGATCCACAACGAAAACCTCAAATGGAGAGGTGCTCTGGATTGGTCGTTGTACTCATCACCCGAATGGGTGACCAAGATTGGATTCGAAGCCGGTTACAGTCGCGTGACCAATCGAGTCGCTCGTTCCATCGACACCGAGGATATCTCCGGGCTCGTCCGGTTAGGGATCGTGGCGCGCTGATCGTTCTCCATTTATAGAATACTGGATTCGCTACGTGAGGAGTTCCTGAAGAACTCCTTCCCCCGATTATGAGGAAACACGGTCGGGTCGTTCACTGTCAATGATGAGTCACCGCTTGAGTGGAGAATCCACGAAGTTTCTTGCCGACTTGCGTTTTCGCATCGCTGGAATCGGCGCCGGTTTCTAACCACTGAGTAATCACGATTTCCATTCGTCGGTTCTTACTCCGGCCTTTTTCGGTATCATTTGTCGCGATAGGTTTCGTGTCAGCATACCCGACTGCTTTGACTCGATCGGCATCAAGCCCTCCGTTGACCAGTGCCAAGCTTGCATGTTCGGCCCGTGTCCGGGAAAGTTCGATATTATCCCGAAAGCCTCTCCGAGAGTCGTTCCGGACTGGTGTGTTGTCGGTATGCCCGGCAACCTCTACGCTCTGGTAACGGAATCCCTGTAAGATGGTTCCAACCCGCTCGAGCAACGAGGTGCCTCCCAGGGTGACTGTGGCGTCACCTGTAGTGAATAGTTCACCGGTCGCAAATGCGAGAGTCAATTTGTTTCCTCGGTGTCTCAGGTTCACATTGCCCTTCTTGAGTTCGGGTTGTAACAGGCTCGCAAGGCTCTCACTCATCTTGCCGAGGTCGCTACTTAATAAGACCTCCACGTCATCTGCAATTGCAGGGGCGGGCGGCAGCAGGTTGGCTACGGAGAGGTTTTCTTCGGCCGATTGCGGAGGAAGCGAATTCTTCTCGGAAAGACTCTCCTCTTGAGGGTGAGTTGCCTCGGCCGGTTTGGAGGAATTGCGTTCCAGGTTCTCCAGCAATTGCTTCATACGGGCGAGTTCCGCGTCTCTCGCCATGAGTTGGGGATTGAGATCCGTCAATTTTTGTGTGACTTGTTTGAGGTCGTCCTTGACCTGCGCCAGTTCTTGTTCTTTCTTCGCCGTCTGTTGTTCTGCTTCGGTTGCGCGACGCTTGGCCTGGGCCAGTTCCTGTTCTTTCCCGACCGCCGGCAGTTGTTCCACTTCGGCCATGCGGCGCTTAGCCTGCGCCAGTTCTTGTTCTTTTCCTGCTGCCATCTGTTGTTCGACTTCGACAGCACGACGTTTAGCCTGGGTCAGTTCTTGCTCTTTCCTCGCCGTTTGCTGTTCTGCTTCGGTTGCGCGGCGCTTGGCCTGAATCAGTTCCTGCTCTTTCCCAGTCGTCTGTTGTTCTGCTTCGGCTATGCGGCGTTTAGCTTGCACCAGTTCTTGTTCTTTCCTCGCCGTTTGCTGTTCTGCTTCGGTTGCGCGGCGCTTGGCCTGAGTCAATTCCTGCCCTTTCCCCGCCGCCATCTGTTGTTCGACTTCGGCGACACGACGCTTAGCTTGGTTGAGTTCCTCGGTTTGTGACGCAAGGTCTTCTCGAAGCTTCTTGGAATTCTCGTGGGCGCTGGATCTCACAGTCGAGAGTTCATTCTCCTTGGCATGGAGCTGGAGAATGAGCTCACCGATCCGTCGCTTTGCATTCTCCAGATTATCGGCAGCAAGTTGTCGCTCAAGCTCATCGATTTTTTGTTTGGCTTGCTGGAGATTATTCCTCATCACGCTCAATTCTTCTTGCGGCGACCGACCGTCTGAATCACCGACGGCAACAGAAATCGGGACGTTTCCGAATAACATGGCGATGGAAACAAGAGCGAAGGCGGAGAATTTGATGATCATGTCTCACCCACAAGTACGGTGCGGTGGCCATAATGGATTCGCCCGGCCATCGGACTTCAACACACTGATGTGCGCATGAAATCCGCCGACGAACCACAAGCGAAAACACCTGAGTTGAACCTAAAGACGTCGTCGCTTTCCCCTCTTCATGAATGGAAAGAGAAGAAGAAAAGTGATCCTATCGCCTTCCTGATTCACTTTGCAACGAGACAGTGATGCCGTTCACTAGCATGATGGTAGTCGTCTATAGCTGCCGGATGGCGCCACGTCGGCAGGTGAGATCAGACACAGCGGCGAACCGAATGAGATGAGTCGCTGCCCGCGTTATTCGAAGGGGTAGAGCGGATCTTTGCTCGAGGGGCGTTTGTCTCGTTCGATGAACCCCCCCGAACACCGATAGCTTTCATGATCCACGAATGGGAAAATAAACATCAACATATTCGTTTCCACCTGTACGTCGTCGGGCACCAATCGCACGTTTCTCTCGCGCGCCGCCAATTTCAGATTGAGCAGACAGCCCTCTTTGGTGTATCCACTTGCGATAACCTTTCGAGGCCCATCCGGTCCTCCTCCGACAGCCTTATCAACGTGAGAAGTGCAGGCGACTAGAAACAGGGGCGAGACCACAGCAAGCACTATGAAAAAGCGTTTCATTACCACCTCGAGAAATCGTTAGGTGCCGACCAGATTACAGATTTCAACGGATTTCAAGGAACGAGACTCGTGCCATTTGATGAAGCACCTCATCGTGGTTCAACGGTCTGCGTTCAAAGCTGATTGAAGTCGCTGGATTGTCGGGGAAAGGCAAGAAGGGTGTCAAGAACAGGCGGAGAGATCTGAATTTCAAGGGCATCTTCATTTTGTTGCATGGACCTTGGAGCCTGGGAAACAACGCCTCAAACCTCGGTCCCCACCTTCTGTGGATAACCTTGTGAACAAGTCTGTTTCTTGACCAAATCATGCACAAATGACGTGTCTATTTATCAAACTGCCTACTTTTTAGGCGTCCGCACTGTATCAGAAGAGCCACAACTAATAGTGGCTCATATCCTTCTTCTAGACGTTTTCACACTGTGAATGCTCGGCATCCGTAACGAATCCCTACAGGAGCCGCTGGTTCGACAACAAGGTGTATAGCTATCCACAGCCACGAGAATTTCCTGGGGATTGTGGACTAATTGATAGGTCTAGAGCGTTGTTTCTGATCTGTCAAGAGTCGGTCGGAAAAGAAAGCAGCCTTGCCGGTGAAGAAGGTAGGGGCAAATGGCTGTGAACGGTGCTACTTTTTTCGATAAACATTGAGCCCAACCTTCTCTTGCCGATTTGGAATGGTCACATTCCCTTCCGTTGAAGCAATGATGATTGTCTTGCCCGTTGAAGAGGGACCGAACTCCTTTGAGAGGTCCACTCTGATCGTCAACACAGACCCCTCAATGTTCATCTCAATGTTTTTCATGATTGCGCCCTTTCAGTAGTATGAATGGTGACTCCTTTGATCCTCAACAACGACGATCTTATGTGATCTGATCATGAGGTTGACCGTTGACCTCGCCAAAGCCGAGCCTGTGGACGAGGTGCTTCATGTAGCTCGATTTGAGAAGAGACATCGTCCTCACAGGATCAGCGAGCGAAGGTTGTGCCGGTGAGTTTCTTTGCGATGCCAGGTAAATGGTTTTGAGCATCGGCACCTTGAAAGCTGAACGTCAGCACAAAACCAGAACACTGTGTGTATCCGGTGCCGCCGGGGCCTTTGCCGTTTCTAAAATCACCGATGACCAAGTCGCCTCCCTTACAAATCGGGAATGCCGTTCTCTTGAACGCCGGGTTCTGCAAGTACATGTCCATCATCTGTTTGACCTCCGCCGCTGTTTCGGTTTGTTTGTCGATGTGCACATACACCGACAGCACCTGGCCGTTGGGCCATTGCCAGGCGCAACCCTCGCCAGTTCCCATACTCGACTGGACTGCGGATAACGAGGGAGATGCAAGCAGACTACAGACTTGGGCTGCCATGGGGCTCGCTGCGTGGGCGGGTGAGACCCAAAATAATCCACAAATGACGATGAAATTTCTCAGTTTCAAGTTGCGTTTCCTTGGGGAAAAACCACTCGCTAGAGAGATGAGTCGAGCAGTCTCACCGGCCGTTCACATTGACGCCACGGAACGAACAAGTGAAACGAACAAGTGAATTGTAGTCCCGGCGCTTCGTCTATTCAATGGCCTGTTCTAAGCCCTTCAGGTTGGTTCTGGGAATCGCCTACCGGCGTGGAATCAGCATAACGGTTTCGGTCCGACGTTCGTTGCTGCCTCTGTCGGTTATGCGTAGGATGATCTCATGGGGCCGTGGTCCCCAGCTCTCAAACGTGACATGGGTGGCTGAATTTCGCTCCGCACGGGGTACGACCAAATCTTCTCCGGATTCAATATCGTAACCCTTCACACGACGATAGCCGTTGGCCGGCAAGTAGTCATAGGCAAGCGTTCGACCATCGGCTGCCCAGTGGAAGGCCACCACGTCCCCTTCCGTCAGAAGGTCAATCTCCTGTATTGCCATGGTCTCAAGGTCCAGAAGGCCTATCAGATTGTGATGTCCTGCAGCGGAAAATATCGCGTATCGTCCGTCCGGCGAAACGCGAACCAGCTCGAACCGCTGTGGGTGGTAAGACAAACCCGGCGCAAGTGTTGATTCGGTCGGCAAACTTTGAAGGGGAAGTTGAGAGGGCGTTGTCCGATCGGAAGGAATCACCAGCATGGCTTGTCGGTCTGGTCGGTCTGGCGTCAATTGCACGGAGGGATAAGCGGATAGGGGCGGCGCACTGCAGGCCAGTAGGAGGTCTCCAACCAAAAGGAGTGCAATCGTGGAACGAGTGTGCCGACCAGCGCGGATGAGTGTATCGGTCTCAGAGTCCAGGAATCGGCCGCTCGGTTGCTCCGGCCCAGAAGTAATTATCATCGGAATCCCTATACCAATGGACATTTCCGTTAACGGTCATCCCGTTGCTCGTCCAGCCTTGATACGTGAGTTTCCACCCCTTCTTGATCGTACGGACCACTGCTGTTGCGGTTGTGGGGACCAGTTCACGAATGTTCAAGTCGACGCGGGCTTTCACGATGCCAGGTTTCTTGATGAAGTTGAATGTGGCTGGATCAGGTTGGAACTCATTGGCCATATCGACAAGCGTATCGAGATCGACTTCGAATCCAGGACACGTCTTGTCCGAGCGGATTTCCCGATGGCCGATGATATGGTCGCGGTCACAGGGGATGGCCCATCGTCGGCACATCTCATCGATCAACCAGGCGCTGGCGTCGTACAACGCATCGAACCAGGGCGTGTCCTCCCGTCCCTCGTGCTCGATGCCGATTGTATACCAGTTCGGATTGACATCGGCCTTCAACAGTCGCCACGTTGGAGCGACGATATGTCCCGCGTGCCAGGCCCGGTCGCTCTCGCCCACGTACTGATGAACCTCTCCGTCCTTTCCGATTCCATAGTGAGCCGACACTCCGGACCCCTCATTGGAAAACCAGGCGTCAGTGCCCTTGAGCGTGCCTTCCATGATGTGGATCACGATTGCCTCGGGCCTGAACCCTTCTCGTCCCTTGTCTTTGTTTGGACTCCCGATCCACTGAGTAGCCATGCTTGCCTCCGGATGTTCTCTCATTTCTATAGATACTTGGTTGGGCCAGTGCCGTTTTGGAAATCACCATTGTCCCGCTACAGGATAGGCCGTCACATCGGTGCGGAGCCAGGTCGCAAGGATCAGCACGGTGTACTGATTAAAATACGCTCGTCCGACCAGTTTGGGAGTCGAACCGAGAAACTCGCCGGTCCGATTATCGTAGACATCCAAATGCAGCCGAACATAGCCGCTCTGGCTCTGCCGTTTGTAGAGAGTGAGTTCGGGGAGCGAGAACGGAATCAACACGCTCTGAACCGGCGGCATCCCGACGAATACGTTACCTTGCATCGTTCCGAACGACTCCGCCATCACGCGAACCAAGTACGGGGACTCGGCGCCTTGGGCGGAGACTCGATAGCCTCGGCGCCCCAATTCGGCGGCCACGGCGTCTCGGATGTACAAAATATCGCGCGATGGATGATTGATCGTGCCTTGGTCCGCGTTCGTCATGTCGAGCCGGGACCGATCACTTTCGAGCCCGGTCACATCCATGTCCACATTGACGCCCTCGGGCAGTCGAACCGACAGATTCACCAGAGCTTTCTCGACCGCCTGCGTCAACAGGACCTGCTCAACCGCCGTCCGAGGAGTGCGTGACACTTCCTGTTCAAGCGAACATCCCGTGACCAATGCAGCCACGATATAAAGGATGAAAGAGGAGGCCTTCATGAAGGATCCTGGCAACCAGCCGAGTCCGATAGAAGAATGCTAATCTCGTTCGACAAGTAATTCAACCGAGACCGATGCCGATAGCGCTTCCTGTGAGTGGATACGTGTCAGATGCTTCCAGGATCGATGCCTTTGTTGGATTGTATTCGGTCGAGAAGCGAACATGACACATTTTAGCGAATGGTCGGAGGCATCGGTAGCGGACTGATGACGTCGCGTCAGCCGCGGGAGTGATAGAAATACTTATTTACGAAGGAATCCACGATGGGCTTCTATGGCACCCGAGGGCTTGTGGACCGAGGGGCGAGACACTATCGAGCGGAAGATTACCGCGTAAAGACGAGTATGCTATTGGCCGGAAGGACCAGCGCTGCTGAAAGCCCGAAGCCATGCAGGGGATGCTGATCTGCGATCATACGGCCCCCGTTCCCGACTGCAACTGGATTGACCCAGTTCTCGTATACGTCGCTGTTGAACCGGACGCTTCTGTTTGGACATGGAGCGTTTGGGGATTTTCGGAGAGAATTTGCCTCCCGCCGTTACTGAGCCGTCCAGATTCGTCCGTAGTTCGATGGTATCGAAAGCGTCGTTTCCTGAAGCGGCACGATGTTGTTTAGATTGAGATTACTTCCATGAAGTTCTTCCACGTAATGCCCGCCGATTGGGAACCAAAACGGCACAGCCTGGTCGCTGTCGCTGGTGTTCACCGCTACAAGCGTGTATTGAGCGTTGAGGTATCGCGCGAAAAGGAGAATGCCCCGGGAAAGGTATCGATCCCAATGGTTGAAGAAAAAATATGAGCCGCGACGGAGCTGCGGCCGTTGACGTCGGATTCGGAGGAGCTGGCGGACGAGCGCGACCACTGAGCGGCCCGCCTGATCGTAGAAATATTCCCAGCGCAAGGGTCTTAGCATTCCGACCCGACCGGCACCATAGTCGGGCAGAAAGTAATTTTCGCCAAACTCCTCTCCCTGCCACAGCATAGGGATGCCTTTACTCATGAGTGTAGCGATGAGATAGGGCTGCAGTTGGTACCATCGGTTACGGTCACCCTCCAAGAACAGTGGATTCCCCGCCTCATCCGGATTGATGAGACCAAAGTTACACAGAAATCGCTCGTGATCATGATTTTCAATGTACTGGAGCGCTGTTTTGGGAATAATCTCGCCATTGGTACGTTCTTCTTCCGTGTAACCAAAGAGGCTCAGTGCGAGCCCGTAGTCGGCCAGCCGCCCGCGATCGCCGCGGGCTACGGCTTTCGCAGCGTCGTAGGTGCGGTTCTGCCAGGTGCAGTTGGAATAGGTCGAACGGAGGATTTCTTCTGGTCCTTCGAGCTGCTCGGCGCATTGAATCAACCTTATGGGAGTGCCGGATCCAGAGGAAAAACGATCCCAATAGAGCTGGTGGATTGCAATCTTGTCCTTGGTGAGTTGATACGTGTCGAAGACAAGATTCGCGTAGCCGACCCCCAATGGGCCATCCCAATAATTCGGCACACAATCATAGCGGATGCCGTCAACGTGATAGACATCCAGCCAATGGTGATTGACGCTGAAGAAATAGTCGCGTGTGAATTGCCTGGTGAAGTCGGTACTTTTTCCGAAATTGCTGAAATAGTCCTTAGCGAAAGATCCCATAAATGGATTCTCACGGTATCGGAGGCGGGTGTAGGCGTCGTAATAGGGAAAATCAACGCCGGTGTGCCCGTACACCATGTCGACAATGACGGCGATGCCATGTCGATGTGCCAGGTCGACGAACTGCTGAAAATCTGAGCGCTTCCCGAATCGCTCATCCACGCCAAAGTATCCGATCGGCAGATAACCCCAATCAACCGAGATCGCCACATTGGACAACGGCATCACCTGGATGGCGTTCACACCCAGATCGGCCAGATAGGCCAGAAGGTTGTCGGCCTGCTCGAGACTTCCACCAAATTCGGCGATGTTGATTTCGTACAGGACCACATCGGCCAGCTCCGGCACTCGCCACGTACTTTCCGAGGCACTCCAGGTATAGGGCTGATAACCGAGTGTGAAGGCGGATAATTTCCCTAGGCCGAACTCACGGGCGCAGGGATCGATAATCCAATCCAAGATGCCGGCGAGAGGATTGTCAATTCGATAGCGATAGAGGTATCGACCATTGGTTCCCCACGCCGAACCATTTGTCGGAGGCGACGATCCTGCGATCGGCACCGTGACGGACCAAAAGTCCCCGTAAGGGGAGCGAACACTATGGGTCATGGCAAATTCACTCGGCGCAATCCGTTGCTGAAACTGATCGTGCTCGTGAATGATCTTGACCGTAACGGTATTTCCGTCGGCTGCTGAGACCCATGGCAGCCACAGTCCGAACGTGACAGTCCCATTGTGTTCGATTGCTCCGAGATCGCTGAGCGGAAGCAGCATCGAGGCCATTGCAAATCCAAACCTATTCACTCAAGGTTAAATACTACGTAGCTTATACTCTTTCTGTCCGGTAAATTATAGGGCATTGCATCTGTTGATAAGTGGTTTTACATCAGGTTCAGATTAAGATATACCCATGACGATTTACCGACTCATTTGCAATCGGCATTAAGGTGGACCATGACGCGTTGGGCATGCCTACTGGGATGTATAAGAATGACCGAATGCTCTACAAAGATTATGACGCTCATTTCATGGTGATGGAGCGGCCCGCGATCCGAAGACTCATGAAGTGCGATACCCAATCGAACGCACTCTGCCAGGCGGGGAAACTGATCCGGCTGGGATGGAAATCGACCTCTGGATTCGTTCAAAAGAACAGAATACCCGAAACTTTCCTCCATGTGAGACCTTCGTCCATCTCTATTGGGATGAGATAACATGGTGCTGAATGAGTCATGCGAGGGGTTTTCGGGATGTTGACGAACTATTTTCATCACAACGATCTATCTCAGTTGCTAAGAAAGCATCATTGGAAGATTCGCGAAAGACTTATGGAAAAGCAGATCGGGAAAATAAGACGAGGAACGATCACTGTCTTGCTGTGGGCTGCACTTGGGATAGTCATGAGCGCTACATGGTTGTTCACGGTGGGTCAGACGAGCGCTACAGACGCTTCAACCAGTGCCCTCGCTTGGAACTTCGACGTCGAGGCGATAGGTACCCTTCCTCCTGAGTTTCAGGTGGAGACCTTATACGATGGCCGGCCAGCCGGAGAATGGGTCATTCTGGAACGAAAAGAGGCTCTAGGCTCTGTTGACATTCATTTCATCCAGATGAGGGCAGCGGCGAGATAGATGAGCGCAGCGACGTTTCTGGCGCGTGTGCAGGATCTCGTGGCGACGCCTCTGTCATGTTTGAGTGTGTTGAAGAAGCCTTCGATGCGG
>JAICWG010000308.1 GCA_025934915.1 Nitrospira sp.
CGTCCTGCCAGCGACACCCCGATTGCCGCACAGGGATGATGCCGCTGATGATCCGCCGGTCGTCTTTGCGCGTGGGCCCTGTTTGTTTCTTCGGAAGATGTTGCTCAAGAACCGACCAGTGCAGGTCGTCCAGCCAGAACCGTTTGTTCGATTTTGCTTTCTGCATGGTCATGCAACGCCTCCCTCGTTGGCACAACCATTGACTCATCAACGGCTTGTCAACTCAATAATTGAGTTTGGACCCTAGGGCTCTCCTTCGCTCGTTACGAAACTGCGAGAGCGATGATGGTGTCGCTGGCCGAAGCTGAATTGTCCTTCGATGCGCCACCTGGATTCTCCGCTCTTAACGCGGAGGAAATGCGACTTATCTATCAAACCAGTCAACCGCCGAAGTATGCGGTGGGAAACGAGGCGCGGACCACGACCATCGGTTACGATTTAGCGCAGGCCGCCATACGGGTCGACCAATT
Source organism: Nitrospira sp. (assembly GCA_025934915.1). Taxonomy (GTDB): domain Bacteria; phylum Nitrospirota; class Nitrospiria; order Nitrospirales; family Nitrospiraceae; genus Nitrospira_D. The sequence continues at coordinate 471 of JAICWG010000308.1, forward strand.
AAAAGAAGCCAAACCGGCGATTGAATCACAGCTGGAGCGGACGGGGACAGGATTCGTATGGAAACAGCGCGAGATCATCACCTTGCAAGGGCAGCCGTGGATCTCGCTCGAATGCACATTTCACGGTTCCGATGGGGAGGGGATCGATATTGAGTTCCATGACATCTTGTTAATGACAGCACGGCACGGGCGACTCCTCCGGATCAGCTTCAATTCGACTCAAGAGGAATTTCCCAACGTGGAGAAGGCATTACGGAAGACCATTCAGAGCATCAGGTTCAACCGGAAATGATAGTGGGGGACTACGGGAAGTGCTTTTCATCAAGTCATTGAGAGGTCACGCGCTGACACGATGTCCGCTATGGTTCAGTCAAATGGAGTGATGGAATCATGTTGAACCGTCACCTATCGGAAAATATTCCAGATCAGCCGGAAGAAATTCAATCTAGCACGACGCTGACTCTTTCTCGCCGAGAGGTCTTTCGACTGGTTGGCGCTCTCTGCCTGACGTCCCCGGTTAGCCTGTCATTTCTCGGTTGTAACAAAAGTAACCCAGAGCCGGATCTGTCGCTTGTAGGCCCTCCTATGCTTGCCCAACTGCGGGATTTGATTCGATCGAGCACCGATCATCTTCAGGCACGGGCTGAGGAGGTCGTCGCCACGAAAGATGTGACGCGCATTGCCGAGTTTGTTCGCGATCACATCGCTGTGTTGCCATCGTTTTACGAGAGGGATGATGGGCGCTACGCTTCGAGGTGGGGCGTGAACGGCACCTTACGCGCAGGAGCTGGAACGCTGCGGGATCGAGCCGAGTTACTGGTAGCCATGCTCGGGGCAGCGGGTATTGCCGCCACGGTCCGTGAAATGCCCACTCCCTCGAGGATGAATGCATATCGGCTCTACCGTCCTCGCCCACACGAATTTTCCATTGATCAGGCCAAACTCACCGCCATGGTCAAGGCGATTCAAAAGAAGGAAACAACCAAGCAGCCAACAAACGTCCCAGGACAGGCGGAGGTGGGGAAGAAGACCGTGAACGCCGTTCAGGATGTCGATCCAACCTCGCTCGTGAAGGACGCCGCAAAGATGATCACCAGTGCAATCGCCGGCAAGATGACGAATCTTGAAAAAGCCGAGTTGCCAGTCCCGCCTCAGATCCCCGTCGTCACCATCGATGGAGATCTTTCCAAAGTGCTTGTGGCATTCGACGACATGGCTATGGAAACCGGGGATGTGAACAAGTTCCGCTGCTTAATAATTATGATAGACCCAAAATCGAATTTTCGGTGACTGCCTTTCTGAATCCTCGCCTCGGGGGCGGTTCTCCCCGTGTAGTTGAGCTCGTGAAGAGTTCCTGGCCCGTGGAAGCTGTCGTTGGCCATCAAGTGCAAGTGTTGTTTGGGCCTCCCCAAGGGACGAAGGCGCTATTAGCGGCCCCGTTGTCATCCTATCCCGTTCGGGTACCTATCATCCGTGTGCAACCTCGTCCAAGCATGGAATTCGATGCGCGAAAGGTCATTTTTGGAAAGAAGGTCCCAACCCCAAATCCGACAACGGCGGACTCTGCGCCTTCTGTCGAAGCAATGGAGCCCCCCATGTTAACGACGGGCTCCCTCTTTACGATCGATGGAGAAGTTTTGGCTGAGGTAACTCCAGAGCCATCGAAGAACAATCCGAGGATTCTAGCAGTCTGCTGAAAAACTCCTGGCCTTAACGGTCGCGATGTGATTCCCTATTTTCATAACAAGGAGGCAGGGATGCGCGGAGCGTTTGAAGATCAAGGCGGGCTGTTTTCATACATCTCGCTGGA
>JAICWG010000239.1 GCA_025934915.1 Nitrospira sp.
ACATTTGATCGAAAATTTCTTCGCCAAACTCAAACAATACCGCGCCATCGCCACCAGATACGATAAACGTGCCGAAACCTTCCTTGGTGCTGTGTATCTCGCCGCCGCCGTCATCTGGCTTAATTGACGACACGCCCTAATAGATGCAAATAGCCCTACTCATTTCATGTCCTTCTACTCACTGAATCGTATCGTCGAACAGCGTTCGACATATTGCTGACAATCCAAGCAAGAGCTGTGCTGGGAAATACGTATTCGATTGCAATTAAGAATATTGAGATTTTTCGAAAGTTTGGCGAGACGAGGCTTGGCACTGATCCTGGAAAGACCGACATGCGTTGGAACAAAAGGATACGATCTGAATCTATTTAGATTCAGATCGTCTCTTATTGGGTCAACTACTTGGAGGCACGATATGTATTCCTGCCTCCTCTTACACTACGAATTCTGGAAGATCCCCTGCCCCCGGAATGGCCTTACCCCTTCCACTTCGGTATAATTCCGATCCAGTCTTTATAGATCCAAGTTGTGCGGATCCGATGGCACCACAAATCTTAGCCGGCAAGTACCAGATTCAGGAGGAGATCGCCCGTGGCGGCATGGGAGTGATCTACAAAGCCTTGGACCGCACACTGAATCGCATCATCGCGATCAAACAAATCCATGCCCATCTTAGCGGCGATCTATCCTTTACTCATCGGTTCTTACGGGAAGCTCGCGCCATGGCGCGACTTCAGCATGAGAACATCGTGGAGATCTACGCCATTGAGGAAGAGCAGAAGACACAGTTTCTGGTCATGGAATTCTGCCCCGGCAGTAATCTGCGCGCCATTATGCGCCAGGCGCAACTTCCGGTTCGGGAGGCTATTCACATTTCCCGGCAACTGGCGTCGGCGCTCGCGTATGCACATGCCCAAGGCATTATTCATCGAGACATCAAGCCGGCCAATATGTTGTTTGACAAGCGAGGGAAGGCAAAACTCACGGATTTCGGCATTGCGGCGGCGTTGGACGAAGCCGCGTTGACTTCGGTCGGTCAGGTCATCGGCACCCCGGAATATATGGCTCCCGAGCAGGCACGTGGCCTAAAACTTGACGGACGAGCCGACCTCTATTCACTGGGCATTGTGATGTACGAAATGCTGACTGGCAAGACGCCCTACTCCGAATCGCCGGGGACAGCCATCCTCGGGAAGTTGGCATACGATCGGGAAGAACTGGCACTGCAATTCCCGACGCATGTGCCGTCGCTCGTGCAGGGTGTCGTCAGAGATTTACTCCGACGTGATCCGGCTGATCGTATTCCCGACGCGGAGACACTGGCCAACCAGTTACACGAGATCATGTTCACATTGCCACAGATCTTGCCATTCGCCGCAACGGACGAATCGCAACCAACGATCGTCTCGCGACAGTCCCACCCTCCAGCTGAGGAACCTACTCGTCATATTTCACAGAGCACGGTCATCGCACCATCGCAAGAATCATCGTTGAATCGACCAGCATCTGCCGTTGATCGAGAGGCTGCTCCAGCCAAGAACAATGCAATCGTGTCACTAGATCGATCGTCGTCGGAACGAAAGCGACAAGATCCAATCAGTTCCCCTCTCCCGACACCCATTGCCTCTTCCCCCGCTCGACCGCTCGGGTTGATCATCGCGATAGGAACTCTTGTCGGAGGGTTGACCATTATTGGACTCATCTCATTCTTCGGGTCACAGACGGAGCGTAGTAGCCCCGAGAGCGCACCATCAGAGACACGAGCACCTCTTGAGCCATCACCGGATAGGACCTCTAAAGATGCAGTCCTCCCAAGGACATCGATGACGGCGCCGACCTCTCCAGTCGTGATGGCCAAACCTAACCCACAACCGACGCAGGCTGTGCCGGTTCAAAAAACAGACGCACCGGCGCCCAAGGATGTGCTCCCGGCTGCTTCTCCGAATCACATTGCAACGACGTTTCCAGACGCAGCACTCCGCTCACTGCTTGACCAGTTCACACGTGCATACGAAGGACGAGATATGGACACACTGGGCTCGATTTCCACCATGGACGCGGCGCGCCGGCGTTACGTTGAGGAAATGTTTCGAACCTACAAAACGTTGAAGCTCTCTCTCTCAAACATTACACGAGAGGAAAACGGCGCTGCCGCTGTCTTCCTGATCGATTCGGCCGTCACAACCGCAGGGGAAACGGTAGACCTCACTCCCATCGCCAGGAAGATTACACTCCATGTCTCTCGCAAAGGAGACAATTGGGACAAGATTGTATGGTGAAGAGCGGAAGGTCGGTGGCCACACCGATCGCTATAGCGTCTTGGCGTTAGGGAACGGTGCGGGGAAATTGAAGCCGAAGAGCTGCGGATTCTCACCGATGACGGCAGCCGAGATGATGTAAAAGACGTAGTCATAGGTTTCTTGGGGGATTTTAAACTTTTTCAAGAGCTGCCAAAAATTTCGTTCTTGAGGATTCTTCGGCAACTGCCTGATCATTTTGATGACATTCCCCTGTCCCCAATTATACGATGCAATCACAAGCAGTCCTGAGGCTTGAGCATCCGTCAGATAAATCCGTTTGATGTATTTAGCCGCAGCTTCGGTCGCCATCTTGGCGTTGAAGCGGTCATCTTCAGGATCGAAGCTTGGTTCATGTTGGAGGGGACCGGGTTTGAGGCCTAATTCCTTCGCCGTTTCCGGGACAAATTGCCACATGCCTTTCGCATAGCCCATCCGAGTCTTGGGGCCGACGGCTTTGGGATCGAACCCGCTTTCCTGAAGCGCCACGTAAAAAAAGTTGGGAGGCAGGTTATTGGTAAACATGGCATTGGAAATCGTGCCGGTATAACCTGAAGCTAATGCGCGACGCATGCTGGCCTGCAGGCGTTCCGTGCTTTTCCATTTGTGGATGTATTTATGGACCTCGGCCAGAAAGTCCTTCGGCATCGCCGCCTCACACTCACCGAAGAGACGGGCGACTCGAAACACCGCCCGATCTTGTTCACTCATGTTCGCATAGAGGCCTAATTCCTTGATAAATCGCTCGTACTTGCCCTGCAGATTTTTAATTTCCTGCTGTTTGACCAGGATGTCTTGCAATTCTTTCGTTTGGGCATTCCGAGCAACAAGTTCCTCCAACTGGGCGACCCGCAGTTCGACGCGCTTCATCGCATAAAAAATCTCTTCGGCGGTCTTGCGAAGTGTTTCAATTTTCTGATCCTGGACGGTAATCTTCTGAGACTGATACAGGGCAAGGCCGGCAACGGTGATGAGCAAGACTCCCACAATTCCAAGCGTCATGTAATGTCGGCGTGATCGGCGCTGTGCAATCCTCGCAACCGCTTCCCGATAGCGCCGGGTCTGCGGTCCGGCACCGGCGGTCTCGCTTCGTTGCTCCAGCCGTTCCACGAGTCGAGTCACCGACTCTCGCTCTTGGTAGACGGCAGTCCGATCGGATTCCTCCTGCAACGCTTCGGCGGGCCGATCCACGGTGATTTGCAACAGAGCATGGCCCTGTCCAAGCATCACGTGGCACGATGTCGGCAACCGGGCTTCATGGACCTTCACGCCGTCGAGATAGGTTCCGTTACGACTTCCAGCGTCGAGCAGCTGCCACACGCCATCCTGCCATCGGATCTCCGCATGGCGCCTACTCACCGCCGGGTCCGTGATCACCACATCACAGTCCGGTGCCCGCCCGATGGTAAACGAGTGCGTAAACGAACGTTCATCCGTCCACGTGGTGCCCTGTTGGAGTCGCACAAACACTGGAGGTGGGATGCCGATAGACTGGGGATGCTTGGGCATCAGATAAACATCTTCCGAAATTGTTCCGTCACCGGATCGATGCAGTTATGGAGCGGGTTTGATCATCCCCGCTTGCCGGTGAACTTTCCTGGAGGAGCGGCATTATTCTACGACGATTCGGTAATAGCAAGCACCTGCGACGAGGTTGCCTGACTGGTAATGCCGATAGGCTGCGCAACATACGGGACGTGAAGAACCCTAGATTGACCGGCTTGTGCAGTCGGCATGGTGGTTTACCATCCGCGTGATTCTTATGCCATTATTCAGTTTGACACCTCCTCAGTAGTGCCTGCTGGCGGAAACCGGGGGCGCTGCAATTGAAGAGCGGCTGGCCTGGTTGGCGCACGGCCAGTTCAATCGCCGCAGCGCGGCGTTGGCGTTGCTTGCCGTTTTTCAGTGCCTCGTTAAGTGAATCGATGGTCATGGGCTTGCCGAGTAAGTAACGCGTCCCACTTGTGAAATGAAGCTCCCCGCAGCAAGCTGCGGGGTATCACAGAACTCAATTCCGAAGACTTCTCGGAAGGAGAGGCCAACCCCGTAGCGAGCTACGGGGAATGTCAAGTTCAAGCCGATGTATCTCCCACCACTTCTCGATCAGTCGCGGATCAGGCCAGGGCAAATCTTCATCGGCATCCATTGCCACATTCTCATCTTCTGGATCTTCCGTAGGCCCTGTTTCAAAGCCATCCGGCTTGTCGGTGTCCAGGTCATCATAGGCGAGATCGATTCCGGTGATGAAAGTGAACGATTCTCCTGCCACGCGAGTCACGGTCGGATTCTCCATCTGCCGAATCAACCAAGGAATGTTGGCGGGATCGCCCATCACCCCGGCTGCCTGTACCGCAAGACGGAGCGTATTCGGCGCACTGACAAGTGTCTTCAGCCACGCTTGCCCCTGTTCGACTGACATGCACCGCAACGCCATCGCACAGGCCTGCTCGCGCAGAGGCTCCTCACGTTCGACGAGTCGCTGCAAGATGGGAATCGCTGCAAGTTCGCCGAGCAAGACCCCAGACCAGGCAGCCCAATACCGAACCTGGTCATCCTCAGCGAGAAGATTGTCCTTCACCGCCTTCAGGAGATCCTTGCGGCCCAACTCACCGACGGCTTTCAAGGCTCGGGCACGGAGGGGAAGATTTCGAGATCCCACCGCTTGGCTCAAGATCTTCCCAGGATCTGCCCGCTGCACGACACATCCTGCGAGGCCAATCTGTCGATGAAGATGCACTTGTGAACCGAGAAAGCGATGAATATGGGGTGAAGCCTGTTCGAAGGAGAGCCACCCCAGCGCCGACACCATTCCTCGTGCGAGTTCAGGTTTTGCAGTCACAGCATCAAGCACTGCCTGAATACGGGCCTCGATGCCGGATTCGAACGCCATCACCGAGGCAGCAAACACTTCCCCGGCTTCTTCATTGCCCAACGCCTCCTTGCAGAGTTCCCAACCTGGCTCTCCTGCCACACGCAAACCATCGAGATGCGCTTCGACACGGTCATCCAGTTTGACGAGATCTTTTATAGCTAAGTCCACAATCGTTGATAGGTCTTGACGATAGCGTCGAGGGTGGCCTGCTCCTGATACTCCCGGCGCTTCTTCAGAGCGGCGAAGTCCTGCTCGATGGGGTTGAGGTCGGGGGAATAGGGCGCGAGGAACA
>JAICWG010000164.1 GCA_025934915.1 Nitrospira sp.
GCGAAGCAACTCTTCCCGAAAGGGTTCACCACCGTCAAGCCGTATCTCCGCTATACTCCGCAGCCGAATCGATAGACATCGAATCGTTCCCGTCCGAATAGGCAGAAGGTGCGACAACACCTTCTGCCTTGTTCCTCACTATGACTGTATCCATCCTGCCTCTGGTTCGGTAAGTATTCCCGTTCACATTTATTTGCTTTCCTTTACAGAAAGAAACCTTCTGAGTATTCTTACGTGGTAAAACAGGGAAGCGCCAAAAAGTTTCTTGCCATCTTTCGACGATTTAGGCATACTCCCGCCGACTTCCCAGGGGGTGAACGGTTTTGAACATTAGGCGTAGGTGGGCAGTGGTTTCTTATTACTCACAAGGGAGGGCATGAGTATGAAGGGACATATTGTGAGGCGGTGGAAACAATTTGTAGTTGCTGGGGCCATGACGGCACTGGTGGCTGGGATGGGATCCACGCTGCCGAGTGCCTATGCTGGTGGAACAATTAAGGCCGACGATGACAAATGGATCTCAATCGGCATGGGTATCCGTACCAGCTTCAATTCCATTGAAGATGGCGCGGTGAACCGTTCTGCCTACAGCAATGAGTTCACCATCAACAACGCTCGTATCTACATCAACGGGCAGGTCCACAAATACGTGAAGTTTGAGTTCAATACGGACTGCTTCAACTGCAATATTGTCGGCACGCAGAGTGTTGGCGGTGGGACTGGTTTTGGAGCTAACTCCTCGATCGGTTTGCTCGATGCGATCGGCAAGTTTGAGTTCAATGAGATGGTCAATATCTGGGCTGGACGTCTGTTGCTCCCGAGCGAGCGTGGAGAGTTGAACGGTCCCTTCTACCATGCGACCTTCGATGGCTTCAGGACGCCGTTGTTCCCGGCCGACTTCAGCGCCAATTTTAACGCTGCGAACGGTGGAGCCGGTCTCTATGGTCGTGACAATGGAGTAAGCTTCTGGGGTAAGGTGCACCCCTTCGGCACCCATTTATTGTATGTTGCGACTGTGTCTCAGGGGTTGAGGAACGGACCGAATACAAGCAACACCTTGATGTATACGGGGCGTTTGCAGTGGAATCTGTTGAACGATGAACCGAGCCCCGGCTATTACACCGCCGGTACCTATTATGGGACGGCCGGAGATATCTTGGCGATCGCCGGTAACGTGCAGCACCAAAAAGATGGTGCAGGGAACCTCACTGGTGCCAATGTGTCGGACTTTACCGGGATTTCCGTCGACCTGTTGTTCGAAAAGGTCCTCCCGAACAATATGGGCGTGTTTACGTTCAACGGCGAATTCAAGAGGTTTTTTGCCAACTATGGGACCGGTGCGTTTACCAATTCACCCGGCACTTGTTTCTGCGTATTCAATGGCCACTCTTGGACCGCGTATGGATTGTACCTGATTCCACAGGAGGTCGGCATGGGACGGTTCCAGCCCTATGTGCGGTTCACGAGCGTCAGTCCACTGTACAGCGCCATGCGGCAGGAGTTTGAGTATGGCGTGAACTATATCATCTCCGGCCACAATGCTCGTATCGCCGCCTACGGTCGATATGGCGATATCGAAACCAAGGGTGTCTTTGGTAACTATGGGCCAAATGCGGTAGGAAATAAGGTCGATTCGTTCCATGTGGCGTTGCAGCTGCAGTACTAAACAGCTCGCGCGAACCTAGAACGTCTCTTCTTCAACAAGAGCCGGAATCCACATGCTGGGTTCCGGCTCTTTGTTTTCGGAAGCCTGTAAAAAGACTCGAGAGAATTACACGAGCACGAGTCCCGCACCGCGGATGTTCTTCCACGAAGAGGTAGCCAGGAAGGTGTTGAAGGTCGACTCGATGCCGGGAAACCGTTGGCAGGCTTCCCGCATATGCGGATAGGTCTGACATGCCTGCCGCGGGGTGGCGTCTCTGATCAATTGCTCCAACCATCGGGCCTCTGGTTCCGGGAGTGTGATGGCGTGGCTCTGCTTGGAGCCAGTAAGAGTGAGTGTTGATCTCTTTCCGTTCGGCTTACAAGCCACTGCTCCACCCAACCAGACCACACGTCGTTCTAAGTCTGAACGGTCATCGATCGTCCGCTTCTTGAGCAAGCGTCTGAGCCATGTGGAAGGTACATGAGGGAGCGGGACTTCATCATCGAACCATTGACGAACATCGAGGTCGAGTCCCCGCCGCTCAAGGTAGTTCAGAAGCGATCGTCGCAGCCCTTCGCCAAGCCAAGTCGGCGTTTCCCCTCGGTCATCGTGATGCAGAAGGTCATTCTCTGCGAAGCCTTGAAATTCCGGCCCGAGAATGCGCACCGCATGGGCAGCGGGATCCAGCCCCACTGGGCTGTGGGCGGTGACTGTAAAACGATGCCAAAAGGCCGATTGAAGGAGATCTGTCGCGACAAGCTGACGGACTCGTTCGAGGGAATCGATGATTTCCTGAATCGTCTCCGATGGACAACCATACATGAGATAGGCGTGGATCAGGATGCCGGCATCTTTGAATCCTGCGGCGACCAGTGCGGTCTGATCGACGGTAATGCCTTTCTTCATATTGTCCAGGAGCCGGTCCGAGGCAGCCTCAAGCCCCGCCGTCACCGCGATACAACCGGAGGCGGACAGAAGACGGCACAGGTCCGGCGAAAAAGCGGTTTCAAAGCGGATATTGCCCCACCAGGTGATGTTGATCCGTCGCTCCAAGAGGGCAAGGGCCAGCGATTTCAATGCTGATGGTGGTGCGGCCTCATCCACGAAATGAAACCCTCTCCGGCCCGTCTCGGCGACGAGTTGTTCGATCTGCCGGATGAGCCGCTCAGTCGGTGTCACCTCGTACCGACTGATGTAGGTGAGCCCTATATCGCAAAACGTACATTGTTTCCAATAGCAGCCGTGTGCCACGGTCAGTTTATTCCAATGGCCTTCCGACCAGAGACGGTGCATCGGGTTGGTGCTGTCGAGAATGGTCAGGTAGCGATCCAGTTCCAGCCCGCGATAGGTTGGACAGCCGATGTCGTTCATCGTGAAGTCGCGTGATGATGGATCATCGACATAGACCACCCGATCGTGTCGGCGATACATCGTGCGGCAGAGTGATCGGCTGGGACGCGAGCCGGAAATATGTTCAATTAAGGAGAGGAGCGGCCGTTCACCGTTGTCGAATGTCATAAAGTCGACATAATCGAACACACGAGGGTCGGCCATCCGGCGCAATTCCGTGTTCACATAACCGCCGCCGATGGCCACAGGCAGATCAGGCCGATGCTGCTTGAGTGTCTTTGCAATGAGGAATGCTCCATAGAGATTACCCGGAAACGGTATGGAGAGGCCGACCAGCGATGGGTTGATGCGGTTGACGTGTTTCCAGAATGCATCCAGGAGCCATTCATCAGTCAGACTCAGTGGCTCCGCCAAGGCGGTGGTGATTTGATCAAACGATGAGGCGCTGCGCCCGATATGCTCGGCATATCGGCTTAAGGCGAAATGCGGTGTAATAGTGGCTTGCACCAAATCGGCGAGATCTTCGAGGAAGAACGTCGCCCATTGTTTGGCTCTATCAGCCACTGATACAGAGCGCGCGAATTTCTTACGACCCCGGAATCGTGGGCCTTGGGGCAACACTCCGGATTGAATCAAGCGATCGGCAAGCTCAGGGGTTTTGCCCTGCAAGAAGGCGACGACCGGTCCGATCATCTTTACGTAGGTCTGTTCATCCCTCATCATCCCGATGGCTTCCTTGGGAAGTGAGCCTTCCTGGCCGTGAAGTTGTCGGAAGACAGTCCGGATCCCCTCGGGACTGAATAGGCGCAACACCACCTCAATGCCCAAGTCTGCTTGCTCCGTCTCGATCCCACGGGACTGGAGAAACCCAGTTAAATAGGCGGTGGATGGGTAGGGAGTGTTCAGCTGAGTCAAGGGAGGAATGACCAACAAGACACGGGGACAAACCATGGCCTCGACATAGCATAGGGATCGGTGGGAAAGCTATGTCTCAGAAAACGAAGGGTGGTCCGGTCTGCAGGGACCGCACGTGCATAGGAGACATCGGTCAAGCTCAAGATAGCCGAGATTTGAGTGGCATATGGCGAATGGCGATGGTCAGCTACTTCTTTACGTCCAGGATACTGCCGAGTAAGGCGTCTCCCGTTCGTAAGGTCTGGAGATTCGCTTCAAAACAACGTTGAGCCATGATCTGCTGTACCACTTCCTCACCCAGATCCACGTTCGAGAGCTCGACCATGGTCTGATTGCCGGTACTGTTGCGAAGAACGGTTGGGCCGGATGAGTCGTCTTTTTCAACTACAGGCAAGACCCCACCGCTCGGGATTTCGACGAACTCCGTTCTGGATTTCTTGAAGCCGTCGGTATTGATGTTGGCGACATTGTGCGCAACGACCTCAATCTGTTTGCCGATGGCAGCCAGGCTCGAGAGTGCTGTATGGATAGCGGAAATCATGCGGCACCTCCATTCAGTTGAGGCTGGAATTCAGAGGAAGGCGCCGGGGGAATGGGAGGAGCCTGACTGGTCAGATCATTAGTTGTGTGGCAGCTAGGCTGACCCTGGAACATGTTCCGTCCCTGTTAAGGTCCCTCGGCTTTGCGCCCCACCCTCTCGGGTGGTTTGCCCTTTTTCACCCTGTCGGAAACCGTATCGGCAGTTTGATCGAAGACTTGAGCATCCGATTGATTGAAGTGTAGCAGGGAGCGACCTGTGGCAACTGCGGACGACCGCTACGAACCGGTAAAATCGAGCACATATGGTGCAGTTCGAATTGCTCGCAGCCGACCGTCAATGGTGTGTCACTCTGGGTTGCTTACAGGATGACGTTTCCAGGATTCTCAATTCAGAATATACCCGTAGGTACCGATAAGATATGTCTGATAGACCGTGTCCTTTGTACCGGTGAGGTGATAGTGATGCAGGTCAACGTATGACGGTTCCTGTCACACCCATTCCCGACCATCCTTCCAATGGTTCGTTGGCTCGGCTGCTGACCCGAGAGGATATCTCCCTCATTCTGGAGACTTCAATAGGAGCGATTTTTATTACAGACCAAGACGGTCGCATCGTATTCCTCAATCCCGCCGCGCAACAACTTGTCGGCAGAACACGTGATGTCTTCGGACGGAGGTTTCCTGACCTTATTGGTTGCCTTACGTCAGGCGAAAGTGAGGCGGTCTCGTGTCCATTCACTCGGATGGTGAACACCGGCGAGCCTGTCGTGATCCCTTTCCATTTTTGGAATCGAGAGGATGCGACACAGTTTGAGCTATCGCTTTCATTCTGGCCGAGAACACAACAAGGAGTGACGGTTGGAGGTGTGGTTGTGGTCCGTGATTTGACGGATTCCATAGAGATCCAGAGAGATGTGCAACGAGCAGCACGGCTGGCCGAGGATGCGCCAAATCCTATTGTAGAGTTTGACGCGACGGGTGCCATGCTCTATGCCAACACCGGTATGCTGAATGTGATGGGGCAATGTGGACTTCTTGAAACCGGCGTCGAAGCGATGTTTCCGGCAAATCTATCGGGAATGCTGCACGAGTGCCTCGCGACCGATTCCGCTCTGTCGCGAGTCGAACATGTCGTGGCGGATCGGGTTATCGCCTGATCGTTCTTCCCCCTGAGGGAGTTGGAGCTAGTCCGTGCGTATGGGCTTGATATCACCTCAGATGTGGCCTTGCGCCGCGCGAAAGAAGCCGCTGAAGAATCTGCGCGGGCGAAAGGGATCTTTCTCGCCACGATGAGCCATGAGCTTCGGACCCCCATGAATGGTGTGTTGGGATGCACGCAACTCCTTAGAGACACATCATTGACCGACCAGCAGCGGGTGCTGATCGAGACGATGCATCGCTCGGCAGAGGCGTTGTTGACGTTAGTGAACGACATTCTTGATTTTTCGAAAATCGAAGCCGGTAAGATGACCCTTGAGGTGGCCGATGTCAATCTGCGGGCGCTGATCCGCGACGTCACGACACACGACATTGGCGGAGGGATTGGTCGCCCACAAAGGTCTTACTCTTTCGGTGAAGATTGATGCCGATGTCCCGGAGGAGTTTCAAGGTGATCCGATCAGGCTGCGACAAATCCTCTTCAATCTCGTCGGGAATGCGAACAAGTTTACTCAACATGGAGTGGTCACGATTGCTGTGTCTGTAAAGTCAAAACCGTCGGACAGTTCAGAGGAGGTGGTGCTGCAGTGGAGCGTTCAAGATACGGGCATCGGGCTAACTCGTGAGCAACAGGCTCAGTTGTTCAAGGCCTACGTACAAGCCGATGCTTCGACCGCGAGACGATTTGGGGGAACAGGCCTCGGGCTCATGATCTGCCGTCAGCTCGTCGAATTGATGGGAGGGACCATCACTGTCAATAGTCGGTTCGGTCAGGGTAGTACGTTCGCCTATACCACCAACCTTCTTCCGGCCATTCATCGAGATCCAGTAGCCTCTTCGCTAGGCACGGATCAACGCGGTGCAGGAGAACCGGTAGGGCCGCTGCGTATCCTAGTCGCGGATGACAATGAAATCAATCAAGTTGTGGCCTGTAAGTTCTTACAGAAGCTCGGCTGCCAGGTCGAAATTGCTCGTACGGGCTGTGAAGTGGTGGAGGCCATCAGTCGTACAGCGTATGACGTCGTATTCATGGATTGTGAGATGCCCGAGATGGATGGCTATGAAGCGACCCGAGAAGTTCGTCGCCGCGAAGAAGGGACGCCAAACCACCTGCCTATTGTGGCTCTCACCGGTCATACGTCCGACGAAGAAGTCCAGAAGTGTCATCTGGCCGGCATGGATCGGGTCATGACGAAGCCGGTCACGCTGACCCCGGTCGTCAATAGTGGACGCCATAAGTTGCAGCCTTATGCCGCCGGCTGTTGACGGGCCCACTGCTGGGCGAACGCCGTGGGCGAGAGATTCCCAAGCCTGGAATGCCGCCGCTGGCGGTTGTAGACGACCTCGATGTACTCAGCGAGCTCCTGCCGGGCCTGCGCCCGCGTCTCATAGCGTCGCTGGTGCACCAGTTCGTTCTTGAGTGTCCCCCAGAAACTCTCCATTGGCGCATTGTCATAACAGTTGCCTTTTCGACTCATAGACACGGTCATGCCGAACTGACGCAATTGCTGTTGATAGTCCGGGGCGCAATGCTGCGAGCCCCGATCGGAGTGATGGATCAGTCCCGGTCCCGGGCGCTTCGCCCAGACCGCCGCCACCAGGGCACGCCGCACCAAGTCCGTCGTCATCCGGGCGCCCATCGCATGGCCCACCACCTCACACGTATACAGATCCTTGATCCCAGCTAAATACAACCACCCTTCCGCGGTGAGGACATACGTGATATCGGTGACCCATGTCTCATTCGGTTGTGTGGCAACAAACGTTTGAGCCAAGACATTCTCCGCCACCGGCAGGGCATGATTGGAGTCTGTGGTCGTCGTGAATCGCCGAACTTGTTTGCAGCGAAGTCCCAGCTTCCTGCGCAGCCGCTTGATCCGCGACACACTGGCCGGAAATCCGGCGTCACGCAATTCCGCTTGGAGTCGCTCCGACCCATAGGATGCACGGGTCCGGTGATGAGCCGCTTGAATGGCCACTTCCAGGCGCGCATTGTCTTGCGCCCGCCTCGACGGTCGCCGACGCGCCCAGGCATGGTCTCCACTCCGCGACACCTCGAGGACACGGCACAGCAGCACCATAGGATACTGGCGACGCAGCGTCGTCATGAGGGCGTACCGGGCAGCTGCGCCTTCGCAAAGTATGCGGTAGCTTTTTTTAGGATGTCGCGCTCCATGCGGGCCTCGGCGAGTTCGCGCTTCAGCCGGGACACCTCGGCCTCGCGATCAGTGACCGGTCGCCGAGTCTCGCCCAGCCCAGCCAGCTGTCCATGCCGTGCCCGAAACATCCAGTTCGCAAGCGTCTTCTCCGACATGGCCAGTCGTTTCGCCGTCTCCGGAATCGTCAGCTCCTGGTCGAGAACCAGCCGCACAGCTTGCTCACGGAATTCCTTCGTATACTGCTGTCGCGGTAACCGTTCCATCCCACACCTCCAGACCTTAGATCATAGGTTGAAGGCGTCCACTTTTTCGAGCCTAGCTTAGTCGCGGGTCCTTAGGTACCGTGTGATGCAGTTACTCTAAAGGGCGCAACCCCGTCGGCATATTTTCCAGCTCAAGCGTATCAAAAGAGTGGGGTCAAATCTTGTATTGTGCATCACATTTCCGCTTCAAGTTTGAGATTCCCATCTTGTTATATGCATAGGACCTCATTTCATCCTTATTTGGATAGATCTTCCGGTTCAGAACAAATGACGTTTAACGTTTGGCAAAATCAGCCCTCGGACTTTCCCCAAACCTTACCCAACCCATCGAGATGTATTCGTCCTGCGGCTGCTCAACCTACAAACGCTGATGGCGAGACCGCGACAGTTGGGAATGCGTTGAGGATCTAATAGTCGGTCGTCACTAAGGGCATTCGAAAGGCATAAGGAGGGGTCTGATCTTGTATTGTGCATGACTAAAATATGAGCGTATGTCCCTCATTCAATGACCCGGTACCGGCCACGATCATCGCTGACCGAATTTCAGTTCTCCCAAAAGCCGAGTACAACGAAACGTCCTGGCACCCGACAACAATGCATCCGCATTCACTGGAGATGCTGTAAGCCATCTGTTCGCGATATGAAATAGTTTGCAAAAGGAGCAGAAAAGGTACCGGGGGTCTTTCAGAACTCTGCGTTATCGTCAACGCGGCGGTGTGGCGCTCCATGCCTCTTATTGCCGTCTATATGCACCACCAGAACACTCTGGCCTCGATATGCTTCTCCATGGAATGAATTCGGATACAACTATGCAAAGGGAATGGCAGCGGAGTCCCACGAGCGACACGAAGCCCTTGAAGTCGCGATCCCGAGTGACGAACGTAGCATGGTGGTGTAGGCAGCTTTGGGCGATAAGGGTGGTAGGCGATAAGGGAACTCGGATCGAGGCATAAC
Organism: Nitrospira sp.; assembly: GCA_025934915.1. Lineage (GTDB taxonomy): Bacteria > Nitrospirota > Nitrospiria > Nitrospirales > Nitrospiraceae > Nitrospira_D. The sequence continues at coordinate 8,985 of JAICWG010000164.1, forward strand.
ATTAATCCAACCATAGCTCCGGAAGCTTAACTCCAAACTTGATCTGGCCTCGAAATCGCCGCAGACGACCATAGGCCCTTCCGGCAGACCTCGTGGACCGGTCCGGGCGACGCCGGTCTGTTTTATACGTCCCGGCAGTCCTATGATTGGCAGTACATTTGCTGTCCTGCCACGGCGGCTTTTGACAGTTTCTTAACCCGATGTCACTCTATAGGCTGTTGCCTAGGTTGAAGGAGGTGCAGTGTGGCAAGCATAACCAGACAGGCAAATTTTACGTTGCCGGAGGATCTGCTGGATGAAGTGAAGCGAATGGTTCCGAAAGGGGAGCAGAGCAAAGTTGTGGGAGAGGCCTTGCGTCATGAGCTGAAACGGATCAAGTTCAAGAAAGCTTTGCAAGCCAGCTTCGGGGCTTGGACGAAGGGCGCGCATCCGGAGCTCGCCGACGGTTTGTCCGTTCGCTCCGAAAGTCATCCCGCATGGGGCGGATGGGCCTCCGGTGACAAAGATCATGTTGGATACGGATGTGCTCATCGATGTGCTCAGAGGCCGAAAAGCCGCCCTGGCATTTCTCGAGGATATGGCGGAGCGCTTTGTCCCGTCTTGTTCGGTCATCTCGGTCGCGGCGTGCCGGAAATCACGGTGATAAAGGCGCGGTAAGAACATCGCTCCTCACCGCGTCTTGCGGTGAAAGCCGCTCGCCGCCGACTTGTCGAGAAGGGTTCCAGTAGCCGGCGCACTTTCTCTTCAGTCCCATTTTCCATCACAATAGCTCACCATAGATTCTACTTAATGTCTAGACCGCCGATTTCAACAGTTTGCCCTCGCATTCCGTCATCTTGCTGCGCAGGACATTCACGAGCTGTCTGTACCGTTCCTCGGCCCAAGCATTAAAAGATTCGGCGTCTGGGAACACAAGGTCCCAAGCC
>JAICWG010000029.1 GCA_025934915.1 Nitrospira sp.
CATATCGCCGATCTCGTCGAAGAAGATCGTTCCGCCGTTCGCCTGTTTCAACAACCCCTCTCTCATCGTCAGCGCCCCTGTAAAGGCACCTCGCTCATAGCCGAACAGCTCGCTTTCCAGCAGGGCATCGGGGATTGCCGCACAATTGATACACACGAACGGATCCTGCCGCCTGGCACTTTGCCTGTGGATCATCTCGGCGATGAGTTCTTTTCCCGTCCCGCTCTCCCCCGTAATCAAGACGGTGCAGTCCGTCCCTGCCACCCTTCCAAGATGTGCCTTGATATCGCACATCGCCTGGCTTTCACCCACCATCCGATGACCGTCGATCAGGCCGGATGCCTCGGCCGATCCTTCCGAGGGTTCCTGCTCTTCCCTGCCCGATAGGCAACGGCGGACGGCGGCGACCATTTCGTCCTCTGCGAAGGGCTGCTTGATATAGTCGTTGGCTCCGGCCTTCAACGCCGCAATAACCTGCTCCTCCGAACTCCGCTCCGCTATCAAAATGATCGGAATCGCCGGATACAGCTTGCGGAGATTTCGCGTGAACGCGAAGGCTTCAGGAAATTCCCTGTAGCAACGGTCGGCGATCACAAGTTCGGGTGTATGACGACCGGCCGCCGGAACCGGTCGGATAGGCACGGAAGCTTCTATGACCTCCCATCCCTGGGTAAGCAACATCGCTGTCACGGTTCGACGCAATTGTCCGTTGTCGATTGCAACCAAGATTGATGAGCGTCTCATGGGATGCTCCTTCTTCTGTGCGCGCAACATGCTGCATGTCTCTTGCCTCTCTCTTTCTAAAAATCGCCTATCATATTTCCAGTGCGTTGCGCGAGAGTGTGCGGCCTGTGCGAGCTCGTGCGTCTCTGAATAGAGACAACCACGTATCTTGAATGATACAGGTTGACATTCATGCGGTACCCTGCGATCGAGATCATTGAAAGGATCGGCGGTCACGAGTCCCATCCGTCCGCGACAAAAGCCATTATGATGCGGAACCTCGTGCTATGGGAAGGGCCGGACAGTTGGAAAAGTGCAATCAGGTGCTAGCGGCGACGCATCGAGGCGAGATGGTCCCGGTGGAGTTACTGAGCCGGCCATCAAATAGTGCGTAGCGTGATCTCAATAATCGCCTGTTTTACGTGAAGAAATGCACTTTCAGAGAAGTTACACACGCACACTTTGACGTCTCATCAGTATATCGGTCGGTAGGCCCTCGATCGTAACGGAGAATGTGGCCCTTGAGAAGTCGGAGTACGCCGTTGGTCATTCTCTTTTTTGATAAACTCGGTGATTTCCCTCATCCACACTCCATGGGCCAGAAAAGACGAACTGCGGGTTCTGAAGAGCCGTATGTACATATGGTTCTTTATATTGGAACTGGTCGCGGCCAGCGGAGCCTACGGTCGACTACGCCGTTTACGAGGCAAAGTGAAGTTCGGGATCAAGCTGTCGGAACTGCGTCAAGACTGATGCTCTGCCATGACACGAGTTCTCTTATCGCTTATTTGCAGGGCCATGACGGTGCGGACGTGGATTTCGTCGATCAGGCCTTCATCGACCAGGTTGGAGTCCTCTCACCAGTCACCGTGGCAGAACTTCTCAGCGATCCCAATCTCTCACCGACCTTGAGACGGACAATCCTTGAGCTTCCAACCTTTCCAATTACCGAAGGCTTTTGGGAACGTACCGGACTGCTATGAGCAAAAGTGCTCAGAACCGGTCGCCGAGCGAATTTGGCAGACACCCTCATCGCTCAAAGCTGTCTCGATCACCAGGCCTCTCTTGTCACCTGCGCTCGCGACTTTCACGTCTTCGTCGCTCTGGCAGGACTTCGCCCGGCCATCTCACCACGGTAATCGTTCGATTCGTTCAACTCTTAGAAGAACGCCATGCTGGCGTAAGTGACCGCGGAGTTATATTGGTCGGTGATCCCTCGATCGTAGCGGAGGACATGGCTCTTTTCGGCTTGGATCATCATGAGCAAGCTATAGATGGGCGAGGAGCCCGAGGTCCGGCGCTAGACCGCCAGCCTCTTCGACTTTGCCTTCGATTTCTTGGAGAGAAGGTGCGGCCCTGCCGATGAGACTCTCTTGGGATTTCTGTAAAAGTGGAATAATTTCTTTGTGTTCCAATGCCTCAGCAATTTTCAATGGACTACGTAGGAACCATGCATCTTGCCCGGAAACAGCGCCACGGTTCAAGAGAAGCGACACGGTCTCCACGTCTCCCGCAAACGATCCGGCATGTAGCGCGGTCCAGCCAGTAAAATCTTCGGCGTTAACTTCTGCTCCCGCCTCAAGAAGCACACGTACGATATCGGTATGCCCATACGCCGCGGCGAGTGTCAGCGGCCTTGTCCCCACAATAGGAAACTCTTCATTCGCATGGTGTCCTTCGCCTAAAAGACGCAACACCCTTTGAGTGTCACCTGAAGCTGCTGCATTCAAAAGGGGCGCAACGCAACCGCCTAGCATCACGAGCAAGACCAGCCCACCGACGATATTCAAAACCCAACCCGCTCGTTTCATCAAGTTCTGCCTCCGGCACACAAACCTTGTGCGGGGTTTTGTGAACATCAGAAAGGGTAATCCAGTCCTACAAAGGCATTCATGCCGTCTTTTCCATAGGCGACATCGAACCGTCCGACGACGCTTGGCATTGCCAGCAAGCGAAGCCCGATGCCAGGGTTGACTTGGACATTCGTGAAGAGACGCATCGCGATATCACTTCCGGTTCGTCCGACACGCCCTATGTCGAGAAACGGAGCAAGCTCTAAGCGAATATCATGGTCGAAAACTTTCTTATCCAGCAAATGCACTCGCTCTTCAAGATTAACCAACGCGGCCCAGCTGCCGATGTATCGATTACGACCGAACGCACGAAGGGTATCTTCTCCGCCAAGCGTCGGTTGCTCATAAAACGGCACCCCGAGTTCCGTCCCCTTACGTTCGTTTTGTCCGAATACGACATCGAAGAACAGGCGAGAGACAAAGACCATGCGGTTCGAGGCATGAGGAATCAAATGCCGGGCATCCAGCGTAACACGTCCCCACTGATTTTCGTCACCCGACTGCAAGTTCTGATTAAACTCGGCCGCGACGGTCCCATACGTACCTTTGGTCGGGATGAGTTGGCTATCCCTGGTATCATAGCGAAGAACAAGACCATGCCCCAACACCTGAGCTCCCTGGATACCAGGAACTGCTGGAAATAGTTGCTTAGTTTGAGGAAGCGAACTGACTACTCCTTCACCGACTCCCACAATACGCAATCTTTCCGTCCACATAACCGAAAGGTCTGGGGTAAGGTTGAGACCAGCGGCCAATTTGACGAGTAGTTCTCGAGAGTTATAATTTGTTTGCTGCGCTTCCGTTGTCCTATCCCCGAAGCCAAAAAACCTGGCAAAGGGATTATTAAACGCGGCAAAGTCAGCCGTCAGCATGTATCGTCCGCCCCCGGCCGCCACATTCTTGTACCCGAAGTCTACCCCACGATCAACTTTTTCGGAATACCAGACGGATGCACGGTATTGTTCGTTATCTGAGGGGTATCCATAGTAACTCAAACTACCGCCGTGCCCGACAAGCGGGTTATACAGATATTGTGGGGCCCAAATATCTCTGATATGCCCTTTTGAATCAGACTTTAAGATGGGCGCAATCGCCCCGACCCAGTACCGTTCGTTGAAATTGTAAGAAAATGAGGGTAGCGGAATAACCGTATACTCGGATTCTGCCGGGAGTGACTTGAGAGCATGCTCCACCGGATGCCCATCGACATCGACCAAGGTCTTGGGTGGAACGTTCTCCTGTCCCTCCTCTTGAATGGGCGAACCACCCTGCTGTGGTTGTGGAGGACCATGGACCTCCTCGGCATCAGCTGAACCACATCCAGACAACAGGATGTATACAAGTATCATCAACCAATGGATCAACACTACGTCGATACCGCTTCATCAAGAAGACTCGTTCGTCAGTCTCGACAACAAGCCTATTAAAACAATTGCAACCAGCGCAAAAGATAACCATACACCCTATAGGCAGGTCAATGGGAAGACAGCAGGCAATCCTTCAGATCTCAAGAACGCCTGAGGGAGGGGACGGTCGAACGCGGAGGAACCTCTCTGCCGAAGTAAAGAGCCTCTTTGAATTCCGGCCAAGACCAGATGCGGTTTTGTTCAAGAAGAATATTCGAGGTGAGATACAGTGAGAGTAATTCTCGATATATCGACGGAGCATCTGCCGATTGAGGTGAATCGACGCTTATGGAGCGCATGGCTAAATCGGTCCAATAAAACCTTTCCTTTCGGAACGAATACAGCAAGATTCCCTTATCCTTCACCAACCCAATCAGATCATCATAGACACTTGTTAAATAGGCGGTATTATCCTTGAGGCAATCTCCTACCAATAAACAGCTCAAGTCATGGCCGACGAAAGGAGAGAGGTTTGGGACCGAACGGGTAAGGGCGAGAATCGTGGGAGCCACATCAACCTGGCTTGCTATCGTGCCCACAGTCCGAGGGCGATACGTCTCGTCGGTTCGCAATGAGTCATCCAGCCATATGAACAGCGGAGTCAGGAAATGACCGACTTGTTTCTCAACATCTGTTCGGCCTAGTTCCTCATGTCGCCCATGGTCTCCTAGTACAAACACGATCGTATTCTTCAGCAAACTCTCACGTTGCAATCCGGTAAAAAATCGCTCGAATTCCGAATCAAAATAACGAAGGGCCGGTAAGTATCGATCCCCCTCCCCCTGAAGCGTCTTGACTTCTTCACGAGTTACTGGAAATACGAACGGATGGTGCATACTCAGTGTGAGCGTCGTCAAAAACAATGGTTGGCCAGAGCTCCGAGCCGCCCTCAGACGTGCTGTCATGAAATCGAAGATCGCGGCATCGGTCATGCCCAGTCCCATCCGCTCGGCATGTGGAGGGAAATCACCGAGGTCGTACAAACGGTCGATCCCATTTTCCGTAAAAAAGGTTCGCAGATTATTGACGGATCCATGCTGTCCGACCACCATTTCCGTCCTGTAGCCCCGCTCATGGAGTAAGGAGGGTAGGCATAAGTACCCGCTTGTCGAGCGAGTTTTCATTGCCGCAGCCCCCTGCCTCGGATAGTAGGAACAGAGCGTCGCGAAGAGACCGCGCGATGTCTGGACACCGTTGGAATAAAAATTGTCGAAATACACACTGTCTTGCTTCAGACTATCAAGAAACGGGGTCACCCGAATCGGACGGTCGGCATAAATTGTCTGACCCAAGTAACGTCGATCCAGTCCTTCCACAAAAATCACCAACACGTTCGGCGGTTCTCGGAAATGCCGCACATCATGGCTTGGCGCCCACCCCACGAACGGATATCGCCGGTACGGAAATACAGCGCTTTCGATGCGGGAGCTTTGATAGAATCCAACGGCGGCGTCAACTGAGAGATCGCTATCAGGGAGCTGGGAAACCCATTCCCAGTGGTGGAATAATGCAGCGCGGGCGGCATCCTTCGAAAACAGGATAGGGTTTTGCGCAAGCATGAAGTATGCGTTGCTCTCGATTGATGGCTGGATGGATGTGCGATATGGTGAAGCTCCTAAGGTTCCAAGAACGATTATTATGGCGACGACGGTCTTCAATACGAATGGTCTCGGCAACGTCGCTCCCGTCCGTTTTTGAGTGATCATTCGGTGAACGATTCGCCACCACGCAAATAATGCCACACTCTCTAGGAACAAAAACGCGCACGCTCGAACTCCCCATGTCCCCATGTTCTCAAACTCCGCGACGGTTTGTTGTGCAGCCTGAGACTCCTGGGTTCCACTGACAGGGGCGCTCAAGAAATCGGCAACGTATTCAAAGAATACAAAATTCATGCGCTGATTGTTCCAGTGATAGTAGCTCATGTCTACCATCATGATTATTGCCAGCGCGAGTGCGATGAGCCCCAAACACACCTTAAGGCAGGTAGCGAACATCTGACTTGTTGTTGCAACAGTACGACGCCTCGAAAACAGAAGTGCGACTAGACCAATGGCAAGAGCGAGCACACTTCCAACCGCCAAGGCACCGCCAGTGACAGTCAGGTCCTGCACAAGGCCAGCGGCGAGTGTTTTTATAATGAGGGATGGCGTAGGGATTTCGATGGAGAGGGTCGTAGGGAACAAGAAGAACCGTTCGACTTGTTGAATCAGAAGAAACAGCCCCCCCCAGAGAATGAGGAGCGACGGAATCGAGAGGGGGGGGTGTTCAACGGAGCCAGCCGCAACGAGATTGTCTATGGTCTTCACAGATTACCCACGATCATTAACACATCCACTTCTGCCGGAACCAGTGGATGGTCCGATTCAATCCCTCTTCGAACAGGGTCGTCGGATACCAATCCAGCTCCTGTCGAGCCTTATTGGCGGCAACTTCTTTCCCGCCGAAATCACCCGGACGCGCCGGAACGAATTCAAGCTTCACATCATCGCCAAGAATCTTTTTGATACCTTCAGCCACTTCCAGAACCGTCACTTTTCTCGCCCCTTCGAGGTTATATGTTTGATTGACAGCGCTCTCTTTCATGGCATCCACGTGAGCCTCAGCCATGTCACGAACATAGACAAAGTTGCGATATTGCTCGCCCTTACCTGAGATAGTCAGCGGCTGGCCGTTCAACGCCTTCTTGATGAAAATTGGAATCAGAAGTTCTTCGCGCATCCGGGGACCGTACGGAATCCCATACCGCAAGATCGTAAAGGGCACCTTGTACAATTGAGAGTAATTATGGCAAATCATCTCCGCCGCCATTTTGGTCGAGGTATAAATGTGGCCGGCTCCTGCCAAGTAAAAAGGAACTGTTTCATCAGCCGGCTTCCCATCCGGCGCACCATTGTAGACCCAGACGGTCGAGGCCAGGTGGACACGTTGAGCGCCGTTGATCCTGGCTGCCTCTAGAATGTTCGTCGTACCCATCACATTCAGAGCGGCCGTATAAACTGGATATTTGTAAGCGTAATTCACGTTCGCAACAGCGGCCAAGTGAAAAATATGATTTGCTCCCTTGGTCGCTGCAAGGACTGACGAGAGATCCATGAGGTCCACGTCCTCGAACCCCACATCGGTCCGATGCGGACGGACACGGTGATCGACCACGGTTACTTGATGTCCGGCATCCGCCAGAGCATCGACGACGTGCGAACCGATAAACCCACTTCCTCCTGTGACGACGACTTTTGCCATGACACGACTCCTTTGGTTAACCGATCACGGTCTTCAATGCCTCGACGACGTGACGAGCCTCGGCCTCTTCCATGCCTGAAAATATCGGCAAACAGAGATGCCGCGCACAATAATCCTCGGCCATAGGAAGAGGACCGGACACGTATTTGACGAATACCGGCTGTTTGTGCAACGGCTCCTCATACACTTCTCCGGCCAACGACACTCCGTACTGCTCGCGCAGCAAGGTCTTCAGCGTTTTTCGATCCTGCCGTTCGTTGAGCACCACGAGATATTTGTAATAATTACAGACGCCTTCCGTCGGCACCGTCACAGTCGTGAGTCCCTTCAAAGCGAGAAGCTCACGAGCATACAGCGCGGCAATCCTTTGACGATCGCTGATCATGGCCGGCAGTCGCTCCAGATGCTTTAAGCCGATGATGGCGTGGGGTTCGGACATGCGCCAGTTGTATCCCATGCGCACGTGCGCGTTGACGGTGAAACTCGCCTTGCCTTGATCACGATAGATACGCGCCTCATCCGCGATGCGCGCATCGTTCGTCACAATCATGCCGCCTTCACCGGCGGTCATCACTTTGGTGGGATAGAAGCTGAACGAACCCGCGATGCCGAAGGCGCCGGCTCGCACACCCTTGTATGATGAACCGTGGGCATGAGCGGCGTCTTCAATCAGGCTAATCCTCTTTTGGGCGGCCCATTCCTGCAAATCCGGTAACCGTCTTGAAACGATGCCGCCGATATGAGCCACGATAACTGCGGCTGTGTTCGAGGTCAGCTTCTTCTCCAAATCCTCTGGTCGTATGCCAAACGATTCCGGATCCATATCCACCAGCACGGGACGTCCGCCCGCGTGCACGACGGCGGCCGCTGTGGCAAAAAACGTATTGGTCGGCACGAGGACGTCTTTTTCCTCCACACCAATCGTACGGAGTATGATTTCCAGGGAACTGGTTCCACTGTTCACAGCGATCGCATGCTGCACTCCGCAGAACTGGGCGAATTTCTGTTCGAATTCTGTTCCGTATTTCCCCAACGTCAATTGCCCCGTCGCCAAAACTTCCTGGATTCGATCGGCGATCCAGGCCCGATCTTCCGGCAGAAACTGGATTTTGGCTGCAGGCACTTTTCGGGTCGGCGATTGGACCGTCGCACCGGACGCCGTTGACAATGACATAACGATCCCTCCTTTCGGCATTCGCACGTGATGGATTTCAGGCCGTCTCCCCACCGGCTAAGGCAATCAGGAACACGCCCACAATCACGAGCGCGATCCCCGCCCAACGCATGGTGGGAACCACTTCGTTGAGCAGAAGCACGGCCAGAATTGCGGCTATCCCGAACTCAAGTGCCGTCATCGGTAACACCACCGTCACATCCGTCCACGACAAGGCGGCCAGAAACAGAAAATAGAATACCCCGTTGAGCAGTGTTCCGATGACAACGTAGGGATTCAGCAGCGCTTGCCCGAAATATCCCATTACAGCGAGGGGCGCATACTGTTCCAACGCACCCACTTGTTGCATCCCCTGTCGAACGAAAATCTGGCCGACCGCTGCAGCAGCGGCCGCAATCGTCATAGCAATGAGAACTTTCAGCATGCGTGACCTCTTGCCTATCTAGTTTGGGGGTAGTTGGCTGAACGTCAGTCGTTGCACACCCCGTTGCAACAAAGCAGCTTTGATATCCGCGTTGATCAAGGCTTTGAACTCTTCTTCATGCTCGTAGTCGACCATGGTTTCGTCTATTTCCGGACAACGTCTTGTCGCAGGATGACAGTAAATCTCCGTGACTCCAGCAGGAAGGTGTCGGATAAACTGCCTCAACAAGTCGGACGTGATGTGACCGCTATCGTGAAACCCGAACGCAAAATCGTTACACTCCATTCCGGCGAACTTGACTCGGGTTTTGAGCAGCTGCATCCAGGGCCACAGCATGGCCCACGACAAGAACCGGCCTGTGCGGCGATTTCGGCAGGCACGCAGGGAGGGTAACAACGGCTCATACGGGAGGCGAATGGAGCGAAGCCCGAAGTCTTGCCCAACCTTCAGAATAATGCTCAGCACCGTCGGATGGAGATGCATATGATTATGTGCATTTACGTGGTCGAGCGCCAAACCCGTTCTTTTGAACGCCTGAAACTGCGCGCGCGTTTCGGCCTCCAATTGCCGCGCGATACCCGAACGGAAGAAAAATTTGAGCCCCGCTTGCAGGAAACGCGTTGAAAAGAGCCCTCGTTCGTCGACCAGGTTCGGAATCGCGGCTGGGGACAGCACCGGCCGACCTTCGACGAGGACAAGGTGCAATCCAACCTTGAGCGTCGGAAGCCGCTTGGCTCGTTCAATCGCATCAGCAGCATGCAACGCCCCGACCATCAGGCTGGCGGTCGTCAGAATGCCGTTCCGGTGGGCTTCTTCAATCGCCTCGTTTACCGGGATTGCGAGACCGAAGTCGTCCCCTGTGATAATGATCCTCCGCACGCAGCACCTTCCTGAAGGACAAGCCGGCCGTCCTTCGTCAAGACGAACTCTGTATCGCGCCATACCGTCGTTCGTTTCGTGAAGGCCAACGCCCACGATCCCAAAGCCGCCATATCCCGAAACGGCACAAGCCATAGAGCGCGGATCCCTTCGCGATCATCTAACCCCCATCGCATGACCACTCCAGCCACAATGAGTCGAATAACAATCGTGCCGGACATCACCAGAAGACCGAGCCACGAACCAAGCGTCGAGAGAGCAAATAAGACCGCCCACGGAACCGGCCGAATGATGAGAGTGGAAAACAGCGCCCCCGGTCTGGCGGCGCGATTGTTTTGATCCCAATACACCAGATGATTCCACCAGGCCGTGGCGGTTTTGAGGTCTACGATCGTATCGACGAAGTAGGGCAGACAGACCATACGTTTCCCCTGGGACCAAATGCGCCGCCCCATTTCATAGTCTTCAACCAAATAATCCGCGAGGCTGGAGAGACCGCCGATTTTATCGAGCGTTGACCTCTGCACGGCAGTGGACGCTCCCAAACAGAACTTGGCTGAACCGGTCATCAGGGCAAATATGATGTTAGGCGTCAACTCGACGTTGATGGTGAGCAACTCCATTTTCTCGAACCACGTGTCCGCCATGACGGCTCTGTACAATGTACAGACAAAGCCAACGTCCGGATCCTCCAGCGGAGCGACAATGGTCCTCAGATAGTCCGGCCTCAGCCGCACGTCACTGTCGCTGATGACAAGGACTTCATGCCGTGCGTGGGCCAATCCTCCGATAAGATTGTTGATCTTCCCGTTACTACCGGCTTGACGGTTTTCAACGGCGACCGTGACCAGTTCAGGACCGAATTCCGTTTGGAGATTCCTCAAGAGAGGAATCGCAGGGTCATGCTCATGCTGTACGGAAAAGACGACTTGATAGTGTGGATAGTCTTGCCGGCAGGCGCTTCTGAGATTCTGTTCCAGGTTCTTTTCAAGTCCGTGTACCGGTTTTAGAATCGTAACGGGCGGCCAATTGACGGTCGGATTGTTTTGAGGGCGGACGGGCTTCGCTCGGGCGATAAGGACACAAGTCAAGCAGACGATACTATAGAGCGATCCCACAACGACGGGAATCAAACAAACCCATTGAAACACCGTGAGATCGCTCACCGACTACCCTCACGAAGCTTTCGCTTACATCGATATGTCCCCACGTGAATGCTTATGAACGTGAAGGACAGAGCTTTCTACTAATAGCCGTACAAAAATCAGGCCAGAGTGGCTATACGTAAGAGACTCCCTATATCTTGGGAGTTATGAGGCAGCTTCATCGAGCAGGAAGAAGTGACGATTCGACTCTGTTAAATAATTTGAATCGCCGTCAAAATATTTGAACGAGTCTTACTTTTTCGTCGAGGAATCAGTCGAAGGATCGGGGAGCGTCTTTAGCTTATATTGCAGCAGACTACGGCTGATCTGTAATAAATCGGCGGCCCTCGCTTGAATACCACCAGTGCGTGCCAGTGCACGAGTAATCATGCGCCGTTCAACAGCTTTCAACGTCGAGTCTAGAGGCGCGTCGTCTGGCAAGATGCGATCGAACGCCTGCTCCCATTCTCTGGTCGCCGAAAGTTCCAAAGGGAAGTCGTCCGGTTGAATTTCATCTTCCTGCGTCATCAGAGCTGCATGCGCGATTGCGTTCTGCAACTCACGCACATTTCCTGGCCATTTATATCGTTTCAGCAACTCAATAGTCGCTTGTGAGAATTGCTTGCCACGAACCTTTTCTTCTCGAACAAGACCATGAAGATAAGCTTCTGCCAGCAGTGGAATGTCGTCAGCCCGCTCACGAAGAGGGGGAATATCGATCTGCACCACATTGAGTCGGAAGAAGAGATCTTCGCGGAACCGCCCCTCTTTCACCGCCGATTTCAAATCACTATGAGTTGCGGCCAAAATTCGGACATCGACATGAAACGTCTTTTCGCTCCCGATCCGGCGAATCTCTTGACTATCCAACACTCTCAAAAACTTGGCCTGGAGCGGCATGGGGAGATCGGCGATCTCATCCAGAAAAAGCGTTCCTCCATTGGCCTGTTCGAAGAGCCCAAGATGACGCGACAGAGCCCCCGTAAATGCTCCCTTCTCATGCCCGAACAGCTCACTCTCGGCCAGTGAATCAGTCAACGCACTGCAATTCACGGCAAGGAATGGACAACCACTGCGGGGGCCGTTGCAATGAATCGCGCGCGCGACCAACTCCTTTCCTACTCCACTCTCGCCACAAATCAACACTGCGCTCCTTGAATCCGTGACCCGATAAATCTTGTTCCAGACTCCTAGCATCCCGGCACTTCGTCCTATCAGACGGTCAAAATGGAACTGCCGAGCCAACGAGCTGGATAAACGGACATTTTCGCGTACCAGCACACTTCGCTCGATCGCACGGTGGATGGCCCGGATGAGATGGGCATTCTCGAACGGCTTCACAATAAAATCATAGGCACCGTATCTCATGGCCTCGACCGCACGCTCAATGGTCCCATAGGCCGTCATCAACAGGGTGGAGGTGGCCGGTGAGATCTCCCGCGCCTTTTTCAATACGGTCATTCCATCCATTTCGGCCATACGAAGGTCCGTCAGAAGAACGTCGATCGTCGCTTCTCCCAACACGATGAGAGCATCGGCTCCCTTTTCGCTGGTCACGACGTCGAACCCTTCCCCTCGGAGTAGTTCATCGAGCATCCAGAGGTAGTTTTTTTCGTCGTCTACGACTAGAATTGTCGCCATTAAGCTCGTCTCCACCCTGCAGCGCTGACCAAGTGTCTCGTAGAGTCCTGTACGGATCTCGGAAGAGAGATCATGACGGTCGTCCCTCGACCTTGTTTGCTGGTCACCTGTAACGCTCCTCCATGTTCCACGATCACCCGGCGTGCAAATGAGAATCCAAGTCCGACACCTCCTCTGCGCTTAGTAAAGAACGGTTCACCCAAGCGCTTGACATCCTCATCCGACATCCCCACCCCTTTATCAACTATCGAAATATCAAGCCGTTGACCGTTGTCAGACATAGTCGAAGAAATTTCCACAACCCCTTGAAACGGCATGGACTGACAGGCATTCCGCACCAGATTGCTGAAGGCTTGGTGGAGGAGATCGTAATCTCCTTCAAGGAGGATTTCAGCGGGCATTGTGACAACTTTGATCCGCACTCCAGGAGGAAGAGACCATGCGGAAGAAAGTTGTGTCACACTGTTCAGAAGGTTAGTCAGATTGACTGAGGCTTTGCGCATCCTCAGGGGAGCTCCGAGTCGGAGTACGCTCTCCACGGCGCTATCTAGCCGAGCGGTTTCTTCAAGCAATACCGCGATATGGCGCTGAGTGGAAACGTCTTTCGTCCTCGCTGCCAACATTTCTGCCGAACATTTGATGATTCCGAGCGGATTACGAACTTCGTGAGCGATTTGGCCGGCGACCTCTCCCAGCACGGCCATCTGACTGATTTCTTGGAGTCGTTCTTCCATCTTCGTCACTTGATCGAGACGTTCTCGTAATTGAACCTGAGTGGCCTGTAATTTTCCGTTGCTCTCGACGAGGGCAGCGGCCAGATTTTGATACTTTTCGCGTTGTTTCCGCTCATCTTTCACAAAGAAATAGACCAGCAACCCAGCCATCGAAAAATAGACCGTTGCAGACACCGCATCCTGGAATGCCTTGACATGGACGACAGAAGGAGTCAATGTTTCACCCGCCACAATGAATCCGATCATGGAAATCATTGCTGCACCCACGACAAGGGCCACCTCCCGCCCAGACAACTTCGTCGCCGCTGAAACAATAGGCAACAAATATACTAACTCGTAAATGCTACCGCTCCCATCCGTCACGGCAACGAGGGACGAAGCGAGGATCAGCTGGGCCAGGATGCTAAGATGCAGCAAGAGAGTTCGGTGCTTGGAGTCGAGTGCATTCGTTGAGAGCGAGGGAGTAAATATCTCGATTCCTTGAAGCATCATAATGGCAGAGAACAATAGATAGGCACTAATAGTGGTGGGATGCGTTGCACTGCCGACGGAAAATAGTAGGACGGCTAGTATACCGAGAGTCGTGGCCTTGAAGACTTCGAATAGATTCAGACGGTGCGACCACATAGGTGCACACACCTCATGACGAGGATCGGAAAAACCACCGGTTCGCGAGAATGCCCGTCGCTTCTAGGAATTCCTCAGAGAATCCCGCAGTTGTAACGCCTCTTCCTTATGGCGCCTGTCACTTGCGGATGCATCCGATGGAAGCGGCTGTCGCAAAATAGCCTCAAGTTCTCGCCGAGCGGAATTCGGATTCTTACGCTTGATATATGCTTTGGCCAGATCGAGACGCGCATGACAATATTTCGTGTCGGAAGCCACCGCACGCCGGAGGTACGTGAGCGCGCCATCCGCATCGCCGCCTAAAAACCACGGCAGCTCTTCCAGCATCATTCCCATCATATGTAATGCCGGTGCATGGCGCGGATTCAGCTCCAAGGCCCTTGTCACGTGTCGTTTCAAATCCTGAATTGTCAACACGGACGCCATCATGCCTGTGAGTTGTGTGGCGCTTCCCAAGTTTGCCGCATAGAGGTAGTGGGCGTCGGCATCTCGTTCTCGAAGCTCCATGGCTCGGCGCGCAAACTTCGCGCCTTCTTCATATGCGTCTCTGCGCTTTGATGTCGGGAGAGAGTCCTCATCGCCAAAATCTAGATACAAGTCCGCCAAGCGAACGAGGAATTCAGGGTCAGATGGGTGTTCATTTTTTTGGTTAAGCAGCAATTGCAGCTGATGTGGCAGGTCGCCTTCCATCACTGATTCTGCGGTTGCCTGTCGATACAGGACATCACTCAGTTCACTCAGCAAGAATCCAAGAACAAAAAAGATAGGGCTCCAGCGCCTTACCATGACTCGCTCTTATTCCCCAATGAAAATTCCATATAAGTGTTGATCTTAATACTTTCGCCAGTTTGATAACAATCATGCTCCGATGAGAACATGCAGAGACTCATTCAGCAAGAATTCCCTGTTCTGACAGAGAGAGCGCTCTTTCGAGTTAAGATGACGCTTGTCTAGGCGATCCAATACCTATTCAGCCTGGTCAACTAGAAGAACGCCATGCTGGCATAGGTGACTGTAGAGTTGTATTGGTCGGTAATCCCTCGATCGTAGCGGAGGACCTGGCCCTTTTCTGCCTGGATCAACCGCAGCAAGCTATAGATGGGTGAGAAGCCGGAGATACGCCGCTGATCGTTCTCCTTTTGGATAAAACCGGCAAATTCTTCCGGCTTGAGCTCTTCAACCGGTTTCAACATTTCTAAGTCGCGCTGCATGGACCGGTGGAACGAAAAATCAGTCGGTGGAGCAGTGTCACCATAGCGAAGACCGAGATGAGCCAACTCCCCTGCCGCAATGACACACACGGTCTTTCCGGAGGAACCAAGTGTGTCTCGTAAGGCGCTGAGAAATCGATCCACTGAACTCCGAACTGTAGGATCATTCAGACTCAACGCGGAAAACGACGACAGTACCGGAACAATCGTTACGGGTTTGCCGACGGTCGTTTGAAGGAACGGCAGTTGGAACTCAATGGCATGTTCCGATTGATGGGCGATGTCTTCTTCGAAGTATTCCGGCGCCAATCCCTTCAACTGATCCACGATCGTCCGATCAACATGCGCCACTCCCAACGGAGTCTCAAAATTCTTGTCCGTGACGGCGAAGATATTTTCAAGGCCCGCATGGGCGGTCCCGATAATAATATAGACATCAGGCTGCTGGGCTTCCTGTAACTCTTTGTATCCCCATGCATAGACCGGCCCTGCTTGCTTCAGATCGTAGGTCGGCACAACGAGCCCCTTGATCAACTTGCCACGGTTCTCTGAAGGCTTAAAATCCGGCCCCTCGCCCGATGTGAAGAAACCGTCGATCTGCTTCCGCAGTTTGGCGCTATCTACTTCATAGCTCCGTCCAGCAAATATTGCCGGGCGGGCCGGCTGTTGCCGATAGTTGATCTGAGCCTGCTGCCGCGCTGTTTCAGCTTGAGGACCTTCCAAGAAGAGCTTCTGGTCCAGATCCACCACCAGTTGCTCCACTTTGCTCGGCAAGAGAAACTCGCCGAACCGTTTCAGGTACAACACACCGATCTCTTGGAGTGAATGTTCACCATCAAAATGTTGTACGATGAAAAAAAAGTTCAACGGCAGGACCAGCTTCTCCTTACTCAACCCGCTCGGGTCCCACAACACAATCAACTGATCGTCCCCCTGCTTAATCGGCGAGAATTGGAGATTCCGCAAGACTGGATAGTAGGCGGAATTTTTTGCGATATCGATAGCCATAGCGGTGGTCATTGTAGGGGACGGACCTGAGCGACTGCAACTGACCGGAAGGCTAAGGTCAAGGTCGAGGCTGAGTTGAAGATGCGAGCGGCAAGGCCTTTCCGACTGAACCTCACCCTCAACCTTCTTGAGGAGGCTCAGGTCGCGCACGCCGACTGATGACAATGAGCGCCCCAATGGTTAAGAGGGTCAACCAGATCGTTGGGCGCCCATACGAAGCATCGGAGAATTCGATCAAATCGGTCAATCGGCCGATCAAGAGCGACATGCGAGCCATGACCGTATAGCCGAATCCTGCGCCGAAAGAAATCATCAGGAAGATGATGCCGGTTCGAGCGACAGCTCTTCCCGTCCCGCTATGTTCGATCGAGAAGAAGAAGTAGAACAACACTGAACTGACCCCGAACAAGATGATAAGCGCGTTGAGATTACTGGCTGGATTGAGAAGATTCATCGAAAAAGTGAGGCCGTCCGGCCCCGCGATCGACAACAACGGACGAACGGTATCCTCGATTTGCTTCAAGATGAAAGAGGAAATGGTTCTGGGAATTGCCAACCCCGCACCCATCCCGACAATGAAGGCGAATGCGTATCGGGACATCCAGGCTGCCTTCGGCACATATCGAGTCAGCATGAGCATCCCGATAGCGACCGGGATCAGGAGAGCGATTTCTCCATTGTCCATGATCGGCTTGACGACCAAGTGGACAATCACGGTATCGTACGTCTTGACGATGATGTACCCGACGGAGACTCCGACGTAGAGATGTTCCGCCAGTTTGAAAAGCGGGTTGTCTTTGTACAGGAAGGAAAAGATCAGCAGAGTTAATCCTGTCGCAACCCAGGCCCCTAGTACCGTGGCATCCATCCAGATCCCCTATCCGTTAACCGACCTGTCCCTGTGCCTGAGATGTCCGCCGGAGGGAAAAATAAAACACGTTGCACATGATCACCAGCACAATGATCGCAACGTGCGTCGCCGATTGGGCATCCATTCCGGCCACGGCCTTGCCCTTCTGGCCGATGAGACTTTCGTATTCCGCCGCGCCGCGGAGACCGCCGATGAGGCCATTGATCTGTCCGCTTCGTAGCAACGGATACAGTCCCGGAGCCATGACTCCCGTGCATCCGCCGCCCATTTCAAACTTGTATTTATCTTTGCCGAAGACGTACCACTCTTCGACTCCTGGCCTTCCGGCTCCCAGACTGACCATGTAGGTGACATCTTTTAAATTTCGCACGCCATCCAAAATCGGCAAGTCTTTCGTAGGCTTGCCGCTATAGTCGCTGGGAAAGGCCGAATAAAGGTTCTGTCCCATATTGATGATCACCGCTTGCCCTCCAGGACTCCAGCCGAGAAAGGCATAGTCTTTTCCGTATTCTTTCCCCATCTCTTTCGCGACTTGCGTGACCAACTGATCGGCCATCCCGGTACCGGACACCCATAGTGTCATGGCGATCACTCGAAGGTTTTTTCTGAAGGCGTGCCGCAGCAGCGCAATTGCTTGCGGATAGAGTTCTGGTTTAGACGCCGGATCGAAATCGATTGACAGCAGGAAGACCGAACGTTCCGGTAACGATTCGATGTGGTCGTAGACCCCGCGCACTTCCGAAGAAATCTTGATCGGTAAACCGACTGGGTACAGCAACGGCAGGAGGGTGCAGAGACCGATCACCAGGAAAATAATCCGCCGATCGATCTTGAGCATGCGTTCAGCGAAACTCATGCCTTCTCCTGTATCGCCTCACCCATGAACCGCGGGTGGCGCCGAGCGTGAGCCAGTCGCGCGCAGTGAAAGGGTCCTGCAATTTCTACTCCTTCCCGCCTCCAAGATACGACCGCTCCACGCCGAAGATAATTTTCAACGATAAGGCGACGGCTCCGAGGCTGACTCCGATCAAAATGGCCCTGCGCACGGAGGAGTTGAGCACATTTAAAATCCACGAAGACACATCGCCGCTCAGGGGAATCAAATACTCACCCAGCGGCACCCGTCCCATCATCACGATCACGGCCGCCACCAAGAGCACCGCCGCTTCACGACTTCTGGCCCTAAACGAACGATAAGCGGCCGATGCGATGAAGAATGCCAGGATGGCGAACATCGTGCCTTGCAACGGCACCATCATGAAGTTGTACACCCAGCCGAATGCCGTCATGGCCCCATTGACGCTTTCTTTTCCGTTGGCCCACAGTCCAACGGCAATCGTTCCGAGCATGCCGGCATACAAGATAAGGCTATAGCCCCATCCTGCTTCTTGCCGTTTGATTTTGACCGCATGTTGATGAAACAGACTGGTCACACCCAAGATCAATGCGAATCCTCCGATGATCTGCAGCCACTTCGTGGCCGAGGTGAGCATCTGTTCCGAGGCCGGATGCGGCACATAGTACTGGCCCGCGAACAGCAAACCAGTGATAAGAGTGATCAAGAGGGGAAGTTGTCGTCGCAGAAAGATCATTTCAGCTCCTAAAACAAAACAGATCCAGAGTCATCTGCGGTCAGTGTGCGGACATGAGTATCTGTTCCAAAGCCGGCTGCGGAATATAATACGGCCCTGCGAACAGCAAACCGGTGATCAACGTGATCAAGAGTGGAAGTTGCCGGCGCAGGAAGATCATTTGAGGTCTCTGAAGAGATCGAGGAAGATCTGCGGCCATTGCGCGCCGGTGACGACTCCGACCGTCGCCGCTACCGTTCCGACGGCAAGCACACCCAAGATCACGGCCTTCGCAATATCTTGACCGCGGAGCGTCCCGATCTGAACCGGCTCTTTGGAGAGGTACGCGCTGGCAGCGTACAGCTCTTCACCGATCAAGGTGTAGTCGCAGGTCGTCACAAAGAACGGCAACTGGTGATCTGAATCGGTGCCGGCGATCTGAATCGCGCCGGTACTTGCGCCGGTTTCCGTCAACAGCAATGACTCGGCGAAGTAGGCTCCCATGAAAAAGTTGGCGGCCGGCTTCTTCCGCAACATAATGCCGTCCACCGCCGCCGTGTAGCTGAACTGATCGGCCGTGATAAAAAAGTTGGCGTCTTCCTTGAAGAGATCGGGCTTTCCCGCTTCCAAATAGGCTTGCTTGGTAATCTCCTGACAGACCGCCATCGTAATCGGCTCGCGGTGAGGCACTATCAGTTCCGTTTCATACAGAGCCGCCCGTTTCGCCACCTTGCCTAAGATGACCGCAGCGGCGATGGTCGAGGGATCATGCAGGTCGTGCGCACCGGTGAGATAGAGAATCGGCTTGCCCAGTTCCGTCGCGCGCCCGATCGCCTCATCCACCGCATCGAGACCCGGGATACGACGAAGAAAAATGTTATTCCGCTTGGCGTGACTGATCGTGTAGAAGACCAGCCCGCCGAATGAGACGGCGATGATCAGATTGTTGAGCTGGTTCCAGTTAAACCAGTCGGCTGCCGGTGTGGCGATCTGTATGGGGCTGAATTCACGCCGATCTTCTTGCACGGTAGCGACGGCGACGGCATAGGGCGTATCGTCCTTCACCTCGACACCTTTCGCGCTCTTGATGATCGCTTGATGCCACGTCTTGTCCGATCTCCTGGTCCACCAGGCGGTTTTCGTGTCCTTGACATAGTGGGTGTTGGCCGGAAATTCCGCAATGATCGTGAATGTCGCTGGATCAATTGCCGAGGCTTCTCCAATCAAGACCTGATAGCGAATGTCGGGCCCATCCCATGGCACAGGAGCCCACTGTACCGTGAGACTTTCCCCTCCGTCGTTCGACGTATCGAAGACCCGAACGTTTTGGGGAGCCCTTAACGATGGCTGCGCTGACACGGAAGAAGACAAGCAGCCCAAAAGCATCAGAATCCAGCACACTCGACTTACCTGCAGCTCGACGTCCATCATGTCCCTTCGATCACCTCGATATTGGTCCGTGGAATCACGACTCGTTTCCCATCGGAAAACTTCACCTCCAATACACGCACTTCGCTCTCTGTGGAAATCTTGGTGAGCTCGGACGGAAGCGCCGATACTTCGCCGATGCGTCCGAACAATGGATCACGGATGATGCGGACCGGGTCGCCAAGACGAATTCCTTCACGTTGCATCTGAGCAACTATCCCAACAACGCTCTCTCCCCGCGGAATGATAATTTCCGGGCGAATGACTCCGGCCCTGATCTGGGTGGCGCCTGAAATCGAGGCTTTCTTCCCAGCATGAGTGGAGAGCAACTTGAAGGTCTTGGCCGCCATCGGAATTGCCCCGAACCCTTCGGTCAAAATCAGTGTAAATCCAACCTGCTCCGCTCCCGTAATAGCCACCCCGACGTCATACCCCAACAAAGCCCGCAGATCTTCATCATGAATTCCTCCCACGACCACACCGGCAACCCCGAATGCCCTGGCCTGGCTCATGGCGTCGAATGAGAGGAACGATCCTCCGACCACGACTTTTCCTTTCATGGTCGAATTGAAATGACTTGGAGTGAGAGGTTCATCAGGAGCCTTCACGGCCATCACGATTTCGCCGGAGGTTTCCCCGCCGATGCCGAAAATACCCTGAACTAAACTACAAGTCGTCTCGACCACGACACCTTGCTGAGGAATCGTTTCGACGATGGCTCCATCCGCATAAGCAAGCAGTTGGAGCATCCTTGGAGGTTCACGCAAGAGCACTTGCCCCGTGACCAGCGACGCCGATTCAATCGTGCCCGCAACCGGCGATCGGATCTCCGTCTTGAACCATTTGATCAGTGGTTTGTTCTCCGCAAGAATCTCGTCTTTCTCGATAACATCGCCTTGCTTCTTGATCAGATAGTCTTTGATTTCTCCAGGCGCTACGCTCAGCTGATTGGCGAGGTTGATGGGAAACACTTTCCCCGGCAACTCGGCTCGGGCCACCACCTGATCGGAACGGACTCTGTCACCGACATTGACTAATACTTTCCCCGGCAGTGGCAGCATGCGCCGCCGATGAATGACCGTATGATCAGTGACGGTGAGGCCTGGGGTATATGAATGAGGCATCTTGTTCAGCAGGACTGAGCAACGAGGACTGTGGACTGAGTGAGTGCGTCTCCTCTTAGCACCTCAGTCCTCACTACTTAGCAGTCGGGTACAACCCGACTGCGTCAAACCATTTCGTGAGGGCCGCGACACGAGCTTGTTGCTCGGCGGGAAGTCGAAAGGGTCGGCCACGGCCATCAAGCAACAGTCCAACAACGCCGCCAAGGACTTCTTTTGTGATCGCCGTGCCCGCACCCGCACCCACGTTGATCTGTTTGGCAGGCTGAACCATGATCGTGGCTTGTTTGCCTGATTCCAATGGAAACAGCCGCAGCTCACCGAACCTCAATCGCTCCTTCGAGGCCTTTCCGTCGGGCCAGGTAATTTCATAGTCGGCACACACTTCCCCGTCTTTGCCCTGCCCGATCGGAGCCACACAGGTCCCCAGATAAATCATGCAATCTCGAACAAAGACGTCGGTCGCCGCTTTCTCATTGATCGTGGACAGCGCTCCGAGGTGCGGCATCATGAAGATGCTGTCGACCGACAACATCGTACAGCCGGTCGGTTCGTAGGCATCGACCATCATCAGCATCGACTGGATACGGCGAGGGGCATGGGACAGGATCCCGCCGCTTCCGACGATCAGATCCAGCTTCAACATGTCGATCAATGTTTTGCCGGATGTCTGTTGTTCGAAAACATCGGAGATCGTCCGCTCCTGCTGCACGCCCTTTAATCCAGTGGCCAGCGACTTGTGATGAATCAAGGCCAGCCGCAAGGCTTCACGAGCGATCGCCTGTTCGATTTGGAGTTCGTCGAGCGTTTGTGGAATGGTCGTGGGACGAATCATCTTATTCTTGATGCGATTGCGCAACGTCTGTTCATCGATCGTGAACGGCACCCAGCGCATGATATTGGCCAGTCCCGCCTCCGCCAGCACGTTCGACACACTGTATGACATGCCGAGATTGGCGCTTACCGTCCGGTTGAATACGCCGTCGAAAACAGAAAAGACGTCCGTCGTCGCCCCTCCGATATCGACGCCGATAAGATTCAAATGTTCCCGTTTCGCGATCGTCTCCATGATCAGACCGACTGCTGCCGGAGTCGGCATGATGGGCGCCCCGGTCATGTCGATCAGTTTCCTGTAACCGGGCGCCTGCTGCATGACATGTTCGAGAAACAGGTCATGAATCTTGTTTCGCGCCGGAGCTAGATTCTCTCGCTCCAGGACCGGCCGTATATTTTCCGTCACGACCAGCGCTGACTTTTCTTCCAGGATTTTTTTCACTTGCGGTTGGGCTTCCTTGTTGCCCGCATAAATCAGCGGCAACTTGTACGTCATGCCGAACCGTGGTCGTGGTTCCGCCGCCGCCACATATTCCGCCATCTCCACGACATGCGTGACGGCCCCTCCATCAGTCCCACCGGACATCAAGATCATGTCGGGTCTCATGGACCGGATACGTTCGATCTTTTCATGAGGCAAGCGACCATCGTTAGCCGCCAATACATCAATGACGATGGCCCCAGCACCGAGCGCCGCTCGCTGCGCGCTTTCGCCCGTCATGTTCTGTACGACACCCGTCACCATCATCTGCAAACCACCGCCGGCGCTGCTGGTCGAGATGTAAATGTCCACACCAGTCTTATCATTCCGGCAGGGCGTGATGATTTTGTCACCATCTAAGATTTTCCGTCCGGACAATTCCTCGATTTCAGCGATAGCATTCAGCACACCACGAGTCACATCTTCAAACGGCGCTTCGACCGTCGTCGGCGCTTCTCCGCGATAAGTTTGCCGGTACTCGTCTCCGACTTTTTCGATGAGAATGGCTTTGGTGGTGGTGCTGCCACAATCGGTGGCGACAATCACATTGAGAGGACGGTCGATCTTGGGAGGGGTGGAAGCGGAAGCCGTCATTGAGCCGTGGCTCCCTTTGGAGCAGACTTGGCTTCAATGATGGCAATAAGACGAGTCACCGTGTCACGGCGTTCGAGCAATCGGGCGACCTGCTCGACTTCTTTGACGTTGAACGCGCAATCAATGATCGGTGTGATGAAGTGCAAGGCCTGACTTCCAAGAAAATTCATGGGACCCATCGATTCCAAGAACATCGTCGCCGGAGCCGCCATGCCTCGCTTGACGATCGTCTCGGCAATCTGTTCCAGCAATTGAACATCTTCAATGGCGAGAGGCTGAGTCTCAGGTTGAACGGCAAACGCATGGCGAAGTCCGGCTTGAACTTTGGTCAACTTTTCCGTCACAGCTTTCTTGGAGAACGATCGCATAAATACAGGCCGGACAAGGCAAACCGTGAACGGATCGCATTATATGAATGGGGTCAACGAGAGTCAATGAAGCTCCCCGCAGCAAGCTGCGGGGTATCACAGAACTCAATTCCGAAGACTTCTCGGAAGGAGAGGCCAACCCCGTAGCGAGCTACGGGGAATGTCAAGTTCAATGGCGGAACCGAGACGCCGGTGCTCTCCCATCTTCTTGCAGCTTTGAGATATTCGTGATACTCAAAAGTATGCAACCGCAGGAGCCACCTCTCGTTTCTGATCTCGATCGGAAAATCGAGTCTGTGATGGCTCGCCATCCATCGGTGGTCTTGGCTATCCTCTTCGGATCGATGGCCAAAAATCGCGCGCGCAACGACAGTGACCTCGACATAGCCATCGCAAGTTCCACCCCTCTTACCCTCAAACTCACATCGCCATCATTGAAGACCTTGCGTTGGCCATTGGTCGCCCTGTGGATCTCATAGATCTCGACCGGACTCACAATCCGCTCCTTCAGCAGATCATGACCAAGGCACGCAGAGTCCTGTGTCACGATCGAACGCGTTACGCCGAACTTCTTCTGCGCATGATCTATGAAGAAGCGGACGTCATGCTCTATTACCGCCGCATTTTGTCGGACAGACGACAGGCATGGATCGGGACCTAGCTCATTCTATTCATGAGCAGTTCAACTCCAATTGTGGATTTGCAGCTGCAGGCTCGCAACCGAGCGACAGGTCGTTATGCCTGGTACAAAGGGCTGGATTTGGCTATGAAGTTCGAGTGGGATCCGCGCAAAGTCGAGATCAATCTTCGCAAACACGGAGTATCGTTCGACGAAGCAGGTTCGGTATTTCTGGACCGTCTAGCTCTTTCAGGTCCTGATCCGGATCACCCTATCAGCGAACTGCGGTATATTACCTTTGGAATGTCACGCTTGGGCCGACTATTGACTGTTTCGCATACGTATCGGCCCGACGCAATTCGAATCATTAATGCCCGTCGCATGACACGCAGCGAAAGGAGATTATATGAGGAGGGATAAGGAAGACATGCGTTCCGAGTACAAACGGTCTGATTTTACAAAACTGGAAAGAGGAAAATTTTATTCGACAGTAGCCGCAGGAACTTCCGTCGCCTTGTTGGAGCCGGCTATTGCCAAGGCCTTTCCCACCTCAAGAGCAGTCAATGAAGCACTTGCCGGCTTACTCGTATTGACTGAGAAAACAACACGCATAACCCGGCGCTCAACCCGGACGCGCAAAAAGCCGGCACACACCGCTTAGCACGGCGTTCACTCTGCCGCTAGGTAACTAATGAGAACAACACGGCTTGATCCTTACATGCGCGCATTCGGCCTCACCTGGGAAGAGTGCAAACAACTCCTCGCCCAACTCGGCTATTCCGCACAAGTCAGCATCGTCGCCCGGTAATTTCCCACAATGCAACCCAACACGTCGGATTCGACTCCAGCCAGCCATCGACAGCAGTAGCGCCTTCTCACACACCTCTCACCAGTACTTCTCATGCTCTGCTAGAAAAGCAGAACATCTTGGCTTTCCTGCGAGATCAACTATTATCTAAACACATGTATTGAGCCTGGGCAGGACAATTATGCGCACCCCAGTCAGTCCGCCAACGAACTGAGCATGATGAATAGGCAGGTTCTCTCAAAACAGCGTGTTGCCGATCATGGCGAGGTGTTGACCGGGAAACGGGAAGTCAACGCCATGCTCGATCTGGTGAGGCAAGAAACGGAGCGGATCGAATCGCGATTCCTCGAACCAGCGTGCGGGAACGGGAACTTCCTGACCGCGATTCTGGAACGGAAGCTCACGGTGGTGGAGAGACGCTATGGGAGGTCACAACTGGACTTCGAGCGGTACGCCGTCCTCGCCGTCTCGTCGATCTACGGCATTGACATTCTGGAGGACAACGTTCAGCAGTGCCGACACCGTCTGTACGAGACCTTCGACGGCGACTTTTATGCACGGCTGTATACGAACCGCGCCAAGGACAAATGCCGCGAGACAGTCCGGTTCATCCTGGGACGGAACATAATCCATGGCGATGCACTGTCCCTCAAAACCGTGGGGAACAATCCGAAGCCGATCGTGTTCTCCGAATGGTCGCCGGTCAACGGGAGCATGCTGAAACGGCGGGACTTCACCTTCCATGAATTACTGACCCATGAGGGGATGAAGACACTGCCGCTGTTCTCCGATCTCGGCGGAGACGTGTTCATTCCCACGCCGGAAAGGGACCACCCACCCGGCCATTTCATGGAGATCCTCCATGGTCAGCAATAAGGACAACAAGTACAACCCCGACGTGCTCACCTGCCTTGCCAATCTGAGCAGCGATGAAGTCTTCACGCCGCCCCAACTAGCGAATCAAATTCTGGATTTACTCCCAACGGGCCTCTGGCATGACAAGACAGCGAAGTTTCTAGATCCCGCTTGCAAATCAGGCGTGTTTCTCCGCGAGATCGCCAAGCGCCTCGACAAAGGTTTGGAGCAGCACATCCCCGACCCCCAGAAACGCATGAATCACATCTTCGAGAACCAGCTGTACGGACTGGCCATCACGGAGCTGACCGCCCTGCTCTCGCGCCGGTCCGTCTATTGCTCCAAGATCGCCAACGGAAAGTATTCTGTCTGCGAAACCTTCGACAGCTTCGAAGGCAACATACGTTTCGGGAGCATGGAACACACGTGGAAGAATGACCGCTGCGTGTATTGCGGGGCCAACAAGGAGAATTACGAAGGCGGCGGCGCATTGGAAAGCCACGCCTATGCCTTTATTCACACTGAAAAACCCGAGGACCTTTTCAAAATGAAATTCGATGTTATCATCGGAAATCCGCCTTACCATTTGAGCGACGGCGGCTTCGGCAGAAGCGCATCGCCTATCTACCACCATTTCGTTCAACAGGCCAGGAAACTGAATCCTCGATTCCTGACCATGATTATTCCTTCGCGATGGTTCGCCGGCGGTAAGGGCTTGAACGATTTTCGATCCGAAATGCTCGGTGACGATAGAATCCGAAAGATTGTGGATTACGAAGACGCCTCCAAGGTCTTTCCAGGAGTCGATATAGCAGGAGGCATATGCTATTTCCTCTGGGAGCACGATGCTCGCGGCCTATGCGAGGTCATAAATGTTCACAACGAGGAACGCATTGTTTCGGTGCGCCCTCTCAACGAATTCACAACGCTTATTAGGCATAGTCAGGCAGTCCCAATTATTCGGAAGGTTTTGGCGAAGAATGAAGCCAGAATGAGTGAACAAGTAACAAGCAGGAAACCATTTGGTCTCGCGACAAATGTCCGCCCGTTGAAGTTCGGCGACATTACACTTCGGTGGCAAAACGGAGCTGGTCCATACAAACGTGCGGATATCAATGTTGGCGTTGAAATGATCGACCAATGGAAAGTCATTACGTCATACGTTGGCTACGACCACGCGGGAAGTCCCGGCAGCGATGGCCGAAGGAGGATACTTTCGAAGATCGACATCCTGCCCCTAAAAACTATTTGCACGGAGACCTATCTTGTCGTCGGTGCTTACAAGAAGAAGGCACAGGCGGAGAATCTGGTTCGATACATGAAAACCCGCTTCTTCAGATTCCTCGTTGCGCAATTCATGTACTCGCATCACATCACGAAGGATTCGTACTCGTTTGTCCCTATCCTCGACATGGACGCCGAATGGACGGACGAAAAGCTCTACAAACGCTATAGCCTGGCGAAGGACGAAATCGCCTTCATCGAGTCAAAAATCCGCCCCATGGAGAGGAGCGATGAGTAACAGTTTCTTCCCGCCGCGCCCCACATCGCGGCCTACGATCTACGCTTACGAAGATACGAACCCTCAGTATGCGGGGGTGCTCAAGGTCGGCTACACGACAGTGGATGTGAAGAGTCGCGTCGCTCAGCAGTATCCCATCTTGCGCCCGGGCAAGCCGCCGTACAAGATTGTGCTGGAAGAGTCCGCCATGCGCAGTGACGGAACAGTGTTCACTGACCATGACGTACATCGGACGTTGCGTCTCCACGGCGTCAAGAACTCGGAAGGTGAATGGTTCCAATGCACAGTGGCTCAGCTCAAGGCGGCGATCATTGCTGTGCGAACGAGCCAGCTGAACGAGGAGAACCGGTCGCTCGACTTCAAGATGCGGCCTGAACAGGAAGCGGCGGTCGAGAAGACGGCGGCGTACTTCTCCAGTTGGCGCAAAGAGAAGGACAACCGAAACAAGCCGCCGCACATGCTCTGGAATGCCAAGATGCGGTTCGGAAAGACGTTTGCCGCCTACCAGTTGGCGAAGAGAATGGGGTGGAGGAAAGTGCTGGTCCTCACCTTCAAACCAGCGGTGCAAAGCGCCTGGGAGGAGGACTTGAAGTGTCACATGGACTTCAAGGGGTGGCAGTTCATCACACCAGGCGACCTTACGTACGAACAGGCAGACAAGAAACGTCCGTTCGTCTGTTTCGGATCGTTTCAAGACTATCTGGGCCGCAACCTCAGCACAGGCGGGATCAAGATCAAGAATGAATGGGTTCACTCGACACACTGGGATTGCGTGATTCTCGACGAATACCACTACGGCGCATGGCGGGAAAACGCAAAAGAACTGTTTGAGGCGGAGGACAAGAAGGAGGTTGAGTTCGGTGAAGGAAAAGGCATATCGGACTTCGACGAAGAGATCATGCCGATCACCACGGACACCTATCTCTACCTCTCTGGCACACCGTTCCGCGCCATCGCGTCGGGTGAATTCATCGAAGAGCAAATCTACAACTGGACGTATGCAGACGAGCAGCGAGCCAAGCGGGAGTGGAAAGGCCCCAACAACCCCTATGCCGCGTTGCCAAGGATGGTGTTGTTGACCTACCAACTGCCGGATGCGATTCGGGACATCGCCATGCAGGGCGAGTTCAACGAGTTTGACTTGAACGTGCTCTTTTCCGCCGAGGGAATCGGCGACAAGGCAAGGTTCACGTACGAAGATGAAGTTCAGAAATGGCTGGATCTGATTCGGGGTTCCTTCATGCCGACCAGCATTGACAACCTGAAACTTGGAGCGCAGAAGCCACCCATGCCGTTTTCGGATGCGCGCCTATTGAACGTGCTCGCCCATACCTTTTGGTTCCTGCCCACCGTGGCGGCCTGCCACGTTATGCGCAATCTGCTGGCACAGAAACACAACCGGTTTTACCACGACTATAAGGTCATTGTGGCAGCTGGTGGCGCTGCCGGAATCGGTGCGGCGGCCTTGCCGCCGGTACAGGAAGCGATGGACGATCCGATTACGACGAAGACGATCACGCTGTTGTGCGGCAAGTTAACCACGGGCGTGACGGTGAAGCCGTGGACAGGTATTCTCATGCTCCGCAACTCCTCGAGCCCGGAAACGTACTTTCAGGCGGCCTTCAGGGTGCAATCACCTTGGACTGTGGCCAATCCGGACGGCGCAACTCCGAACGAAGAGCAGATCATCAAGGAGGAGTGCTACGTCTTCGACTTTGCCCCGGACCGAGCGCTGCGACAGATTGCCGACTATAGTTGCCGCTTGAACGTGAACGAGGCAAGCCCCGAAAAAAAAGTGGAGGAGTTCATCAGCTTCCTGCCGGTCCTGGCGTATGACGGCAGTTCCATGAAGCAGATTGACGCCGCCGGCATTCTCGACATGGCGATGAGTGGCACGACGGCAACCCTGCTGGCCCGGCGCTGGGAAAGCGCGCTGCTGGTGAACGTGGACAACGACACCTTGCGTCGCCTGATGAGCAACAAACAAGCGATGGAGGCCCTCATGCGCATCGAGGGCTTTCGCAATCTGAATCAGGAGATCGAGACCATCATCAACAAGTCGGACGCGGTGAAGAAGGCGCGCAAGGAGGCCAACGAGGACGAGCTATCTGCGAAGGAAAAGAAGGAGCTGACGAAAGAAGAGAAGGAGTACAAGAGCCTTCGGAAGCACATTCAGGAGAAGCTCATCAAGTTCGCCACGCGGATTCCCATCTTCATGTACCTGACCGACTACCGTGAGCGGACGCTAAAGGATGTCATTACGCAACTGGAACCGGGACTCTTTCAGAAGGTCACAGGGTTGACCATGCAGGACTTCGAGGTGCTGGTCAGCCTGGGCGTCTTCAACAGCGGCCTGATGAACGATGCGGTGTACAAGTTCAAGCGCTACGAGGATTCCAGCTTGCACTATACCGGGATCAACAAACACGAGGGCGAGGACGTCGGTCTGTATGACACCGTATTGAGCCGTAGCGACTACGAAGCAATCTTCGTGAATGAGCCGGTCGAAATGTACGAAAGCCCGAGAAAGACCCAAGCGGGCTAATAGCCGATTGCGGCAGACGGTCCCGCTGCGTGGTCGGCCTGTGAACCGGAACGCTCCCTGTTCGGAATAACACCTTCCGCTATCCTCTTTCGACTGTCGATCACTGGCCTTCACTTTTCCTTCCCACAAGGGCGGCCCGGTTGAATCCAGAACTGCGCGCATGGATTCTTGTTCTGCTTTCTTCTCAAAAGGAAGAAGGGGGAGCGTCAGGTTGTCGTTCACTGCGCGCATCGAACGAGGCCCTTCTGAGGGCGCGCGTTCGGCGAGCAAGAAGGACAGCCTGGCTGCTCCCCTAATTCTTCTGCTCCCCCATCCTACTCTCCGTCCCCTTCCACGACCGTTCAATGTTCCCCTTGTGCTTTAACGCGATGAGCCCAGTCACGAGCACAGAAAACGATACAAAGGCCGTCGTCGGTCGCACCAACGCCGCAATAACAGGAAAGAGTCCAAAGGTTGTCAGTGCGCCACCGGAGGAGTAGCGCCACAAGACTACCGCTCCGATCCACGCCAGAAGTTGCAACAGTCCAATCAACGGCGCAACACCGAGAATTATGAGGTCGTGGGGTCTGGTCTTGTCTTGTGCA
>JAICWG010000294.1 GCA_025934915.1 Nitrospira sp.
CTTGCCGGATTCCTTGAGCCGCAGAATCAGATCTCGTACCTCTTTCCTCCCGATCGGATCCAGTCCCGACATCGGTTCATCCAAGATGACCAGCTCCGGATCATTGATCAAGGCTTGGGCAATCCCTACACGCTGCAACATACCTTTGGAAAACTTTCGCAACTGCAAATCGCGGGCATGCGTCATGCCGACAAGTTCCAACAATTCGTCAATGCGCTTGTCGAGCGAAATTCCGAGGAGCCCAAAGAGATGGCCATAGAATCGCAGGAACTCTCGACTCGTCAGATAGTCATAAAAATACGGTGATTCCGGCAAGAACCCGACTTGAGTTTTCGCAGATGGATCACCGATAGGTCGCCCGAACAGAGTTGCTGTTCCTCCACTCGGATAGATCAGCCCCATCAGCATCTTGATTGTTGTCGTTTTTCCAGCGCCATTGGGGCCGAGAAATCCGAAGACTTCACCTCGCTGCACCGCGAGGGACACTCCGCCTACTGCTGTGACGCGCCGGCCCCAAAAACCGACCTTGAAAACCTTGCTCAGGTGGTTCGTTACAACGATTGTTGGTTGATTCGCAACATCCATAGCGTTCCTCAAGTTATGCGCCCCCCTCCAGATCCAAACGAAACACCTTGAGCCGCTTCGGATGCGTGCTGCTCGTCACATGTCCCGTTTGAGCATCAAACAGGTACGAACCACCGAACGGCTCTGTCGGCACTCGGTCAAGATATCCTGAAGAGGCGAGGTCAGTGAGGGTCTTTGGAAAAACAAGATGTTGTTTGCGATATTGTTCGATCGCTCGTTCGAGCATTCTCAGATCACGCTCGATTATCACTTCCTTGGCGCGAGTCTCCAACTTTTCTCGCACAACAAGGTCCGGATTCTCTTTCCACAACGCTTCAAGAAATTGCAGAGCCACGTCTGGGTTTCCGGCCTCGGCATGCATGCGCGTGGCTAAACCAGGAAGGAAATCCGGAGCTCCAGGTGTGCGGGCGGCGCGTCCGATATACTCCGCTCCCTTTGTCGCATTCCCAAGAGCAAAGTAATGATTGTATCCGAGTAAAAACGGGAGGTTCCATTCATCGGGATTTTCATGGTGCCCTTTTTCAAGAAGACGATTGCTCAAATCAGGTCGGTTCGCATAGCTTGTGAGCGCGACACCACCGACGTAGTAGGCATAGGCATAGCGCGGGTCCAGCGTCGTGATCACGTCGAGTGCGTGATACATCCATTCATATTCGTTGTCGGCATTTTTCTTCTTACCCCAGACTTGCAGTAGCCGCAGCCACAGAAGGTCAGCGCCGAGGTTGTGATAACCCAGCAGAGCAGGCTTGAGATATTCGCCACGAGGAAGTTGCGACAGATCTTCGATCTTCGCCGCGGAAGCATCGATACGAACATCCAGAGTCCGTTGTAGCAATACAATTAGTACTAGAAAGCTGAACGCCATCAGGGTAACTGCACTCCACACTATAGAAGGAGATTGTTTTGAAGACCCGTGAGTGTGAATTGAGAGGGATGGCAATCCTGGCATGGACGATCTCGCCTAAACGTGAGAAGTCCCGCCGACCGTTGCCAGCCGGCGGGACACGTGAGCGTCACACAAACTCTGCCAGCTGTTTAGAACACCCCCGGCACGCAGTCTTGCGAACCGGTGTTATCAGCCGAGGCCCACACAGACTGCCACTGACCTGCCGCATCTCCGTCCAAGTTGCTGGCTGCTGTGGCACGAACACCAGCGGCTGCAGGTCCAAAGTCCGTAGTCCCGAGTTCGGGTGTAATAGTCACCACCGGAGCTGCGGTCGGACCCTGACAAGAGGTATAGGAGACTTGATATGTCCCGGTGGCGTACTGGTAATTCACCATGCCGGTCGCCTGGAACCCAAGATTTGCAAAGGTCCCGCTCGAGATCCCCGGGCCTGCCGCGGCACCTGAACACCATCCGTTGGCGTTTGCACCGGTGGGTAACAGCCAGGGCGACCCAGCTAGATTCCAGTTCTGCGGCGCCATTTTCGTACCGGATGCCGGTGGATTGGTCGGCGCAGCGGCAACAGTCAAGAAGCACCCACGTTCACCTTGCCACGAAACCTCTGACGTCTTGATGGCCATCAAGTTGGTTTTGGCTTCAGACTGCCGTGACTTCATCTGATAGGTGAGGAAGTTGGGAATGGCGATGGCCGCCAGGATCCCGATGATCGCCACGACGATCATCAACTCGATGAGGGTGAACCCCTCTTGTTTCCGGAGCGACTTACACATCGTACTGCCTCCTTGTTGATGGTTCACTGACGGCCCCGTTAATCATCCGCGGCGCTCATGTTGCCGCCTACCGGTCCTCTAGCAGGTTTGGTGCCGATCAATGACAAGGCCTAGCGTAGCATTGATCCCTGATGATGCAACAACTTATGAGAAATTGGCTGGTGCGGGATCACGAAAGCGGCAGTGGTCCTTCCGTAATCTGCTCCGGATAGCCAAGAATTGACACTTTTCGCCCTGTCTAACCGGCATTCGGGCGAGAGCACCGGCAGACTGCCGGATAAAGCAACAAGGAGAACAGTCGACGGTGGAGTTTCGTGAATGAGCTTAGGGAGTCGCTACGAGGCTGGCGTCTTCTCTGACACGCGGCGCTTGGCTTGCTGGAAGAGTTGCGCCATCATGATGGTCATCACACACTGAAAGCAGATTTTTCAGCCGAGGTTGTGGAAAACGCTCCCTCTGAATGAGCAACCGGGTTTGACTCTTCGGCTTCTCCTGCCTATAAGCTTGGTCCGAGAGGAGTCAGCAAAGTCCAGGGTCATGTTTCTGTCTTGGAGGAGAGTCGTCGCTCAATGGATTATACTGAGATTTTGCGATACGCGACCAATTGCCGATTCACAGAGCATGCTCGAAAGGAAATGGAAGAAGAGCCGTTTCCTCATTGAAGAAGTCTTGCCACTAGTGTCCGGTTAACTTCGGGGTCAATTCGTTAAACGCCAATGATGACACTGCTTTTATGAATATTCATGGTGTCCCCAACTTGAAGGGCCAGGGTCCGCCTTGGCACTCTTCCAGCTTGTCTCAGGCTGGAGAAAGCTATGTACACAGGCACCCTGCTATTTACCCAAGTGATGGACCAGGCGCCGTGGAAGACCGTTCACCGCATCGTGCATCGGTACCAGGGCAATTATCGGGTCAAGCGGTTCACGTGTGC
>JAICWG010000245.1 GCA_025934915.1 Nitrospira sp.
GGATTGACCGACGGCGAAATCGGCCATGTCGATCATCTCTTGCACTTCACCATCCCCCTCGGCCTTGATCTTGCCGACTTCCAGCGAGACGAGCGTGCCCAATTGGTCCTTCTTTTCACGAAGGGCTTGGCCGATGAGTCGAACCATCTCGCCACGCTTCGGGGCAGGGACCATTCGCCAGGTACGGAAGGCCTCAACCGATTCTTTCACGATCCGCTGGTAATCATCGGACGAACAGGGATAGACACCGGCGATTTGCTCCCCCGTTGCAGGATTAATCGAGGGGAGAAGGGATCCATCATTACGACCGGACCACCAGCCGGTTCCGGTACTCCCACCGGAATTCACGGCTTGGATACCCAGGTCTCTCAGCGCAGTGTGTGTGATGCTCATCGGAAGCAGGCTCCAAAATCATTGTTCAAGACATCTTTCAACAATATGGATTCCTGAGTGACGAATCCATGGTACGCCGATGGATGGGTCAACACAAGATCCATGACGCAGCAGGCGCTGGACGCAGTTGTCACTTGGATCGCTGACCAGAGTTTTCCCTTGATACATTGTGGATAGATCTTCTTCACGTAGTTCTCCTCGAAGAATCCATCTTCGTTCTTTCCCGTGACCGAGGCATAGATCAAGACGACGTCCTGGAGGGTCTGCGGAATGGCATGTTCGAGTACACGCTTCAGGGTCTCTCGGTCCTCGTTCAGTTTGAGGTCCTTCATCAACAGATGGATTTTTTCACAGTGGCCTGGATAACGGAGCGTCTTATAGTTCATAGTCCGAACTTTTCCCGCATAACTGTCGGCCAAGGTGCCCAATCCACCAGAGGTGTTGAACGCTTCATAGAGGAGCCCGTCCAACTCGATCGTTTCGTAGCCTTCGAGCGGTTGCAGCTGGACTTTCTCGCCTGCTTCAATCCCATAACACACATTGCCGTACTCGTTAATAAGTCCGTCGGTGGACCAGGTGAGTGAATACTTGAGGGCATTACTGGGATGCACGGGCAGTGCGCCCACGCGCATCTTGACCGTATCCAGCGTTTCAAAATGGGTCATCAGTTCATGCGCCACGATACTGATGAAACCCGGCGCGAGACCACATTGCGGCATAAAGGCCTGCGTGGCGCCCGCGCTCAAGACCTTGATCTGATTCGTCACTTCGACATCTTCCGTCAGGTCGAAGTAGTGCAGATTGTGGGTCAGGGCCAGCCCGGCGACGGTCGGATTACAGAAATAGGGAAGGCTCGAAAGAACGGCATCGAATCGATGCGCTGAGAGATAGGTGCCGACGGCATCCGGATGCCGCACATCCAGTAGACATGGGATGACTCGTTCCAGACCGAGCTCTTCGACCAGGTGCTTCGGCGCATCCAAGGTCATGTCGCCCAGATGAACCTCGTACCGGCCATGTTGATTGAGCAGGCAGGCAATCAGAGATCCGATCTTGCCGGCACCGAGGACGAGCACACGATTCATCATGACGCATTATACTCTACCCTGGAATTCTGACCACTCGCTTTGAGAAATGGCGTGCCTGACGGACCGAGTCGTCAGTGTTGATCGAGAGCATCGACGACATATTGCAGACGGTTGGTCGGTTCCGTTGTCGTCTGACTGTACCGGCAGGGGGGAATATCGGCTTGCAGCCTTCCTAAGAGCGTCGTCATTTTCATCGCGCTTGGCACTTCGCAGATCCAGACATGCATGCCGGATTCCAGCTCATCAAAATGACGCAGGACGCGAAAACCCGGCTGCTCCATGAAGTAGGCGGAGAGAAAACCGTTCACGGCCGTCACGACCCAGGGATGTTCCTTGATATAGCGGTAACTCAGCCGAAGTTCCGTCATCGCGGCCTGCTCTTCAGATTTCATCGCCGCACTCTATCAATTCCGGCTATGAGACCGCCACTGCCTTAATGGGATGTCTGTGTATTATTGAGCTGGAGCTGAAGGTGTCGTGGAGGGTAAAGTGAGAGAGCCGCCCAACTGAGCGGATCGAAAGGATTCGTGCCACGACAACAATTGCCAGGTGCCGTTGCGACATTCGAGCACCCCGGTTTCCCGCATCGGCAGCACGGTCCGTTTCAATTCAGATCCCACGGCAACATAACGGATATAGTCGAGTTCCATCGCGTACCAAGCCACATCTCCCTTGGTCCACACCGTGAGATCATGAATCGGAATCTCGAGCTTCTGGGAATTGATGAATTCCTCTCTCATTCCCTCCTCAAGCTCCGTCCAGCCGATGTACTTACGGCCGGCGACTGCGTAACTGATGATATCGGCATCGTGCGCCATCAGCCGCGAAAGTGTCGGTAAGTCTTTTTCTGCGTTCGCGCGCACCATCCGGCGGATCGCCGACTCCGGATCATCTGAGGCCTCGGACGCAATTGCAGTAGTCGGGACACTGATGAACAGCGTCAGAACACACCACGCAAACAGTCTGAGGCAAATCATGGAGAACTACCTTCCATCAACACACTCCAGTTTCCGCACTGTGGGTCATCAATCCCTGGGATGAACAAGGAATCGAATCAACGTTCCCATCGATACCCGACGAGAAACGGCATGGCCGTCAACACGCCGAGCGCGCCGATCGGAATCGTTCCAACAGCAGCGTCCTGACTGGTGAGGTATCCCTCGACCGACAGGCTCTGAAGGGCTTGTATGACTGTCCACTCCGAGATCAGCGTGAGGCAGAGGGCCACAAGACCAACACCGAGGCGAATGCCGGGCAGAGGAGGCAAGGTGAATCGATCAACCACCCACCGCGCGCCGATAATGGTGGCGAGAAGCACGTTCGGAATCTCCAGCATCTCGGCAAGCCGCTCGTTGACATGCAGGGCCACTACTTGGAATCGAACGACCTCCAGAACAAACTCCGCTCCAACCGCGACAAGGAAATAGATGGCGCCGGCTTTCAATACCTGCACCAGACCATGCGGTCTCACACCACCGGGCGTCTTATCCGGTTCGGAAGTCACGGGATATGTCGCGTCGCCAATTGGAGTAGTCGCCCCCGGCCCCTCCTCATGTAGGCCGAGAGATAGCCGCTCACCTCTGGCCGCCCAGTCTAGCGGAAAATCACGAACACATCCATGGCCTGAAGAAAACGGCGAGATAGCGCTCTGCCGTTCTATGGACTCCATGGACCCGCAAGTACATCTCTCGTTATTCCCCACTGGAACGCATTGGAAGAAAAATTGATTTAGGGTAAACTCCGCTCAAATGGATATGGAAGAAGAATAGGTGACCGAATGAAGACTGCTCCATATGGCTTGATCCAAGCCATCTCGGTGTTCTTCGCAGTCCACCTATTTTCAGGATGTGTCTCTGACGGAAGGATCGACCAGGGGCAACTGAAGTTGAAAGACCCTCGCTCTGTCGATCCCTTCGATGTGATGGATTGTCTCCTTCCTGGCCAAATCAGGCAGCTCGGGACACAAGTGACCTATGTGACTGAGAGACGACCTGTGAGAACCACGGCAGAAGATTGTGCGATCCGAGGGGGAGAGTATGTCGCGCTGGACCGTGCCGACTATGGGACAGCGTTGAAAATATGGATGAGCGCTGCAGAGAGCGGAGACCCTGATGCGCAGTACTACGTGGGAGTTCTTTATGAAAAGGGGGCTGAAGGACAACCGAACTATGCCAAGGCTGTCGGCTGGTATCGCCAGGCCACTGACCGAGGAGTCAGGCGCGCAGCGATCAATCTAGGACGTCTTTATGAACGGGGATTGGGAGTCGAGAAGAGCGAGAGCGAAGCTCGTAAGTGGTTTGCGAAGGCAAATGGCATTGCAGATTTGAGCGGAGATGCGGCTGCCGGGTTGTTCGAGACAGGGGAGGTCTCACAGCAGGAACTGGCTGATATCCGCGCAAGACTGACCGAGCGGATGAGTTTGCTTGAGGATGAGCGGCGAGAGCTTGAGCGGTTGAAACATCAGCTTGG
This sequence comes from Nitrospira sp., assembly GCA_025934915.1. Classification (GTDB taxonomy): domain Bacteria; phylum Nitrospirota; class Nitrospiria; order Nitrospirales; family Nitrospiraceae; genus Nitrospira_D. The sequence goes on from JAICWG010000245.1 coordinate 3,951, forward strand.
TTCACCTGCACAAGGCAAAACATTGAACGACGAGATCGCCAAGCAAGAGCGCGTAACTTTGGTACGCCAAGAGGAAGTCGCAAAGCTGCAAGCAAAGGTTGCTTCTTTAAAAGAGGCTGCGCAACGCGAACTAGCCGGGGCACGGCAAACGCCGACCCAAGACAAGGGGCTGCGTGGCCCATCCATTCAGATTATCGATCCCTTGATGGTGATGACGCGGGGAATCCGCGTGGAGGAAGGTCGAATTGCCGTGATGATTCCGCGTGGACGTCCATATCGACTTACAGGGCGTGTCCTAGCGGAGGGAGGAATTCGGAATCTGGAGGTCAATGGAGCGCAAATCCAGTTTGACGAACAAGGGACGTTCATAGTCCAGCTCGACTCCTTGAAGGGGGCCATGAAAGGCCTGCCGGTCGATATTGTTGCAGTCGATCAACAAGGGAAACAGGGAAGCAAAAAGCTGATCGTCAGTTCAGGAGAAACCGCGCTGCCGATCGATGGAGCCATTCCCACCACCAGTCGTGTCGGCGGATACCATGCGTTAGTGATCGGGAACGACCATTATCGTCAGTGGACGCCTTTGAGTACCGCGGTTGCGGATGCCGAGGCCATGTCGAAGATCTTGCAAGACCGCTATGGGTTTCGCGTAACGGTGTTGAAGGATGTCGATCGGAAACAGATTCTCAAAACGCTTAATGACTACAGAAAAACGCTCTCCGACCAGGACCATCTACTGGTGTATTATGCCGGACATGGCTTCCTTGAGCCGGAAATCGATCGTGGGTATTGGATACCGGTCGAAGGGGACCTCTTCGACAATACCGACTGGATTGAGTTTCCCGCCGTCACGGATTTGTTGGAGCTGATTCCCGCTCGGCAAATTCTCGTGGTTGCGGATTCGTGTTTTTCGGGAAAATTGACCCGTTCCGCCATGGGGCGCGTGAATCCAGATGCCGATGAGCAGGCGAGGGAGTCGCTCCTCAAGACCATGGCTCAAAAGAAGATCCGA
>JAICWG010000225.1 GCA_025934915.1 Nitrospira sp.
GTTCTTGCCCAACGCGATTTCTCCATGATCAATCGCCGGTCCATCTCCAAGAACCTGCCCCTTTTTGACCGGCTGGCCGATCCCGACGACGGTGGTCTGAGTAATGCAGGTATTTTGATTCGACCGCTGGAACTTGATCAGGTCATAGACGTCCAGCCCGGAGTCCTTTCCCCTCTTGCCGTCTTTTGAATCGGCCCGCACCACGATGCGGGTGGCATCGACGCTTTCCACGACCCCGGCTCGACGAGCCTGGATGACATACCCGGAATCTCGCGCCACCACCGCTTCCATCCCTGTCCCAACCAGAGGGGCTTCCGACGTCACCAAGGGAACTGCCTGGCGCTGCATGTTGGAACCCATCAGCGCACGGTTGGCATCGTTGTGTTCCAAGAACGGCACGAGCGCGGTCGCGACACTCACTACTTGCTTCGGCGACACGTCCATGTACTCAATCTTATCCGGAGCGGCCAGGACAAAGTCTCCACCGTGGCGACAGGAAACAGTTTCCGATACCAGCTTGCCGGTGCCATCCAATTTCGAGTTGGCTTGGGCGATGATGTATTTGTCGCCCTCAATCGCCGAGAGAAATTCAATTTCATCCGTCACGCGTCCCTTGACGACTTTCCGATACGGTGCCTCGATGAATCCGAATTTGTTGATCCGCGCATAGGTCGCCAGCGATGTGATCAATCCGATATTGGGGCCTTCCGGCGTCTCGATCGGGCAAATACGACTGTAGTGGGACGGATGTACGTCTCGAACTTCAAATCCAGCCCGCTCCCTCGTGAGCCCGCCTGGACCAAGAGCCGACAGACGCCGTTTATGCGTGATCTCAGCCAGAGGGTTCGTTTGGTCCATGAATTGAGACAGCTGACTGCTGCTGAAAAACTCCTTGACGGCCGCGACAACCGGTTTGGCATTGATCAAATCATGCGGCAGCACCGTTTCCATATCAAGAAGATTCATGCGCTCCTTGATGCTTCGCTCCATCCGCACCAAGCCCAGCCGGAATTGATTTTCAAGGAGTTCGCCGACGGATCGCACACGGCGATTACCCAAGTGATCAATATCGTCGATTTCTCCTTTGCCGATCTTCAGATTGACGAGGTAGCGGATGACTTCCACGATGTCCTGAGCGGTCAGAGTGCGCTGCTCGAGCGGCAAGTCCAAACCAAGCTTCTTATTCAGCTTGAGCCGGCCGACCGGAGACAAATCGTAGCGTTTGGAATTCAGAAATAGATTGTCGAACAATGCTCTCGCGGTATCGACCGACGGCGTCTCACCAGGACGAAGGCGACGGTAAATTTCGACCATCGCTTCCTCCTTCGACCCGATTTTCTCCATCTCCAAGGTGTCCAGAATCACCGGCGTCGCGGTCGCCATGTCCAGATAAATGACCTTGAATTCCTCCACATCGCTTTCAGCGATCTGCTCGACGATCTCGCCGGTCAATCGCTGGTTTTTCTCCGCCAATTTATTCTTCTTCGAGTCAACCAATTCCGTGAGAATGGCGCGCCCAACCAACTCAGCGGGCAGTAAGGGGATCTCCTTCACCCCCGAGGCCTTCAGCTTGGCAATCAGGCCTTTTGTCAGCCTGGCCCCTTCCCGCACCAACAATTCTTTGCCGCCTTTGTCCATCAACTCGGCGGAACACCGAAGTCCATGGTGGATTTCTGGATCCAGCTTGCGGAACATCTTCCCCTTCGACACGCGAATTTCTTCGACAGGGTAGTACATCTTCAGCAAGTCGTCGCTTGAGAAACCGAAGGCTTTCAACAGAATGGTAACCGGCATTTTCCGACGGCGATCGATCCGCACATAGAGAATATCCCTGGCATCGAACTCGAAATCGAGCCATGAGCCGCGATAGGGAATAATTCGAGCCGAGTACAACACCTTACCGCTCGCATGGGTCCGACCCTTATCATGCGTAAACGACGCACCTGGCGACCGGTGAAGCTGACTGACGACGACTCGTTCGGTCCCGTTGACGATAAACGTCCCCCGCTCGGTCATGAGCGGCAATTCACCGACATAGACTTCTTGTTCGCGCACATCAAGCACTTTCTTGCGAGGTCCCTTATCTTCCTTATCGAGCACCACCAGGCGGACACGCAGCTTCAACGGAACCGCGAAAGTCATACCCTGCTCAAGACATTCGCGCTCGTCGTACTTTGGCGTCCCTAAGGTGTAACTCGAAAATTCGAGCACGGCCGTGTTGTTATAATCCGGAATCGGAAACACGCTGGCCAACGCCGCCTGCAATCCATGATCCTTCCGACGCTCCGATTCGACCTCAAACTGCAAAAACTCTTCGTAGGAGCGCTTCTGGATTTCGATCAGATCCGGGATATCGATGTTGGTTCGAATGCGAGAAAAATCTTTCCGCTCGACGAATTCTTGAAGCGTCGTTTCGGACATTCCTACTCCTCCACGCTAGTTGGCGGTGAACAGCTGTCACCTGTCACGACAGATTTCCGAGATACCGTCAGACCTCGGCCGTCAGCGAATGCCGAAAGAGCCGCGACGATGACGAATTCGCTTCCTTACTTGATTTCGACCTTAGCACCGCTTTCTTCGAGCTTCTTCTTCATCGTATCAGCCTCTTCCTTGGCTACTCCAGTCTTGACCGGTTTCGGCGCGCCCTCCACGAGGTCCTTGGCTTCTTTCAGGCCGAGACTCGTCAGCTCCCGCACCACCTTAATAACTTGGATTTTCTTATCGGCCGGTGCAGACGCGAGAATGACGTCGAATGCCGTCTTCTCTTCGGCCGGAGCAGCTGCGCCACCGCCTGCCGCCGGAGCTGCAGCCACCGCGACCGGCGCCGCCGCCGTCACGCCAAACCGCGCCTCAAGCCCCTTCACCAGTTCGGCCAGATCGAGCACGCTCATGCCCTCGATCGCCTTGATCAATTCCTCTTGTGACAATTTTCCTTCAGTAGCCGGCATGTTCCCTTCTCCTTTCCGTTTATCTTGAATGGCTGCAATGACTCGTACAAACTTCGACAAGACCGCGCTCAACGTGTACACGACGCCACGAATCGGCCCTTGCATGGCCGAAAGCAACATAGCGACGAGCACTTCTTTCTTCGGTAGCTTCGCAACGGCGGCCAGTTCAGCCGGCTGGAGGATCTTGCCTTCCAGCACCCCGGCCGTCATCCGCATTTTCTCTTCGCGCTTAGCGACGCCGATGAAATCCTTCAGCACTTTTGTCGGCAACACCGGATCGTCATAGCCGATGACCACCCCGGTCGGACCCTTGAGATGCGACTTGAGTCCGTCCAATATCGTCCCTTCCGCTGCACGCGCCGCGAGCGTATTTTTCACGATTCGATATTCTGCCTTTGCCCCGCGAAGCTGCTTGCGCAGCTCGGTAACCTCGTTGACCGGAAGCCCGACGCATTCCGTCAGGATGGCCAGCCGCGCACGACCGAATTTTTCAGTCAATTCCGCCACTGCCGTAACCTTCTCTTCCTTTTTCATCGCTCCCTCTCTGGTCGCTAATCGTTATCGGCTCAACGTCACCCATCCGGCGAATCGCGATGATCGATTCACGTTGGACGTATTCTCAGCTCCACTGCTTTGCCAGCGCAACGGTGTCCAATTTCACACCAGGCCCCATCGTGCTCGCAATCGTGGCACTCTTGAGATAACGTCCCTTGCATGAGGCAGGCTTCGCCTTGATGACGGATTCAATGATGGCTGATGCATTATCGTACAGCTTCGCGGGATCGAAGGACACTTTCCCGACCGGCACATGTACGATACCGGCCTTCTCAACCTTGAACTCGACACGCCCCTTGCGGATGTCGGCGACCGCCTTTCCAACTTCGAAGGTCACGGTGCCGGTCTTAGGATTCGGCATCAGTCCCCGAGGCCCGAGCACCTTGCCGAGTTTTCCGACGGAGGCCATAAGGTCCGGCGTAGAAATTGCGCAATCGAAATCCATCCACCCGCCCTTGATTTTTTCCATCAAGTCGTCAGCCCCAACATAGTCGGCCCCCGCTTGCCGCGCCTCCTGCTCCTTTTCACCTTTGGCAAACACCAGAACGCGAACCTTTTTCCCCGTTCCGTGGGGAAGCGAAGCCGTCCCTCGAACCAACTGATCCGAGCGCTTCGGATCGATTCCCAGCCTGAGCGCGAGATCGACCGATTCGTCAAACTTCGCATAGGCCGATCGCTTCACGGTTTCAACGGCCTCACGCAGCCCATGGACGCGCGGCTCGACATTCTTCATCGCCGCATTCATTTTCTTTCCCATAACCAGACGCTCCTTCGATCTCGAAATTAACCTTGAATGACGACACCCATGCTACGGGCAGTACCTTCGATGATTTTGGCCGCCCCTTCCACATCCGTCGCGTTCAGATCCGCCATCTTCTTCCGCGCAATTTCGTTCAACTGCTGTCTGGTGATTTTTCCCACTTTATCCTTCTGTGGCACCCCAGATCCTTTGATGATCCCGGCGGCCTTCTTCAGGAGATCCGAAGCCGGGGGTGTCTTCATGATGAAACTGAAGGTACGGTCCTTGTAGACCGTAATAATGACGGGGATGATACTGTCCCCTTCCTTCTGAGTCTTGGCATTGAACTGCTTGCAAAACTCCATAATATTGATGCCATGCTGACCCAAAGAGGGGCCGACAGGAGGAGCCGGATTGGCCTTGCCGGCAGGAATTTGCAACTTGATCTGCGCCGAAACTTCTTTCGCCATTTCGTTCTTTTCCTCCCTCGCGATCGACAATCAACTTTCAGCCCTCAATCGTGACTGAAGGCCGACGTCGACCGATCAACTTAAATCCGTTCAACCTGCAAGAATCCCAATTCAACCGGGGTCGACCGACCAAAGATGCTCACCATCACCTTCAGCCGACTATGGTCTTGATCGACTTCGTCGACCGCGCCGTTGAACCCAAGAAAGGGACCATCGATGATGCGAACGTTATCGCTTTTAATAAATTTGACCTGCTCCCGAGGCTCGGCCTGACCCGCATCGACCTGTTTGAGCAAGGACTCAACTTCCTCATTGGTCAGCGGGGTCGGAACTGCGCCTCCCCCGACAAATCCTGTAACCTTCGGCGTCTCCTTAATCATCTGCAAGGTCTCGTCCCCCAATGGAGACTCCAATTCCACAAGGACATAGCCAGGGAAGAACTTTCGTCGAGAAGTCCGTCGCTTCCCATCCTTAATTTCAATCACGTCCTCTGTCGGAACGAGCACCTGCCCGACTTTTTCGACAAGCCCCATTTGGTTTGCACGCTCCATGAGACTGGTCTTCACTCGCCCCTCAAAACCCGCGTACGTATGGATGACGTACCAGTTCTTTGTCATGCACCACCCTCAGGTCTTCGATGAATTATGCTAATTTCCATACCTCTTCTCGGCAGGTTTAAATGAATTTTCCGACCAACCATGAAAGGAATGAATCAATGACGGATAAGTACAGCGACATCAGAATACAGAACACGATCACCACTGTCGTAGAGCCGATGGTTTCCGCACGACTCGGAAATGAAACTTTTTTCAGCTCTGCTCGCACGTCCGTCACGAACAGCCGAACCGAGTCTGTCATACGCTTAAACATCAGTGACTCCGTCTTCTACTATCCAAACTTGGGAAATTCCAAGCGACTACCAAACCTGAACCCACAACAGACAATTCGCTGTCGCCATACACCGAACAACTCCAAAGATGTTTCCCTTCAGCCACCAAGAACCATGCTGGTAGCAGTCGGCATGCCCCGAGCGTGAGTCCGACGGCACGAGCAAGTTCAGTTTGGCAGGGGCACTAGGATTTGAACCCAGACTCTCGGTTTTGGAGACCGATGTGCTGCCATTAACACCATGCCCCTGCACCCAGCGCTGAGCCTCAAGTGCCAAGACAGCAACCGAGAGTCATCCTCCCTCCCTCAGCACTCAGAACTCAACTCTCAGCCCTCTATTTCACCTCTTTATGAGGCGTGTGCTTTCGGCAGAACTTGCAAAATTTGTTTCGTTCTAACCGATCCGGATCGTTTTTTTTGTTCTTCATGGACGAGTAATTCCGCTGTTTACAGAGCGTACAAGCCATGTCGATGATTTCGCGCATTTTCTGCCCCGCAATTCGTCATCCGCCATTCGTCAAACGCAAATCCGGAAGCTCACTTCTCTCGACCGGCGGTTGACGCGTGGCGATTAACGCCCTTTCATTACGCCAGAATTTCCGTGACGACACCCGAGCCGACCGTCTTCCCGCCCTCACGCACGGCAAACCGCAACCCCTGATCCATCGCGATCGGACTGATCAACTCCGCCGTCACACTCACATTGTCGCCCGGCATCACCATCTCTACCCCCGGATTCAACTGCACCACCCCCGTCACATCCGTCGTCCGGAAGTAGAACTGCGGCCGGTACCCATTGAAGAACGGCGTATGCCGCCCCCCCTCTTCCTTCGTCAACACATAGA
>JAICWG010000159.1 GCA_025934915.1 Nitrospira sp.
AACATGGATGTGTCGCCGACCGGTGAAGGGCTGCCGCCTGGCCAAGGGACCGTCAAACAAGGAGCACAGGTCTACGCGGTGAAATGCGCGGCGTGTCATGGGCCTACCGGCATAGAAGGGCCAAAGGACAAGCTGGTCGGCGGCCGGGATACGTTGACCAGCCCGAAGCCGGTCAGAACGATCGGCAGCTACTGGCCCTATGCGACGACGTTGTATGACTATATCCACCGAGCCATGCCGTTTAATGCGCCGCAGTCGCTCACCTCGGACGAAACCTACTCCGTCATCGCCTGGCTCCTGTTTCAAAGTCAGGTCATCGCCGAAGATGCCGTGATGGACGCGCAGACGCTGCCGAAAGTGGAGATGCCGAATCGGAACGGTTTCATTCCGGACCCACGACCCGATGTGCGCTGATTGGCGGTTCACGACGCTCATGGAGGAGAGTGATGCCACAGTTTAGTCATCCGGAGAACGGCATAGTTCACGTTCCTAGCAAGTACTCGGTACCTGACACTCTCCGACGACTGAATGCTCTCGTGAAATCACGCGGCCTCACGGTATTTGCGCACATAGACTTCGGCGGCGACGCCGCCAAGGTCGGTCTCCGCATGCGGGCAACGCAGTTGATGATCTTTGGCAATCCCAAATCCGGCACGCCCGTGATGGTTGCCTCGCCCAGCATTGCGCTTGATTTTCCGTTAAAAGCTCCGGCATGGGAAGATGTGCAGAGGAAGGTCTGGGTCTCATACAATGCACCGGAATATCTCAAGGAGCGGCACAGGCTGCGCGATGAATTCTTCAGCAACATCTCAGGGATAGGGGCACTGATCGAGAGTGCGGCTGGATGACTTCAGATTCCATAACCTGAAGAAGGACTCGACATGGAAACACGACAAATCGGATCGCTCAGTGTGTCGGTGGTGGGTCTGGGCTGCAATAACTTTGGTGGGCGCCTGGATGCCGAACGCACGGCGGCGACGGTGCAAGCCGCGCTCGATACAGGCATCACGTTCTTTGACACGGCGGACATCTACGGTGGCACACGAAGCGAGGAATTTCTCGGCCGCGCGCTGGGACGGCGCCGCGATGGCGTGGTCGTAGCCACAAAGCTGGAAGGATGTATGGGGCTTGTCGTTCACTCACTAAGGTGCAGATGTGCGGAAGTGGGCGGCAATGATAATGGGAACCGGCTATGTGGCAACCGGCAATTCATCTCAGCTGATGGTAAAGGTAGGGGAACGGCGGTTAAGGTCGCCTTCCATTTCTTTGGCAATACCGTTCGATGCGTACTGAAGAGTGCCGGAACCGAAGCGGCCGTTGATTGAATCCAGAGCCACCATGAGCTTCTTTGAGTGTTCTTTCCTTGCCGTCAAAGAGATTGGCTTGCACCAGGCTGGCAGGAACCGGGCCTACGAACATCACTCCGGCTTTTTTATAGGCAAAACCGTCGCGCCAGATCTTCCGAACGCTCTGCAAGGCCGCTTGAATCAATTCATGGGTGTGTCGGTAGCGATTGGAAGCTTGAGCGCCAGAGAATTGCTGTACTGTGCGACATCTTTAAATTGATTGGTGTGCAGGAAGACCGTGAGATTCGTAACCGCCAGCTTCTGCGCCCGGAGTTTCTCCGCCGCGCGGGTGACTTAGCTCGATACCGCCTGTTCCATTTCATGAAGCTGGCTGATTGCCCGCTCGAATGAACGGGCGCAGTAATGCCCTTCTTCAGTGGCGGACATTGTTCCAATTCCAGGCAGAACAGCCGCGCGGTTCCATCACGAGGCGGAGTCCCACAATTCCGATATGCTTCCTGATGAATTGGTCGTCAGTCTGGCGCAGCTCTAAGGCCGTCCTGATATCGTGTCCGTGCAGGAACTGCGAGTGTGCCTTGCCGATTCCCCAGACATCGGCAACGGCCGTTTTGGCTAACAAGCTTTCCCGATCGCAGCACGTGAGCAGGTCAAACACTCCGCCGGGGGGGCTTGGCGACGTCGCCGGCAATCTTCGCCAGGGTTTTGGTTTCGGCAATGCCGATGGAAACGGGGATGCCCGTCCAGCGCTTCACCGTAGAGCGGATAATCGCGGCATACTCGGCAAAGTTTTTAGAGCGGAACCCGGGGATGCTCAGGAACGCTTCATCGATCGAGTAGATTTTCAAATCGGGACAAAACTGCCCAAGGGTTTCCATGACCCGCTGGCTCGTATCGCCATAGAGCGCGTAGTTCGATGAAAACACCTGCACGCGGTGGGCGCGGATGGTGTCGCGCACCATGAACTCGGGCACTTCCATGCCGATTCCAAGTCGCTTGGCTTCGTTGCTGCGGGCAACGACACAGCCGTCATTGTTGGAAAGCACAATAACCGGCTGGCCGTTCAGCCTGGGATTGAAAACCCTCTCGCAGCTTGCGTAGAAATTATTGCAATCAACCAGGGCAAAAAACCGGAGGGGAAGCGGAAGGCATGACTAGAGCGGATGAATGACGTTGGTAACCACTCCCCAGATCTCGAATGACCGGCCGTCCTGGATCTCGATTGGCTGGTAATCCTTATTGTCGGGGAGCAGGCGTATCACCCCATCGCGCTGGTAGAGACGCTTGACCGTCAGATCTCCATCGAGGGCAGCCACGATGACGTTGCCGTTCTTGGGTTCTAAAGAGCGATCGACCACCAGTAAATCACCGGAATGAATGCCTGCCCCGATCATCGAATCGCCGGACACGCGAACATAAAATGTTGCGGCAGGGTGCTTGACCAGATGCTTGGTAATGTCGAGCTTGCCTTCTAAATAATCGTCGGCGGGCGAAGGAAAGCCAGCGGGGAGCCGCCCTAAGAAAATGGGCAGTTTGTGCGTGTGGTGAGGTCGGGTGCGTAAATAGTTTCTACGGTCATAGTCCGGCGAGTCTATCCTTAAATTGCGATTGGCTCAAGCAGTTGTGGCGCGTTGTTTCTCGGACTGTTCACCAGGTGGCTCACCGGGTAGGCGTGCAGTTCTTCGCTGGGGCAGGAACGGAGCAAGGCTTTGAGCGGCTCTGTTTGGGCAGTAGGGTCAAGCCACTCATCATAGCTGGATGATGGAAGGATGACCGGCATACGGTTATGAATGGAAGACATCAGCTCATTGGGTTCAGTGGTGATGATGGTGCAGGATTCTATCGCCGGCGCGGGCGTTCCTGATTCTCCTGCCGGTGGTTGCCACCATTCCCACAGTCCGGCAAAGGCGAAGGGCTGTTTGTCCTTACGGCCTATCCACATCGGCTGTTTGCGTTCACAGACCCGTTGCCATTCATAAAACCCATTGGCAACAACCAGGCAGCGGCGTTTCTTGAAAGCCGATCGGTAGGCGGGTTTTTCAGCTACCGTCTCACACTTGGCGTTGATGCACTGATTGCCGAATTTGACTTCTTTCGCCCATACCGGAATCAGTCCCCATTTCAACAAGACGCACTCGCGCTTGGCGGACTCCGCTTTCAGCCGGATGGCAACGACATTTTGCGTTGGAGCAATATTGTAGTTCGCTTTGAATAAAGGTATCGGCTCATCAACCTTGAACTGCTGCGCGATGAGTTCGGGGCTTAGCGTCTGTGTATATCTTCCGCACATAGTGGCGTGATTGTAAGTAACAATGTCCGTTATGGACAGAGGTTTTAGAGCGGCCTATCCCCCTTTAGGTTGCTAGCACTGCATTTATGCCTTGTTCACAAACACGTGTTTGTGAATAGCACGAGCGGCACTCCTCGGCTACTGGCCAATCAAAATGGCCATAACGAGAACGGCCATAACGACCACCGTCGGATCTTCATCGGTTGCCCTCGCTCCGTACACGGTTGCAGCCGTAGTTTCTCGCTCGCGGTTTCGGCAATCTCTTCCATCGCGCGATCCAGATTCACCCGCAGCTGAATATTCTTACGTTTGCGTTCTTCAGGAGGGTATTCATCCAGGGTTTTGCCAGGAACCCTGATGGCCTCTTCCTGCTTGTTCCAAATGGCACCGGGGCATGATCCAAGCTGGACAGCCTCGACTTCCACAATCACAGGGCGAAATGCCCATCCGGCAATGTAGGCACCGCCACCCCAGAGCGGCAGGTCAATGAGCAGAAAATCGATCGCAAAATATCCACCAATCGCGGCTGGGTTCCATCCGCTCGCAAAGCCCACCACAATAAGTTCAACGAGCGTTTCGGTGGCTAACCCGGCTGCCCAGTATTTCCAAGGGACTGAGCCATAGGCTGTGATACGGGCTACGATGGCGATATCTGCCTTCGCCTGCTCGGCAAGAAGCCTGACCTCTCTTTCTTCGAGAATCCTTTCCGGTAGATTGAGCTGCTCCTGTAAGCGTTGTGTGTCCTCAAATGGGATGACGGTAAATCCCGGCTGTTTGGCCAACTGTTCCGTGAGACGACGCTGGGCGTGGAGTTCCACTGCTTCGACCAGTTGTTTTTTGAGGAGCGGTTCGTCTTCTGGCGTCGGTGCGGTATCGAACGAATGAATCTGTGTGCTTTTTCTAATCGTCGCTTCTAGAGACACGGGCGCCACCACAATCGTGATCGCTGGATCCGGCGGAGGCAGCGGTTGTGACTGCAACACGCTACAGCCTGTCAGAAGCACAAGGATGGTGAACGCAAGAAGGCTGTTATGTGCACGGCTCTGATGGAAAGCGGCTCGGCTGTCTACCATGCATAACCTCCTGTGAGCTGTCGATTCCGTTTCAGTGTTGCGTTGTGCCCGACCAGAAAGTGCAGCAGGACACTCGGGCGCACTTAGATTGCAGCAAGGAACCGGGATATGCGTGTTAGCTGACGGGAAGGTCTTGTATCGTCAAAATTGATCAAGGTTTGCCGCGATCGGGATCTCCTCGTATTAACAGTAAAGCCGCTACAAAGATGTAGACTACAACCCACTGGATGTTCTCGGTGTCCGACGACACGAACTGCCATATCGGCTCATAACTGAAGAGGACGATCACGATCACCATCATCGCCAACCCCATCCAATTCCACCAGCGCATCTCCATCATAAGAGTAGCTCCTTCGTCCTCACGCCACATGATCGTATAGTGCATGAAGCTTCCTCATTGCCCGCATGGCGGACAATGCTCACTTGTCACGTTGTGCAAACCGCTGGCGTATTAGACGCTGAGGGGAGGACGGAATAGGAACACGACGAAGCTCGGCACGTATAACGAGGGAATTGAATTTACATCATCTGTGTGAAGGGACAGGGTCTCAGGAACGGCAAGGATGACCGACTGGAATACAAAATGACAGGGACACCCATGATCCAACACGTTCCCCTCAGGAGACTGAGAATTGTCCACGATTTCAGCTTGTGCTGAGTAGATCGCATCTTGCCACTCACCAAGGCACGTGAGACCGGTGAGTTGCACTCCTAGAAGGAGAGTCAAGAAAAAGATAAGACCAATACGGATTGGGGAATGGCTCATACTGTGTCCGGTAAGTTCGGCTGGTAGCCTACCACTATGTGCGGGATTCAGTCGATACGGTATCGAAGCAACGCCTTCAGCGGCTCTGCCTGGGCGAGACATCAGCTCGTTCGGTTCCGTGGTGATGGAGATAGGGTGACACCAAAGTCCCCCGATCAGATAATTGAAACCCGAAGCACAATCCGTATTTCACAAACATCTGTTTGTGAAATACCCGACCGCCTGTCCTCGATATAACGGCAAATCCAGTAAAAACCTATTGCAAAATCTCATTGCAGAATCTATCTTGCAAAACTCCTTCTTGCTGATGAGTTTTGAAAGATGCTGCTTGGGTGCGCCAGAGTCTCCACCGATGAACAGGACACGCGCTTGCAGCGTGACGCGCTGACGCGGGCGGGTTGTGAACGTATCTATGAAGAGAAAGCCTCCGGCGCGAAAGAAAACCGCCCTGAGCTCACCAAGCTGCTCGACCATGCCCGAAAAGGCGATGTGGTCATCGTCTGGAAGCTGGACAGGCTGGCGCGGTCGCGCGGGGGTGACGGCGGCAAGGATCACGCCGGCTAGAGTCGCATGCAGCCCCGAGCCATGCAGGCAGGCCCAGAGCACCACCCCGACCAAGGCATAAGGCAATGAGCGGTAGACGCCCCACCGGTTGAAGGCAGCCAGTAATCCTGTCACGGCAAGCGAAGCGAGCAGATACTGCATGTCGATCGCGTCCGTATACAGCAAAGCGATCAGTGCGATCGCGACGAGATCGTCCATGATGACTGCGGCGGTGAGGAACACCCGCAACTCGATCGACACCCGTTCTCCGAGCAGGACGATCAATGCCACGGCAAGGCGGTATCCGTGGCGATCGTCATCCCCCCAGCCCGCATGCCACGGACCGGGCGGGACGACGGCCAGATAAATGAACGCCGGCGCGATCATGCCCCCGCATGCGGCAAGGATGGGAAGCGCGGCGGCCTGTCTCGTCGCCAGGCGGCCCACCGTGAATTCCCGTTTGATCTCCAGCCCCACCACCAGAAAGAAAATGGTCAGCAATCCGTCGTTGATCCACTCGAGTACGGGCATGGTGAAATCACGGCCGCCGATGTGAAGACCAAAGGGTTCGTGCCACCAGGAAGCGAATGCCGAACCGAACGTCGAATTGCTGAGCAGAATCGCCACGACCGACATCAACAACAACGAGAGACCGGCTGATGGCGCCCATCGAACGAAATCCACCGTCGCGGTGTGGAGGCGATGCCCCAACGAGCCCAACATGGCCTCGGCCAGTGAACTCTCATCCCATGGCCCCTCATACCGGCGGTTGTTCAGATAAAAGGTCGGCGTTTCCAGCACGCCGCTGCGCTGCGCGCTTCTGGTATCTTCCGCGACCTGCGTAGCGGCCGCTTGCCATGCCGCTTCTGCTTCTCGTCGTGCGGCGGCAGATCGAACTCCGAGGCAATCCGTTCGAGGTCTCCTTCATGGAACGTCGGCCCTTGCTTCATCAGAGCATCGTGAATCGGCCAAAATCGGCCGGTCGCGTTTGACGCATATTCGGCAAGCTCAGCGGCTCGCTCGGCCTCGTCGCTGCCTGGAATGGGCCGATGCCGAAACACGTATCGCATTCGATCGCCGAACCGATCGCGCAACCCGGCAATGATTTCGTGCGCAGCATGGCAATAGGGGCAGGCATAGCTGCCGTACTTGACGAGGGTCATGTCGGCATGGGAGTTTCCGAGGATGTGATCCCGTGTGCTATCGACAGGGCGATCCAGCTTCGTTGCGTTTGCATGGTTCATACGTGATGATCCGTCGAGAGAATCAGAAAAATGGCGGAGATCTTCTTATACCATCTCTGGAAACATGAACGGAACGCCGTCCCGACAACCGAGAGAATCGTTGATGTCTTGTGTCCGATCTTCAGGGTTGATCTGAACCTGAACCGGGCGCAAGATGGCACTTCGGCAAAAACCGGTGCGACTGCGATCGAGAATGATGGGTGTATCTATGGACACGACGTACTGACACAGCCCCCTACTACCGACCAAGATACATGGCTCGGTTTACCCCTGGCTGCTTGGCGGGACACGAGCTCGGCAACTGGGACGGGGCTGCGTTAGAGCACGGGATCACGTCATAGAAAAAGGCAGACTGCAAAAGTGCTTCCGCATGCGAGAGAAAGGAGTTGCACATATGGCCACCATGTGCTCGCACTTGAACCAAATTCATGATGTCACGCCGAGCGCCGAAGGCTGTGAAGACTGTTTGAAGACCGGGGATACCTGGGTCCATCTTCGCCTGTGCTTGTCCTGCGGACATGTGGGGTGTTGTGATTCATCAAAAAATACTCACGCGACGAAACACTTCCATAAGACGCACCATCCGATCGTACAGTCGTTCGAGGCGGGAGAGCATTGGCGCTGGTGTTATGCCGATGAACTCATGATGTAACCGTTTGCCTGTCGGGCATATTCGACACGGCACACTCATGGGAGTTGGACGGAGAAGTGGCTGGCGTTGCCGGGCCGGACTTGAGGCGGGCATGAATCCGACGAGGAACTTGCGATGGCGCGCGTGATCAAGGCGCTCGTGTTTGACCTGGACGGCGTGCTCATCGACTCGGAGCAGGTCTGGGATGAGGTTCGAGAATCTTATGCCCGAGAGAACGGGGGAAGATGGCACGCCGACGCCCAGACCGACATGATGGGGATGAGTTCGCGCGAATGGTCCCGGTATATGCATGATGAGATGGGGCTGCGACAGTCCCCCGAGGAGATCTCACAGCAGGTCGCCGACCGTGTCGCGGGCGTCTACCGCGAGAAGCTGCCGCTGCTGCAAGGGGCTGCCGAGGCCGTGCAGCGGTTGGCGGAGCGGTGGCCGCTTGCGGTGGCCTCGTCTTCAAACCGGCCGGTGATTGACCTGGTGCTGGAGTTGGCCGGCCTGACGCCCTGCTTCGCCGTCACGGTGTCCTCCGAGGAGGTACGCCACGGTAAGCCGCAGCCGGATGTCTATAGAGAGGCCGCACGGCGGCTGGCCGTCGCGCCCGCGCGCTGCGCGGCTATTGAAGACTCGCAGAATGGGATTCTCTCCGCCGCGTCAGCTGGCATGCTCGTCATTGCGATCCCGAATCGCCGGTATCCACCGAGTCCAAAGGCACTTGGTTCCGCGGCTTTGGTCCTCGATTCCTTGAGCGACCTCACGCCGGCAACCGTCGAGTCGCTGTAGGTGTTCCCTTCCGGGATCGTGCAGGCATCCCAGCGACGCCGTTATGCTGCCCATTTCCGCGATGTCGTGGCCCGTACGCCGTTCTTTAGTCGTTTGCCCGAACAGTCTTGCCAGGCGAAGGAGAAGCGGTTCAAGGGTATTACCGGGTCGACGCGATGTGTCGGCGGGATCATTATCGACCCGTGGCTTCCTGTCCAGCTTCGAGCCTCTCCGGAGGTCGGCCCTCATACGCCGTCTTGAGGCACTACCCAGAACACGCATCAACGCAGGCCGCTTCTCCCACAGTCGATAAGGAGACAGAATTCATGGAATACCGCAAATTCGGCAACACCGGCATGGTCGTATCGAAACTCGCCCTCGGCTGTCCACCCGGTTCAGCAAGGTTGTCGGCGAGGGGACCGACAACCCTCTTGGCGGCCAGTGAGGGAGCTAACAATGCAGTACAAGCATCTCCCCGCGCAGGCTCAGACGGGGAAGGTCCGGGGAAGGGTGGGCAAGGCGCGACGATCTTCCATGCGAAGGCATTCGCAAAGGCCCTGCCGCTCTACTCGCACCACTGACGTCCTCGCCCCGCCGGGCAGCACACACGCTTTAAGGAGTGAACAATGAAACTCGCAGCAACTTCTCACCACATCCAGGAGCGTCTTATGAAGAAGGCGATGCTTGCAACGATCGCAATGGTGGTGCTGACGAGTTCTCTTGTTGCTGTAACCCGGTCGCCGGCATCGCCTTCCGCCACATCAGCCGAAGCACCGAAGCTGACTCGCGCAGTCGTGATGGCCGGCTTGCAAGAACCGTGGGACATCGCCTTCACGCCCGACGGCGTGATGCTGTTCACCGAGAAGGGTCGCGGCGTGTCGGCACGCCTGGCCGATAAAAAGACGGTTCGACTATTCGGCACCAGCGGATCGGCGCTGGTGGCGCCGGATCTGTTTTGCGAGGGCCAGAGCGGCGTGCACGGAATCACGGTCGCCCCCGATTTCGCCAAGGGAACGCGCGACATCTACGTATACATCGCTTCCAACCTGCGCAAGCCAGCCACCAATCGAGTCGTTCGCTTGACCGTCAACGCCGACTACACGAGTGTCGGCAACCGCACCGACATCATCGAAGACATCTCGTATAAAAATGCGGCCAATGGCGCTGGCATCGCCGGCGCCCACAGCGGCGGACGCATCCGCTTCGGACCCGATCGCTTCTTGTATGTCTCGACCGGTGACAATCACAACGCAACGCTGCCGCAGGACTTGAAGCGTCTCGGCGGCAAGGTGCTGCGGGTGAGTCGCGACGGCACCGCGGCGCCCGGCAACAATACGCCGGCCGGCGGCGATCCGCGCATCTTCACCTACGGTCACCGCAACGTGCAGGGCATCACCTTCAGGCCGGCGGGTCAGCCGAACGCCGGCCAACCTTTTGCCGCCGAGCACGGCCCGAATCACACCGATGAAGTCACTGCGTTGGTGGCGGGTGGGAATGCGGGATGGGACCCGCAGAATCGGCCGGGACTGCGTTGCCCCGATAACTATTGCGGCTACGCGGGCGACCCGACCACGATGCCGATGACTGACATGCAGCGCTTCCCCAAAGCGATGCCCCCAAGCTGGG
>JAICWG010000283.1 GCA_025934915.1 Nitrospira sp.
AACATGTCGCACACATCCTGAAGCCGCTGTTGGGGCAAAACATGCAATCATGAGTTCCATGCTCCAAGCCGTCACTGACCGTGAGTTTGATGGGGTGATCGAAACAAGCACAGTCCCGGTGTTGATAGAATTTTTGAAACCAGGCTGCGGTCATTGCCGAGCCCTCATGGCGGAGCTCGAACGCTTGCAAGCCGATAGGGGATTGAGTCTGCTCATTCTCACGATGAATGTGGATGAAAATTTTCAAATCCCTGCCGAATTGGAAGTCTCGTCGCTTCCCGCATTGGCGTTATATCGGAACGGAGCATTTGTCCGATTCGTTGGAGGTCTGGGAAAGAAGGATGCGATTGCGCAACTGGTCGAGCATGAGCTGAACGCGGGACGCCAAAGCGGGTTTCACCGGATGAAATCAGACGGCACCACATGGTGACATTGGCCTTCGTCAAACCACCTCAAGGATCCTTCAGCGCGTATAGCGTCTTGTTTATAGGCTTTTCAGGAACTCGATCAGGTCCAGCCGCTCCTGATGACTGAGCGCTCGTCCAATGACACCATTACCGGTTGGCTTGTTCCTGAATTCGTGACCAGTGTTGAGGTTGCCGGGGATAGACGTATCGAGTCGGAACGTGCCGTTCGAACATTCGGTGCGATAGCCCATTCTCGCCGGATCATATTCGCGATCGCCCAAGCAGAAGGTCTTCGGGCGTTCCTCGACCGGCGAAAGTAAAGCATACATAGTCGGGACCGATCCATTATGGAGAAATGGAGCGGTGGCCCAAATCCCATTGAGAGGCCTGGCCTTATAGATGTTTTTGGTCTGGATGAGATTCGGCCGGTACCCGTTCATTCGGTCGCGATCGGTGGACGCAATGTGGTGCTCATCGTACCAGGCTGCGGTTGCCTTATCGACAACCGCTGCGAGCACGTTTCCAAACGTTCCCTCGACGAGTGTCCCATTGCCCTCGGGCGTTCCAGAAACATCGAGATATGAGGGAAGTGTGATCCGCCGTTCGCCCAAAATCTTCGCTTGACCCGGGTCCGTCCCAACCTCCGCAACCGGGATTTCGACCAAATCCAGATAGCGCTCACCGGCCTCATTTGGGGCCTGCCAGCGTGTATCGGCCCAGAAGGAAACTTCATTCACCGGTGCGAGATGGCAGTCTTGACACAACTCTCGATACAGGACGCGGCCGCGATCCCTGCGTCCTTGGTCAATGCTCCCCAGAATATCTTCGGGCCACAGCGGTGCTCGGAGACCTTTGAAGCCAGGCGTGCCGGAATGCGGGTTCTTGCCGGCCAGCAATTGTTCGATCTCATGTAATTCCTGAACTCTGACTGTGGACTTGTACAGCGGTCGTGCGGGATTGATGAGATTAATTTTTGCGCCAACACCAAGCGCTTCACCCGCGTTGCGGAACATCGGCTGCATAATGGATGCATCGTATTCGACCCACGTAAACCAATACGTATCCCAAATATGGGGGTAATTCACCGGAGCATTGTTGCCCGTCAGATTCACCCTGGCATCAAACCCTGGAGCGCCGAGCAGATCGTTGAAAAACACCTGTGTCCCGATTCGATTGATCGCGTCCAGGCGGGCAAAGCCCTCTTCGACATTCAGATCGGCTACGGTATCGGTGATCGTCTTCAACTGTTGGCTTCGGGCAAGCAGGGCCTTCAGCTTGCCTTGTAACTGAGCAGCTCGCTCCGCCGTATAGGCCTCACCCAGGACTCGCTTGGCGAATCGCCCAAATCGTCCAGGGACAGCGTCTGTCTGGGCTAATGCCAACCTGAGCGAATTGCGAAACTTGCCGAGGTCGGTCATAGCGGGCGCCCCATCAATGCGGAGACTGGTGCCACTGTGCTCGATCTGCCCTGTATGACAGGCGGCATAGGTAAATCCAATTTGGTCGGGCTGCATCTCACCGGTGACAGGATCTTGAGAAGCTGGCAACTTGCTGAACCCAACCGGCAAGCCGTCTGGGTTGCCATAAAACGCGAGGCGTTTGTCTTGGAGCGCAGCACCGTTTCCCACCTGTTTGGAACTGGGGATGAAACCATACCGTCGCAGATATTCCGAATCCGAGAGCAGGCCAGGAGTACTCAGCGGCGAAAGTTCAGGTTGCTCGAGTGCCAAAAACCAGCTGTAGGGAACCGGCAAGGTGGAAGTGCCTTGTGAGACATGGTGAAACCAGAACCGTTCGCTGGTAGACCAACCCTGGTCAAGCCAGCGGACCTCCTTCACCGGAGGAGTGTGGGGAATGCCGGGCACAAACACAGTCGGCATATTGGAACATCCGGTCACCGACACGAGTGCGAACACGATGAGTACCAGCAAATTCGTTTTCATAATGGCTCCTCTCTGAACAGACATGGCGCTTTTTTCTTATGATTTAGTTTAGGGCAAGGGTTGAGCCACGGCTATTTTAGAAGGAAGTGATTCGGATTTCAAAGTGTCGTGAGGCTTTCAATCTCAACTCGAAGAGGCCGCGACAGCATGCCTTGGTGTGCGGAGCGCCAAGGTTTGGGCCGGAGGATCATCATCCGTCTTGTGAACACGATATATCGTGCCGTCAGCGTATCTGGTAGATCCAGAATCTCATTCTGGACCGATTCGCTGTCGCAGACGATGCTGGAATCCACGTCGAGAAGAGAATAAACATGGTACTGTTCTGCAAGGTAGTAAGACCTGGATGCACAGAATAAGATGTGAGCCCGGATCAATGGCGCACCGCTGGGATGGTACATGCTCTTCATCGTCAATACGAACGGCGTTCCTTCCGTGGCGACGTGGGTGCACCTCACCTAAACAACTGGAGGCGATCCGGCAATGGCGAGCCGGGACGTCGAAATGAAGAATATGTCTGGGTCACAGGGATAGGCAGTCGAATAATGAAGTAAGTCGAAAATAACTTTGGCAGACTGTTTCATAGTTGAACACTCCTGATCCTGACGAATACGCTCACAAGGATTGCCCATTTTTATGTGTCTTGATTGAGAAAGTGAGTGACAGGCGAGTCAAATCGGAGCGAATGGATCCATTTGGCTCCGTCCATTTTTAGAACGTGGCAAAATACATTCGAGTCCATCCTGAAATCGCCCTGGAATCACAGAAACCTACATGCTATTGAAAGTATGAGTGATTGCATCCAGGATCGACGAGAGAGGAGGCGTTTGTTTCTTTCTCAAGACAAGTGCCCTAGTACTCTCACTGTTCTATAGTGAGACAATTAACCTGATCCACACCGATTCACTCCTTCTAACTCAGGTTTCCATTTCATAAACCTCTAGCAAATTGAGCTGTTTCGGCTGGGCGCTTGAATTGCTTAAAATGAAGATATATAGCTAAGTCCACAATCGTTGATAGGTCTTGACGATATCGTCGAGGGTGGCCTGCTCCTGATACTCCCGGCGCTTCTTCAGAGCGGCGAAGTCCTGCTCGATGGGGTTGAGGTCGGGGGAATAGGGCGCGAGGAACAGC
>JAICWG010000305.1 GCA_025934915.1 Nitrospira sp.
TCGGCATTCACAATTTTTGGACGGTGAAAGATCCGCAGGCGAAAATGAACGAACAGATCCACTTCCTCAAAGACATCGCCCTGCTCGGTTTCGTCCTGATGACGTTAGCTATCCCGAGACCGTGGGATCTCAGCCTCGGCCGCTGATCCCTGCAATTGGGCACGGCTGAAGATTGGCAGCATAATAAAGTAGGAAATATAGGCTTTGGGATCACTTGCCCGTATTGCGCCGGGTTCTGCCAATTTGCTGCGGGGCTAGCTCAGACCTTCAGCGCCAGCCCAAACTTCAATGGTACCCTCGCAACCGTTCGCTCAAAGCGGAGAGGTCTTGATACGATTATTCATAGACCGAACAGAAACACCGCGCTATCCCATTTCGGACACATGGGAGGTGGCGCGCCCCTGTCCCCGAAAGAACATTATTGTTTTGCATTCAGTGGCATCATCCATGCATGAGCAAAATAATAATTAAGAAGGAATCACATAAAACAATACTTGCCCGCGTCACGAAGGAGATGGATGCACCGCGCATGGCAAAATCCGCCCGGGAGCAGACCAACAGAACTCCGCAGACGGTAATCCAACATGCCTAGCGATGACTGAATTAGAACACTCGCAGACGGCAGACGATTGGAATTCGACAACGAGAAACGGCTGGAGGCGGGTTGTACGCATCGCTGCATTGCGGAGGAAGGTCGCGTATCACCAATTATGAGAGTAATTGTTCTGAGTAAGTGGTCTTTAGCTGCCGGGTTGTCGTTGGGAATGATGACAACTGCCAGTGGAAACCCATGCCAGATTCAGGCCGGCGACTCTGCGAAGATTGTGCTGCCACAGGTTCTCCCCGGACAGGCACATCTCACAGTGGCGGAACTCTTTGCCAAGGTGATCGAACGCCACCATTGGCAAGAAGCTCGCATCGTTCGGCTCTCGTCCGTTCAAACCTACAAGCTAGAGCACACCAAAAACACGGCTCTCGCGAAAGAAGTGGTAAATATGCAGTACACGGCACCCGGCACAGACACATTTGCAATCGCCTCGGGAGCAGGATCGCCTTTCATCCGCCATCATGTATTCCAGCGGATCCTCAAGGATGAAGAGAAAAGAGTAAAAGCCAACAAGGACCCAGATAGTTTGATTAGTCCCAAGAATTACACGTTTGAAATAATCGGCGAGGATCACATCGGCAACTCGGAGTGTACCGTTGTTCACGCCATTCCGAAGCGTAGGGAAACCGATCTCTTTGAAGGGAAGATATGGATCGATGAGCGGGATTTTGCGATTGTGAAGATCGTCGGCCATCTTTCAAAGAGCCCTTCGTTATGGATCAAGCGCGTGGACTTTGTGCGACAGTACCAGAAGATCGATGAGTATTGGCTTCCCCTGACAGAAGAAGCAAGCGTCGACGTGAGGATCTACGGCGCGGAAGTCTTGACAATCAACTACCACGATTATGCGGTCAACACAGTAGAAACGGCTTCCACTTCCTCTTCCCAAAATATCCACTGAACGGTCGGGTCGAAAAATCCCGCTCAACGGGGTGGGCCGGAAGCTAAGAAAACATCCAGCCACGGTAAAACTGTTTTTTCTTGACTCCCTTTATAGAACTTATCTGGATTTAGCGCACAAGTTCGATTCTCAAGCCAAATTGCTTTCAGATCAGAGCTTCTCGATAGGATTGGCCGGGACCGACGAAAGCGGTTGATCGGGCACAGATTGCCGGAACCGCGTCCATAAGTGTCATGATACTGTGAGTTTACCAGTTAGGAAATTTGTGACGCAGGTCACTGACCGAAGTGATGGACGGGGTATAAGTTGGGACCCGCGTTAGGGAAGGCGCGGAATTCTGAAATCCAGCGAGGAGAGAGGTAAGAACATGCGACGACTAGTCTTATTGGCCTCGATAGCAGTAACTGCACTTCTCGGGATATTTTGCGTCAGCACTACGGCCGATGCGGCTGACACCACGGTTACGGTCGTGACTCAGAATATGGATGCCGGAACCGACCTGAAGTTCGCGCTGGCGTATCTTAACACCAGCACCCCGACCGTTGGCATCGATCTAACCTACCAAGAAGTCCTGCAAAGTAACCTCCCGGGCCGCGCCGCGATTCTAGCGCAAGAGATCGCCACCATAAGACCCCAGTTGGTATCGCTTCAAGAGGTGACACTTTGGAGCACGGGTCCCGACGCTGCTCACCAATCCCCCTTGTTCGACCAGTTGCAGCTTCTACTTGGTGCCCTCGCGGCGCTTGGCCAAAACTATTCGGTGGTAGCAGTGAACCCACTCACCCAAATCGTGCTACCCATGAGCAGTGGCGTTTGGCTTGGGTTCCTAGATCGTGACGCTGTTTTGGTACGCAACGACGCGGGGCTCGACATCCCCTCGAATGTCCGTATGGGCACCTATGCGAACCATCTGACAATCCCCAGCCCGCTGGGCGCCATAGAGA
>JAICWG010000179.1 GCA_025934915.1 Nitrospira sp.
ACAATCGAACGCCTGTTCTGCCGCCTGAAAGATGCACGCCGCATCGCCACGCGGTACGACAAATCCGCCAAACCCTACCTCAACGCCATCTGCCTGATCGCGATCGTCTCCTGGTGGCTCAATTGAGTTTGGACCCTAGGACGGCTTGCTATCATGAGCACGTTGGCGCTAGAGGACAATGAGTCCGATCTCGTGGAGACTCTGCCATGCGTTATGAACGAATCAGCATTGATCCGCATATCTGCAGCGGCAAACCCTGTATTCGAGGCACACGGGTCATGATGACCAACATCCTCGGGCTGATTGCCGGCGGCTATACGAACGACCAGATTCTTCAAATCTATCCTGAACTCACTCGCGAGGACATTGCGGCTGCCCTGGACTATGTGAGCCAGGTCGTCGATGAAGACAAAGTGATTCCCCGTGCCTGAAGCCCTCACCGTCCTCCTTAATCAGAACATCCAGTGGGGTAGAGCATGCGCATTGATTAATGGATTTCAATCTTCTGTGCTGACGCTGGCTGTGACGAATGACAAAAAATTTGAGAGGGCCTGGAGAGGGGAAAGGACCGTGACGCTCATGGCCTTTCCATACCACAGAATCTTGAAATAGCATATCTGCTTTCATTGTGAAGCAGGAGGGACCAAATGCCACGACTGAAGGACAAAGTTGCAATCGTCACGGGTAGCAGCAGCGGAATCGGCAAGGCTATTGCTCTTCGGTTCGGTCAGGAAGGGGCGAAGGTGGTCGTTGCTGCCAGGCGGTTGCAGTTATGTGAACAGACTGTTTCGCAGATTAAAACACTGGGCGGAGAGGCCTGGCCGATCCAGACGGATGTATCCGACGAGCGCCAGGTGGAACGACTGATCTCCGATACGGTTAATCGCTATGGCCGGATCGATATTCTTGTGAACAATGCCGGTATCGGCGGTGGAGGCCGCGTGGTCGAAACGAGCGCTGAAAAGCCTTCGATCAGGTGATGAACGTGAACCTGCGCGGCACGTTCTTTTGCTGTCGGGCGGGCTTCCGACAGATGAAGCAGCAGGGTGAGGGCGGAGTAATTATCAACATGTCGAGCGTGGCTGGGCTGCAAGCCTGGGCAAGCACTGGAACCTACAGCGCGTCAAAACACGGCATTATGGCGCTTACTAAATCGTTAGCTGACGAAGGCCGGCCCTATCACATCAAGGTCAGTGCTATCTGTCCGGGGGCTGTGGCGGATGAATTGGTAGACGCATCTCCTACAGATATCGAACGCAGCGAAAAGATCGACCCGTTCGATGTGGCCGAAGCGACTCTGTACCTCTCGACACTTGGGAAGTACGCCGTGGTGCACCAGATCGTCATCGATCGGCTGGGTGCGGATTGGTGAAGCGCCGTAGACGAGATTGAGAGCCTACTGTAACGATAACAATGAGAGCCTAGAGATAAGTATGGGCTCACTCTTTATGAAGTGAGCCCGATAGGTGTAGTGGATTACACAAATTCCGCTCAGACAACATCCTACGCATGCACTTTCTGATGATCGTCCCTCCGCCTGCGGAGGTTCGTTCCCATGCGAGTCCGCTCGCCTTCATACCCAAGGGCCGTATAGTACAACGCGCGGTCAAAAAACTTACCGAGGACGTGCATGAGTTCCAACTCACCATGGAGCTCGACGGCGCTATCGGACAACCCTTCCCGCTGGACAAAAGCCACCATATGGTCCCTGGTCGCGGTGATCGCCCAGAGAAAATGGCTATAGGCGACACCTTGCGAGGCTCGACGCGCGCCCAGCTCCGTGTAGCGGCGCTCGATCTCGGCCTCGGTCATATCCATCAACCAATTATTCAAGTTCTGGTAGATCTCACGGGTGCGGGCTTGGAGTTCGTTTGGTGGGACCTTGCGTAGATCGCTACAGCGTGGCGAGCTCCATACTTTCTCACTGAGCTCTCGAGCAAGCTGTTCGGAGTTTTTCTCGATCAGTTTCACCAAACGGCCAGCCAGCATAGCGCACCTCCATAGTGAGTGGTTATGTAGGGGAATGCATGGGAACTCCTCACCGCCGATGAAACCTTACTTGAATGATAGCACCAACGTCAATGACACGTTTGCCGGGGTTGAAACTAGTAAATGCCGTATTCCCACCTCGATGTACGAGGACATACCCAGTAACGGGAGCGCCGGATTCCACCGTCTCCGCCGACTTCGTCGTAGGCAAAAAAAGATCTATTCATATAGGGCATTCTGCCACAGCCGCTGGTAAAAACTGTCTTACTCGTCTCGAACATTGGCTCACGGAACCTTCAAACTTTACCAGTGCCCGGCCACATGTCGCCTTGAACTTACCCCACTCATTTGCTATCCTTCGCACGCCTTTCATAGTCGACGTATCTGTTCCACATCACACACGATTCTAAGGAGTATTCACATGGCCGGCATCAAGCGGGCGTTGATCAGTGTTTCAGATAAGACCGGAGTCATTGAGATGGCGAAGGGACTGGAAGCGCTTGGCGCGGAAATTTTGTCCACGGGAGGAACGGCCAAAACGTTGCGCGACGCAGGGGTGAAAGTCACGGATGTTGCGGCCTATACAGGATCGCCGGAGATTCTCGATGGCCGGGTAAAAACGTTGCACCCCAAGATTCACGGCGGCTTGCTGGGGCGCCGGTCGCTTCCGGCGCATGTCGAGCAGATGAATCAACATGGGATCGGTCCGATCGATGTGGTCGTGGTCAATCTCTACCCTTTTGAAGCCACAATCGCCAAACCCGACTGCCGTTTCGAGGATGCCATTGAAAATATCGATATCGGCGGCCCGTCCATGTTGCGGTCGGCGGCCAAGAATCATGACGATGTGTTGGTCGTGGTCGATCCGGACGATTACTCGCGGGTGCTGGAAGCCGTGACCGGCAATGCCGTGGCACCGGCGCTGCGCCGTGAGTTGGCGATGAAGGTCTTCCAGCATACGTCACGCTATGACGGATTGATCGCGGGCTATTTGGAGAAGCATGCGAAAGGCGGGGAGGTCAAGTTCCCGAAAGTGTTGTCCCTGCAGTTTGAGTTGGCGGAGGCTCTCCGCTACGGAGAGAATCCGCACCAGCAAGGCGCGTTCTATCGTGAATTGGACAGCAAGGAGCCATCGGTTTCTCGTGGGAAGATCTTGCATGGCAAGGCCATGTCCTACAATAACTTCCTCGATGCGAATTCCGCGCTCGAGTTGGTGAAGGAATATGAAGAGACGGCCGTCGCGATCATCAAGCACAACAATCCCTGTGGTGTGGCGCTCGGCGAGACGCCGAGTGAGGCGTACGTCAAGGCGAGAGAGACGGATCCCGTGTCTGCCTTCGGCGGCGTGATTGCCTTCAACCGCCCGGTGGATATGGCAGCTGCCAAGGAAATTACCTCCACATTTGTTGAGGTCGTGATTGCTCCTGGGTTTGCCGAAGATGCATTAGCCGAATTGAGGCGGAAGAAGGATCTGCGCTTATTGGACGTAGGCTCCTTGACGAAGGTGAAGCAGGAAGGGTTCGATTTGAAGAAACTTGTCGGCGGGCTCATTATACAGGATCGCGATCTCGGTGTCTTATCGGATCTTCGGACGCTTGCCGTGCCGACCATCCGTAAGCCGACGGATGAAGAATATGCCGCTTGTGCGTTTGCGTGGAAAGTCTGCAAACACGTCAAGTCCAACGCCATCATCTATGCCAAGCCCGGCCAGACCGTCGGCATCGGAGCGGGACAGATGAGTCGTGTGGATTCCGTGAAGTTGGCGGCCATGAAAGCACAAATGCCGGTCAAAGGCTGTGTCATGGCTTCGGACGCCTTCTTTCCGTTCCGTGACGGCCTTGATGCCGCAGCCGAAGTCGGTATTACGGCCGTCATTCAACCAGGTGGATCGATCCGAGATGCAGAAGTCGTCAAGGCTGCGGATGAATATGGGATGGCCATGATTCTCACCGGCATGCGCCACTTCCGCCACTAATCGGATGCTGAAACAGGTCCCCAACTTCGTTCTCAGTCGTTCGAGACCCTCAACGTCCATCGACTCAGTACGCTTCGGGCCTCTCACTCCCTGCGGCCTCGTTGGATGACCTGTTTGAGTATCCTCTTAAGAGACAACGTTCTCGGCATTTTGCTCGCGGTGGCCTTGCGACAGGCCATTTTGAGCAGCCTCTTTGTCTTTCAAACCTAAAGGGACTCTATGAGAATTCTCGTCGTCGGCAGCGGGGGACGCGAGCATGCGATGGTGTGGAAGCTTGCGCAGAGTCCGCGCAAGCCGATCCTGTACTGTGCCCCCGGCAATGGAGGAATTGCTTCATCGGCGATCTGCATCCCGATTAAGCCGGACGACGTGGCCGGCCTGAAAGACTTCGCGCTTCGAGAAAAGATCGATGTGACGGTAATCGGGCCTGAAGCGCCTCTCGCATTGGGCATCGTTGACGAATTCCGCAAAACCCGGCTCAAAGTGTTTGGGCCGACCAGGAACGCCGCTCGTTTGGAAGCCAGCAAGATCTTCTCGAAGGAGGTCATGACACGAGCAAAGATTCGAACGGCTCACGCCAAGAGTTTTGAAAAGATCGCGGACGCACTGGCCTATGTCGAGCGGCAGGAATTGCCGATCGTGATCAAAGCGGACGGGCTGGCCCAAGGAAAAGGCGTCATCATTGCGACCACTCGTCACCAGGCACAGCAGGCAGTCGTGGATTCGATGGAAAAGGCCGTATTCGGTCAAGCAGGTAAACAGGTGCTGGTCGAGCAGTTTCTCGACGGCGAGGAACTGACGATCATGGCGTTTACCGATGGCAAGACCGTGGTGCCGATGCCGCCGGCGCAGGATCATAAGCGAATTGATGATGGCGACACGGGCTTGAATACCGGCGGAATGGGGGCCTATTGCCCGGCCCCGTTGGGAACCACCGAGATTCAAGATCGAGTCCGTCGCGAAGTCTTGCAGCCGATGGTGGATGCCATGGCCCAACTCGGTTCACCATTTCAAGGTGTGCTGTATGCCGGACTGATGGTGGTGAATGGAACACCGTACGTGCTCGAATTCAACGCTCGTATGGGGGACCCTGAAACACAAGTTGTGCTGCCCTTACTCAAGACCGATTTTCTCGACGTCATCGAATCGGTAATCGAACATCGGCTTGATCAACTTTCCATTGAATGGCATCCGGACGCGACGGTCTGCGTGGTGATGGCATCGAGAGGCTACCCCGGTTCCTATCAGCAGGGGGTGCCACTCTCCGGACTCCCCCTAGCAACCATCTCGTCGGATTCCTCGATGGTCTTTCATGCGGGAACAGTGCAGAAGGGAAATGAGATCGTGACAGCCGGAGGCCGCGTCCTCGGCGTTCTCGGTCGAGGACAAACGTTATCCGAGGCACAACGCGAAGCCTATCGAGTTGTGAAGACGATCTTCTTTGAGGGTTGCCACTTCCGGACGGACATCGCCCACCGGGCTCTTAAGGCATAAATTCTGGATAGTCCACCATCCTCGAACGATCGATTCAGCAATGACGTCGATCGCACCTCGTCTGCTGACAAGATAGATCTACTATCGAAGTAGGCCTAGATCCAAACAGCCGGAGCCGATCTTCATCTTAGCCGATTCGTGCAATCTGTTAGAATACCTTCCCACGACGGTCAGTATACACACATGGTAAAGACGCAGGAATGTCTACACCAACACTGATGCGGAACCGTCATTTCCGATGAAAGGGGAAGGGTCATGAAACGCCACCCGATGCGGTTACTCACTACGGTAGTTTGTTTCAGCGTCACACTTGGCCTTGTGGGATGTGACTATTGGCCTCCGGCTTTGCAAGCCGAGATCGAACAATTGCGGTCTGAGACCCAAACCCTGACCATAGAGAAAACTGAGCTTCAGGCACAGGTCACCGACTTGTCCAAGATCAAACAGGAGCTACAGGGACAGATCGATGAACTGAGCCACATCAACCGGGAAAAAACCGGAATGATCACCAGCCTCCAACATCAGCTGGATGTGACACGCACGAGAGCGTTGAAGGCGATGGCTCCGAAGGCACCATCTCATAAAACATCGACGAAACCGACTGTGAAGGCCAGGCCTGCTTCTAAAAACGCCCCCAAGGCGCCGGCAAACAAAAGTCCGACTCCGAAGGCAGTGAGTGTCCGATAATCAGCCCACGAACCTATTGTGAAGAGGAGGGCGTCGTCGTACTCGGTGTAGAAGTTGACGAGTTGGCAGATGTTGCCGGCGTCGCGGGTGAAGCCGAAGATGTTGCAGGTGCCGACGTTGAAGGGGCTGACTCCTTCTTCTCTTCCGTCTTCGTACTGGTTTCACCACCCGACGGCGGTTTGAGTTTATCGGAGTAGTCGGTGACGTACCAGCCACTCCCTTTAAACATGATCCCAGGCGATGAAATCAGCCGTCTGACTGCTTTCCCACACCGCGCACATATTGAGAGCGGATCATCTTTGATGCTCTGCTTCACTTCGAAACGGTAAGAACAACCGTCACACTGATATTCGTAAATCGGCACCGCTTTCCTCCCTCTTAGTTTTGCAGCAAGCTAGGTGAGCCACTCCTCCCTTATCCTAGCTTCATCGTAACTTCGCGAACGCTTGCTCCAGTCGCTCAAGTCCCCTGGTGATGTTCGTCATACTGGTGGCATAGGACAGCCGGAGATGCTCCGGGCTTCCAAAGGGTTCACCCGGAACGACCGCGATTCGGGCATCATGCAAGAGATAATGC
This sequence comes from Nitrospira sp., assembly GCA_025934915.1. GTDB lineage: Bacteria > Nitrospirota > Nitrospiria > Nitrospirales > Nitrospiraceae > Nitrospira_D. The sequence continues at coordinate 6,722 of JAICWG010000179.1, forward strand.
GCCACGTCATTCGAGGCCTTTAAGATACCCGCGGGACCGCGTTTTCCCAACACGCCTTTAATATTCGGGAACGCATAGAAAGCCCCGGTCGGCATTCGGCATGACACACTCGGAATCTTGTTCAATCCTTCCACAATGGTGGTTCGGCGACGGGAAAATTCTTCCACCATCTTCCGAGTGAAGGGTTCCCCAAGGTGCAACGCAGCGACTGCGGCTTTCTGCGAGATCGAGCAGGGATTCGAGGTACTCTGACTTTGGATATTGGCCATCGCCGTCACCAGATCTTTTGGACCGGCCGCGTATCCGATTCGCCACCCTGTCATGGCATACGATTTTGATACGCCGTTAATAATGACGGTTCGAGCAGCGATCTCCGATCCCAACGAGGCAATGCTGATGTGCGTGGCCCCATCGTAGAGCACTTTTTCATAAATCTCATCCGAAATGACAAGGAGATCATGCCGGACCGCTGCTGAGGCAATCTGCTCCAGCGTCGCCCGATCATAGGTTGCACCGGTAGGATTGCACGGGCTGTTCACGATGATGGCTTTGGTTCTTGGCGTAATGAGTCGTTCCAACTCTGATGCGTGGACTACGTAACCGTCTTCCTCGTTAGTCGGTAACAGAACCGGTGTCGCATCGTTGAGAAGCGCCTGATCCAAATAGGAAACCCAGTAGGGGATCGGTATGATAATCTCATCACCCGCTTCGAGGAAGGCTTCTGCCAAATTGTAGAGCGAGTGCTTGGCTCCGCAGGAGACGAGGATTTGAGACTTTTCATACCGAAGCCCAAGTTCGGTATGGAGCTTGTCGGCGATCGCTCCCCGCAACTCATCGATTCCAGACGACGGTGTATATTTAGTAAACCCCTCGCGTATGGCCGCTTCTGCCGCGGCCTTCACCGGCTCCGGCGTGTCAAAATCCGGTTCCCCGGCTGAAAAGTCGATGACGTCCAGTCCTTGTGCAGCCATGGCTTTGGCGGTTGCAGCCATGGCCAGCGTCGGGGAGGGTGCAATACGACCGACACGTGCCGCCAATTTCATGATTTGAGACTCCGGATACGAGCTTGTAGGCGCTGGGCCACTTCCGGATGAAGAAAGTTGAGTACATTTCCACCGTGTTGCGCTACATCTTTGATAATCGTCGAGGACAAGTACGAGTACTCTTCGCTAGGCATCAAGAACACGGTCTCCACCATCTTCGCAAGTTTTCGGTTCACAAGCGCCATCTGAAACTCATGTTCAAAGTCGGAAATGGCGCGCAAGCCACGGATGATCGCATGGGCACCTGAACGCTCGACATAATCGACGAGTAACCCGTCGAACGGTGTGACCTCCACCTGTCCCACATCCTTCATGACCAGCTTGACCATGTCAAGGCGTTCCACCAAATTGAAGAGTGGGTGCTTAGACGGATTCGGAGCGATGGCCACCACCACCTTGTCGAACACACGGAGGCTTCGGGTGATGATGTCGGTGTGGCCATGCGTAATCGGATCAAAGGTGCCTGGGTAGATACCGATTTTCATGCCTGCACGGTGTGGGAACGGAAGTAGAGGGATAAGGCCGTATCACCATAGCAATACCGGCGCAAAAACTTGGTGCATCCCAGCAACATGGGTAAGACGGTCTTCGCAGCATGTTCGATGACGAGCCATGAGTCCAGGGCAAACAAATCATCGGCCCTTGACGCAGCGAGTAATGATGAAAGTTCTGACGCCTCAGCATAGGGTGGGTCGGCAAAGACAATATCATAAGGACCGTTCCACTGATCAGGATGGTTCAGAAATTGTTGGACAGTCTGACCCAGCACGGCTATTTCCTCACCGATATGACAGAGCTCCAGATTTTGCCGCAGCAGTTTCAATGCATCCCGGTTCGACTCGACGGAGGTCACATGCGCAGCGCCGCGACTGACGGCTTCGATCCCCACGGATCCAGTCCCAGCGTAGAGGTCTAAAAACCGGCTGTTCGTAAGCCGATTCCCGAGAATTGAAAACAGGGCTTCTCGAACCCGGTCAGAGGTTGGACGAAGAGCGAGTTTTCCCGGCCCGTAGAGTCGACGACCTCGGTGGGTACCGGCGATCACACGCATACCAGATAACATCGTCTTGAGTGTCGGACTCTAACATAGCGTTTTTGCAGGGGTCAAGAAATGAGAAGGGTAGAGCTGACCACATGGGCCACGATTGAACTTGACATTCCCCGTAGCTCGCTACGGGGTTGGCCTCTCCTTCCGAGAAGTCTTCGGAATTGAGTTCTGTGATACCCCGCAGCTTGCTGCGGGGAGCT
>JAICWG010000065.1 GCA_025934915.1 Nitrospira sp.
AATAGCTCATGGAGGAACCATGATCGACACAAATCATTCATCCACTATTTCAAGCGTAGATTCACACCGACGGCAACGAGTGCGCGTGCTCGATACGGACATGAGTTACGTAGATATCGGCGAAGGTGACCCGATCGTCTTCCTTCACGGCAATCCGACCTCTTCCTATCTGTGGCGCAACATTATCCCGCACGTCGTCGGCTTGGGCCGATGTTTGGCGCCGGATCTCGTGGGCATGGGGCGATCCGGCAAGTCACCGTCGAATGCCTATCGGTTTGCGGACCATTCGCGTTACCTCGATGCCTGGTTCGATGCGCTGGGCCTGACAAAAAACGTAGTCCTGGTCGTTCACGACTGGGGTTCGGCCTTGGGGTTTCAGTTGAGGCCTATGGGGCATGGCTGTCCATGAGCCATGTTCCAAAGCTCTTGATCAGCGCTGAACCAGGACGACTGTTGGTCGGACCTGCGCTGGAGTTTTGTCGGACTTGGCCTCATCAGCGTGAGGTCACGGTGAAGGGCATTCATTACATTCAAGAGGATTCGCCTCATGAAATCGGCACGGCCTTGCAAGCCTTTGTGCACAGCGTACGGACGCAACGGTGTCTTGACGGAGAATAATGACGAGTATCGCCTGGATTGATGCGATGCGGTCTGCGTTGAAATGTGTTGTAGGTGAGGAATCATTGCCATGAAGGTATTTGTCGCGGGCAGTACCGGAGCCATCGGGAGGGTCCTTGTGCCGCAACTGGTGGAGAAAGGACATGAGGTGGTCGCACTCGTTCGTGACGATCGAAAGGCCGAAGCACTCCTGCCAGGGGGTGCAACGGTTGCCGTGGCCGACGCGCTCAACAAGGAGGCGTTAACGGCGACCATTAGAAAGGCCGAGCCGGAGGTGATCATTCATCAGCTGACATCCCTCCCCCACGCCGTCAACTTAAAGAAATTGGACGATGAGCTTTCACTGACCAATCGCTTTCGCACCGAGGTCACGGACACGCTGCTCGCGGCAGCCCGTTTGGTGGGGGCGCGCCGGTTCATCGCGCAGAGCTTTATCGGATGGCCTTTCGCGCGGGAGGGCGGGCCGGTGAAAACTGAGGAAGGTCCGCTTGATTCGAACCCGCCCCCTAACTTCGCCAAGACCTTGGCGGCGATCCGATACCTGGAAGATACAGTCCGAAAAACCGTGGACCTCCAAGCACTTGCCCTGCGTTACGGGTTCTTCTATGGACCAGGCACTGGGATTGCGGAGGATGGCCTGGTTATCAAACTGATCCGCAACCGAATGATGCCGATCATCGGCAACGGGGCCGGTATCTGGTCATTCATCCACATTCACGACGCAGCGAGGGCGACGGTCGCCGCCGTTTCGAACGGCAGTTCCGGAATCTACAATATTGTCGACGATGACCCCGCGCCGGTCTCACTGTGGCTTCCGACGCTTGCCGACGCCATCGGTGCGAAGCAGCCCTATCGAGTGCCGGTTTGGCTCGGCAAGCTGGCCATCGGCGAGGGCGGCGTATCGATGATGACACAGATCCGTGGCGGATCGAACGCCAAGGCGAAACGTGAGTTGGGATGGGAACCGACGTATCAGACCTGGCGGCGGGGTTTCGTCGAAGGGCTTGGTTAGCATTTTTCGCCACCCGAATGGACATATCAAAAGGACGGTTCCTAAACCGGAAGTCAGACACATTGGTATAAAAACGGTGATCATATGAACACCAAGATTCGAGGAGATCGAAGGGTGCAACATATCGGGTGGCTGACCGGCATCGTCGGCGGGCTGCTCCTCAGCAGTCTCGGATTGGAGTTGCTCGCGCGTCAAGTGTTCGGGCAGACGGATGTGGCCACTCTGCTCTGGGCGCTCTATGTGGGTTTCTGGACATTTGTCCTGGGCACGACCGGCTTTCTGTTTCTCGCAGCACGGTGGGTGATCGAGTGGCGACATCTTCGGGCGGACCCAGCCGTCATGAATCAATTATCCTCTGTTGAATCGAAGAGCAGCCATTTCGAGAAACCTGAGTTGGAAGCTATTTCCCCTATACGCCAGCAGAGCATGACTTCAGTTATTCATGGCCGACCTTCATTGGAGGGCCATGATCGAAACGAGGTCGGTGATCGAACCAAGGTCGCGTGAATGGATAGACGGATCGGTGAGACAAACAGCGGTCACCTTGTCCATCACATGACAAATTCAGCATCGGATTTCTGGACATGCCCGTGATGAAATGACGGAGGTGTACCATGAAGACTGTGACTGTGCTGTTCTCTGTTGTCTTGGCTGCTGTTGTGCCACTGGTTTCCGGCTGCTCCATGACCATGGAACAACGTTGGGAGGCGGAACAACGTTGGGAGGCATTTGACCAGCGGATGCGGCAAGAGATCGGGGTGAAGACGGAAGATTACTATGTGCGCGAATGGGGAAAGCCGGCGAAGAAACGACAGACTCCTGATGGCGGAGAGATCGAGACATGGGAATTTCGTGACTACGACGACGCTCAGGGGTTGAATCAGGACCTCACGTTCGGCCCTGACGGAGTCTTGAAGGAATTTCACCGGGACTACTGGCCGAAAGAACAGGGCTGACCGGCTCTCAGTGTGAGGGAGGACTAATTAAGGCGAAACCTGACAGACACACGCGATCCTATCGAGCCGATGGTGGGGACCTTGAGGCGTGCCGGTCGATGAGCCATACTGAGACACTATGGATTCGACACTCGTTCGGTCGTGCGAAACGATGGAAGAACGGTATCGCACCATGTTGGAGGTGGCAGAGGCGATTTCCGCGCATCGCGACCTGAAAGCGCTCTTCAAAGAATTGGCCCGGCGACTTCCTTTTGTCATCCAATTCGACTACATCGGACTGATCCTCCACGACCCGGAGAAGAACGTCATGCGGAGCCATATCCTCCGCACCGCTGAGGATGAGGACATTCCTCCGGGAATCGAGATTCCCATGGACGAGTCGGCCGGCGGGTGGGTCCTTAGGGCTCAACAACCTCTTGTCGTATCGAGGCTCGATGATGAACTGCGATTTCCTAAGGTAAACGCTGTGCTCCGTCAAATTGGAGTTGAGTCCTACTGCATGCTCCCGCTCACGACGGCGCATCGCCGCCTCAGCGCCATGGGATTTGGAAGCCTGAATTGAAGGCTTATCAGGAAGTCGAACTGAATTTCATGCAACAAGTGGCGCAACAAGTAGCGGTCGCGGTTGACAATACGCTGAATTACGAAGATGCGGTGGCATTGCAACGGCAGTTGGAACGCGAGCGCGACCGGCAACGGCTGTTGTTGCAAGTGAATAACGCCATGGTGTCGCATCTGAACCTTGAAGAATTATTCCTCGCCGTCAGCGCCTGTCTGCGAAAAGTCATTCAGTATGACGGCTCCAGTCTGGGGCTGCACGACCAGGAGACCCGGCGGTACCGGGTCCACGTGTTGCATTTTGCGGAGAATGAATCCTTCACCAAGGAAGGACTCTTGGAGCCGGAGCCGGATTGTACGACTCCCGATGTCGTCGCGATCACCACAAAGAAACCAGCGGTGTTCAGCGAGGATGACCTGAAGCGCGTGTGTACCAAGTCGCTTCTCGCGCAGCACTTGCTGAATGAGGGCGTCAAATCCTTCTGCTCCGTTCCATTGCTGTCCTATGATCGGGCGCTGGGGGCATTGAATGTCGGCCGATACAGCGACAACTCGTTCACGCAAGACGATGTCGAGTTGTTGAGCCAAGTCGCACACCAAATCGCGATAGCCGTTGAGAACGCCCTTGCCTATAAGCAGATCGCGCAGTTGAAGGACAAGCTGGGGAGAAGAAACTGTACCTTGAGGAAGAGATCCAGACGGAGTACAATTTCGAGGAAATTGTCGGAGACAGTCCGGCGCTTCGAGCGGTGCTCAAGGACGTCCGGATTGTTGGTCCGACTGATTCCACGGCCTTGATTCTAGCGTCGACAGCGTAAGACCGGACCAACCGTTAAAGAAGGCGTCAAAAATCGCGGCCTCGATAGACACAACCGGCTAGCACCGCAACCGTAGCAGAAAACGTTTTAGATCAGTGAGCCGATGAGCCCAAAAGAATACTAGAGGGGTGTTCTGTGCCTGGGTAAGATAGGCAGAGTTGAATACTCCTTGAATAACCGCAGCCGGAACGACATTCTGCTCTCCAAATTGTCTGACCCAGCTTCCAGCATCAACAGCCACTTCTTTATTGATACGTTTGCGGCTATTGATTTCTGAATTCGATGCTTTACATTCCAGTGCGAGTACCCGTCCGTCAGTAAGCCTTATGACAATATCGGCATTATGTTCTCCCACCGTACACCTGATCATGAACTTGCCCTTCTGCGGCGCATCTGTCAACAACACCTGTATACCTCTTCTTGGAGACGGCTCTTTTGTCCATCCCATCTCGAGAAGCAACGCTCTCACGGCTCCTTCAACGGTATCCCGTTCGTCGGATCGCCTCGATGTCTGAACACGTTGAGCCGAAGCCGCCACGGAAGAGGCTAAGACGGCGGCCTTCTTTTCACTCGTGGAGGCGGAGCGATTCTCATAGATCCATGGGAATCGCTTGGGATCAAGGATACGACGGAGAATATGGACTAGGTTCCTCGCTCGTTCAGGGTCATGAGCGATCAGCGTAGGCGCAAGTGTATTACCCAGCAAGGTTTCAAGATCGTCAGTCGATATCGGCGGAGCGCCCAAATATCGGAGTGCCGTTAAGAGATCCTCGTCCTGAACCAGTGATGAGACCAGACGGGGATCGACAGGATCGGCCAGTAGGCCGGGTAACAACTCCACAACCTTTTTGTTGACCGGTTCCAACGATTGAAACGCTTCTAAGTATCGTTCTTTTGGTTCTTCCAGGCGGCGCTGCCTGAACAGTTCCTTGGCCTGTTTTGCATCTCGCAGAACTTCTTGCGGAGACCACTTACAGGCACCCTTCGGCCATCCCATTCAAGCGATCTCTATCCTGCGCAACTGTTCAAGGCGTGGGATTAGGGAGCCTCATCACTTCTCCTGGCTCGAACTTGGTCAACCCGCCGGCATAGGTCCGACCTCCCCCAAGCCGAACATTCGCGTTCAGCCAACGGATAATCAGCATCAGATCAGATTCAGAGAGCGGAATGAGCGGATAGAGCCCATGAGCAATATTCAGAATTCTGGCTCCACATGCGTTACGAACAAACGCCGGAGCGCGTCGAGCCATGTACGTCATTAGAATGGGCGCGGGTGTTCTCAGATTGACCCGCCACCACGGCCTGCGATGGGCCGCAATATAACTGTCCTTCGCTCCTTGCGACTGCGCCCACGCCATAAAGGTTTCGATACGCTTGCGGTCTTGCATCGAAAACCGGCTAAAGTCATTGGGAAGATCCACGACGCGCCGAAGTTGACCGGCATCCGTCAGCCGAGAGCTGGGGGCTTGAATGAGTTCCTTCGCGCGCGTAACGGTGGGAACCAAGACGCAGGCGGGCAGCCCCTCCGCCTGCTCAGTAGCGATCCACACCTTGTTCATACCAGTCACCTGTCCGCGGTGCACCTCGAACAACTCTCCAACCTTGATAAAGCTCTTCTCCTCTCAATCGTTTGGTCGAATCAAATGCGACCATTTGTCCTGGCTCTCAGCGCGCGAGAATGTGATGTTCATGCCACCCTGCAAATTCCCTAGCTGAGCGGAAGATTGAACGCGACGTATCATCAGTGAACGACGACTGGACCCGACTTCAAAACAGACAATAGCAGCGCTTGTCATGGCATCCGGAAAGACCTGCGATGCTGTATCGATAAGATGCAGTGAGCGCCCGCCCATACCGTTCATCAACATCGCACGGGCTGTGGATCCATAGTTCACGTCGAGCCATTCCGCTGCCGTAATGAAGCATCCATAGTCGCCGGAAACCGCGAGTTGACGAGTCTTGAGAAGAAAATGGAGATGGAGCCCTGCCAAAGCGCTGCCGGGCAATCCATAGGCTCGAAAAGTTTCGGTATACCAACGCTTCCAACGTGGTTCGATATCATGGTGGCGAACGTAGGGTGGATTTCCGATAAACAACGTCCGGCCGGCGGAAGGCAGATGGATCGAGCGGTAATCGTCTATAATGATCGAAACACGCTTTATGAGCCCTGCGAGGACGATATTGGCGCGCAGAAGACTCACGATGTGTGGATCTTTTTCAACAGCAATGATGTGAGCATCCGGAAAGGCTTGCGCTGCAGCGAGGACGAAGCGGCCGGAGCCGGCACCGGGGTCGATGATACGCTCAAAAGTTACCCCTTGCGTCTTGGCCCATGCCACCATCGCACGCACCACTTGAGGCGGCGTGAACGTCGCCCCTAGAGCACGCCGTTGTTCGGCCGGCACTATTCGGCCATAGCTGTCCCCAAGCACGTCATGCCCTACAAATAGCCGCCTTCTGATTGTATTGAGAAGTGCATCTTGTGGACGGTTGTGACAGGACTGGAGCAAGCGATCGGCAAGACGGAAGAGAGAATCTTGAGTGGTCGGAAGAACCATGGGTTCGTAACGGCCGACGCCTGAAAGAATTACACCAAGGAAGACCGAGAAGCTCGGCGCAGTATGCCTAGGGCAAAATTTAATGTCAAACGAAAAGTAGCCGATGGTTACATCGTGCCGGCTCTCAGGAGCATGCATGGATAGTCCAACGCTGCAGCGGACTCCGGCGACGATCGACTTGGACGCCTATTTCAAGCGCATCGGTTACGAAGGAGTACGCAAGCCGACGTTGGATACCTTGCTGGCCATCCAGCTCCGCCACACCGAATCCATTGCATTCGAAAATCTGAATCCCTTGATGGAATGGCCGGTTCGCCTGGATCTAGAGTCGCTTCAGCAGAAGTTGGTGCGGGACGGTCGCGGCGGTTATTGCTTCGAGCAGAATCTCCTGTTGAAACATGTGCTCGACGCGCTGGGGTTCCGCGTGACCGGTCTCGCCGCGCGCGTGTTGTGGAACATGCCGGAAGGAACCGTGCCGCCCCGAAGCCATATGTTACTTCTAGTCGATCTCGACGGCGGGCGCTACGTCGTGGACGCTGGATTCGGTGGGGTGACGCTGACGGATCCATTACGACTTGAAATCGATATCGAGCAAGCCACCCCGCATGAACCGTTCCGTCTGGTGAAGACCGATGAGGAATTTATCGAGCAAGTCAACATCGACGGCTACTGGGTCTCGTTGTACCGGTTCAGCTTGGCCGAGCAATTGTTGCCCGATTACGAGATGGCCAATTGGTACATATCCACCCACCCGGACTCTCGGTTTGTGACCGGCCTGCTTGCGGCAAGACCCGCGCCGGATCGTGGCGCACAGCTCGCCATGCTATTGGCCGAAAGAACAGGGATGACCGGCTGATAGTGTGAGGGAGGACTTTGAATGTGATGTACGAACTCCTGTAGCTCGCGACTGTTCAAATCGGATATGGCCCAATAGGTCATGCCTGACTGGGTCCGGCAAACCAGATGGTAGCCCTGGTGAGCCAGCGACCTTGTCTCTACCGCGCCGGCGGACGGCCAGAGGAAGACATTGATGACATGCTCCCGCCGTTTGTACACCAGTCCGGCAACCGCTCGACCGTTCACATAATCGAGTCTGCCTCCGATCAGAGAGAACCCCTGTTCGGTCAGATCAGCGACGGAGGGGGCGAAATCCAGCTTGCCGGTGAACCAGGGCTTGACCACATGCCGGTCGGAAGACGGGATGTCTACCAAATGGCTGACCATCAACGAACGGACGTGGCTGGCGGTGACTTCTTGAATCAACCGGTCATCCGTCGTTTGAGTTTGTAGGAGAGGCACAGCACGCCACATGAGGACACTCACAAGCGCGAGGGAGGCCGCCACAGCAGCCCAGCGCCATTGTGGTAAACCCATGAGCGATTTCCGGGTGGGCGCCGGCTTGAAGGATGATCGAACTCGGCTCCGCAGAGCCGGGGTGCCATCCGATAGAAGGATGCAACCTATCGTGTGGCCTACCGGCTCGTTGTCGGGCTGCTCCTCATCAGTCTTGGATTGGAGTTGCTTGCATATCAAGTGTTCGGACAGACCGACGCAGGCACTCTGCTCTGGGCGCTCTACTTGGGTTTCTGGATCTTTGTTCTGAGCACGATCGGTTTCCTGCTTCTCGTCGTACGCTGGCTGTTGGCCTGGCGACGAGTTCGAGCGAATCGGGTGATCACGCACCGAGAGGCCTCTACCGAGTCGAACAGCTGCCGCACCGAGAAGCTCTTTCCGGCGGGTCCTTCAGGTATGCTTCACCAAGGTGGGCTCCTGTCGGTCTTGATCGATCGACATAGGATCGCCATAATCGGAACGAGGCCGGTACTCAAACCGGAGTCACATGAACGGGTAATCACTCGATGCACAGCGCGAAATCGGTGAAAGGTTCGGAGAATTGTGCCGCGCTTGCCGGAACGCCCCGTCACCTCATCTGAAACAATGGAATCTGACAACAAGAGAGCAATTCTATGACGAGCAACATACTGATGAAGAAATTGGCCGGCAAGGTCGCCCTGGTCACCGGCGGTTCCCGCAGCATCGGTGCCGCTATTGCTAAACGACTAGCCGCCGATGGCGCCGCCGTGGCGCTGACCTATAGCGCATCGCCCGGCAAGGCCGAGGAAGTTGTGCGCACCATTGAGGAAACAGGCGGTAAAGCATTGGCGATCCGTGCCGATGCGGGTGACGCAATTGCCGTGAAAGGCGCCGTGGCCGAAACGGTCAAGGCTTTCGGCCGGCTGGACATTTTGGTTAACAACGCCGGCGCGATGATCATCAAACCATTGGAAGCCATCTCGCTCGACGACTTCGATCGCATGGTTGAGATTAACGTGAAGGGGCTGTTCGTCGCAACGCAGGAGGCGGCACGGCACATGGGCGAAGGCGGCCGCATCATCAATATCGGGAGCATCAACAGCGACTATGTACCGTACAGCGGTGGTGTGCTCTATGTGCTGACCAAGGCCGCCGTTGCAGGGATGACAAAGGCCCTTGCACGCGATCTCGGCCCACGCGGCATCACAATCAACAACGTACAGCCTGGTCCCACTGATACCGACATGAACCCGGCCTCGGGAGAATTCGCGAAGTCTACGCGGGAATACACGGCGCTCAAACGCTATGCCCATGTCGAGGAGATTGCGGACTTGGTAGCCTATCTGGCCGGCCCGAGCGCGAGCTTCATCACCGGCACAGGATTGCATATCGACGGAGGTTATGCCTCCTGACCTCTTTGGCCCTCATATCGAATACATCGACGAGGCCAGCCGTACAGAGAAGGAAATTGAGAAGGGCCATCTTGCTTGATGGGTCACGATGGCGGATGACCTGATGCCGTATCGATGGAATCGACATCGAGCGATAAGGCGAGCCGGGAGGCTATGCTGATGAAAGCGATTCGATTACATAGGAGCGGGGGGCCGGAATCACTGATCTGTGAAGAGGCTCCGATACCCAAACCAAGAGACGGCCAGGTGCTCATTCAAGTCCATGCCGCGGCCGTCACGCCGACGGAGTTCGCCTGGTATCCCACCTTCCATACGCCTGAAGGCAACGCAAGACCGTTTCCCATCGTTCTGGGCCATGAGTTCTCCGGTGTGGTCGCAGCGATCGGAGGCTCGAACAGGGATGTGCGGATGGGAGATTCGGTCTATGGGTTAAACGACTGGTTCATGGATGGGGCCCAGGCGGAATACTGCCTGGTTGCAGCCGCCTCGGTCGTGCCGAAACCCGCAACAGTCGATCATGCGCGGGCGGCGGTCGTTCCGATCTCGGCTCTGACCGCTTGGCAGGCACTGGATCGCGCGCAGCTTTCGAAAGGGCAACGCATATTGATCCATGGCGGAGCCGGCGGTGTCGGGAGTTTCGCAGTGCAACTGGCCCGGCATAAGAAAGCCCATGTGATCGCCACTGCCTCCGCCGTAAACATGGATTTCATGAAAAGGCTCGGAGCCGATGAGGTGATCGATTACCGGACGACGCCCTTTGAGACGGTGGTCCGCGACGTGGATGTGGTGCTGGACACGGTCGGAGGAGAAACGCGGGACCGCTCATGGGGAGTCCTCCGCAAGAGCGGGCGGTTGGTGACCATCGCGGCAGACGCTGAAGGGACGAAACAGCAGCAGGTGCGCGATGCGTTCTTCATCGTCCAATCGAACAGGGAGCAGTTGATCGAGATCGGGCGTCTGATCGATGGCGGCGTGATCCGCCCGATCGTGGGAGCCGTCTTTTCCATGGATGAAGTTCGAAGAGCCTATGCGGAGAAACCGACGCGGGGCAAGAACGTGCTGCGGATATCCGAAGGTGACCGGCATGGACAATAGCAATAAAGGGGCATCGTGTATGACGAACCGGATCATACAATGGGCCGCATTGGATTTCGGAACACACCGTGGTGAAATGACGGAGATGTGCCATGAAGACTGTGAATTTGCCGGTACCTATTATTGTGGCCGCCGCTGTACTACTCGTTTCCGGCTGTTTCATGACCTTGGAAGAACGATGGCAGGCGTTTGACAAGAAGATGCGGCAGGAGGGCGGCGGCTCCATCCTGAATATCTCCACAGTCGGCGGGCTCAAGGCCATCCCAAGGCGGGAGTCATCATGCTCACTAAGACGGTGGCGGTGCACTATGCGAAACAGCATCAGACCCGGGTGAGTGTGCCTTGCCCAGCGGCGTCGAACGCCGAGTCGGTCAGTGTCGTGGCGACGCCATTGGGACCGACCCCGAACTTGACGATCTCCGGGTAGTCTGGCGTTTCCGGGTAGTGTTTGTAGATGAACGTGTCTCCGTCCAGGTGCTCGAGGGTAAATCGCATGTCGTGCGGACCTTCGACGATCTCGAGCTTCCCGTTCCGCGCCACAATCTTGATGCAGCCCACATAGGGGTTCGTGTAGGTGCCGACATAAGCGCTGTCCGGCCGGGCTGCAGTCGGGTTCGCCGGCTTCGAAACGTCGGGTGGCTTGCCATAGAGACCGGCGAAGCGCTGCTGCCACAACGCGAAGACCTCGTCGTCGGTCACCGCTACCGAATGGAGGTGGTTGAAGTATGCTTCTGCGATGGCCTCGGGCACGCCGATGGGGGGGACATTGGTGAGGACCACGATGCCGAGGCCTTCCTTGGGGATAAGCACCGCCGCTGTGGAGGCGCCGACGGAGAATGCACCGGAGTGATCCCATTGCACTTCCCCATAGGATGTCATGCCGATGTTCCATCCGAGTCCGTAAAAGGAGGCCGGGTGGGCGATGGTCGGCGACGGTGGCCCGTGCATGATCACCGGGGTGTGCGTCGCGTCCAGTGCGTTATTGTCGATGATGGGTTGGTCGCCCAACATCCCACCCTTGAGCGAGAGGCGCACCCAGCGAGCGAGATCGATCACGTTCGAGCTACCGCCGCCAGCTGGGGCCTGGGCGTCGGGATTGCGCTTAAACGCGGGCTTCCACTGGCCGTCAATCTTCACATGGAGTTCGGCCCGGTTGACCTGGTTCACGTAGTCTTGGTGGCGCATGCTCGTGGAGGGCATACCCGCTGGATTAAAGAGCACCTGCTTCGAGATGTCCTCCCACTTCGACCCGGCTATCCTGGCAGCTACGTTACCAGCGAGCGTCATGCCGAAGTTCGAGTAGCTGTACTTGTCGCGGAATCTTTCAATGGGTACGTAGCGAAGCCGCTGCAGGATCGTGTCGCGGTCGCACTCGATCGACTCGAGATCGTTACCCGCGAACCCCGGAAGGCCACTGCGATGGGCGAACAGATCTTTGAACGTGACGTGGTCAGTCACCCACGGATCGCTCAGGGCAATGTTGCGCGCATACTTAACGATCGGGTCTTCCCACGCGAACGTTCCCTTCCGATAGTTGTTCCATTTTCCCCCGCCGACCAGCCCGGCCATGATCGTCGCGGATATCGGCTTGGATAGCGAGGCGATCTGGAACACGGTCTCGGCTTGCACGGGCTCCTTCGTCTCGGTAGAGCGAACGCCATAACCGTTCTGGTAGAGAACCTGATCGTCGAAGACGACAGCCACGGAGATGCCGGGCACACCCGTCTGCTTCATCGCTCGCTTCGCGAGCTCGTCGAGCTTCCCGAACGACTGGTCAACCATGCTGCGGTTCGGTTTCATGACAATAGTCCTCTTGTGCTGATCGTCGTGGCACCTTTCTCGAGAGACCTTGACTCCTTGGTCTCCACGCATCCTGATAGGAAGTGGTTCTTGAGATTAGTTCCCGACTCGCCGTCTAGATACACATGCCCCTCCGCCGCTTTGGACACTCATGATATAGCTGAACAGACAGAGGGAAGACAACCATCGGGGGTAGATTGTCTCAAGCCATCTTGGAACCAATGGTGCCAAATGGTGTCGGGAATGATTTCACAAGACTCCTCTGCTGCAGGCTGTTCCCAAACCGCGGATAGCAGCCGACTTCTCGCAGCGTGAAATCATTCCTAACACCATTAACTCACCACTTTCGAGCGCGTCACGTGATTGTGTTGTTACCGAGGGGTCTGATTTTGTAAGAGCTGCACGAATTCCTGTAGCTCGCGGCTGTTCAAATCGGATATGGCCCAATAGGTCATGCCGGATTGGGTCCAACAAACCAGATGGTAGCCCTGGTGAGCCAGCGGCCTTGTCTCTACCGCGGCGGCGGACGGCCAGAGAAAGACGTTGATGACATGCTCCCGCCGTTTGTACACCAGTCCGGCAACCGCCCGACCGTTCACGTAATCGAGTCTGCCTCCGACCAGCGGGAACCCCTGTTCGATCAGATCAGCAACGGAAGGGGCGAAATCGAGCTTGCCGGTGAACCAAGGCTTGACCATATGCCGGTCGGAAGACTGGATGTCTACCAGATGGCTGACCATCAACGAGCGTACATGGCTGGCGGTGACTTCTTGAATCAACCGGTCGTCCGCCGTTTGAGTTGGTGGGAGAAGCGCCACGCGCCACGTGAGGACACTCACAAGCGCAAGGGAGGCCGCGGCAGCAGCCCAGCGCCATTGAGGTGAACCCATGAGCGATTTCCAAGTGGACGCCGGCTTGAAGGATGATTGAACTCGGTTCCGCAGGGCCGGGGGCGCCGTCCGGTAGAGCGAACCGGTTCGTAATGCCGTTCGCAACGCCCGATGACTGTTGTACACAGTCAAGCAGACCGGACAAGTCCGGAAGTGCTGTTCGACCTCCTGGTTGCGGATCGGATCCAATTCTCCGTCCACATAGCCGTCGATGAGTATCCGGACTTCTTGGCAATTCACGTCAACGTTCCTTCTTCATGCGGTCGGCGAGCGAGAGTTTCAACCGACCTCGCGCGCGGGCCAGACGAGACATGACCGTCCCCTGTGGAATACCAGTAACATCGGCGATCTCCTTATACGAAAGCCCTTCCAGTTCTCGCAGGATCAACACTTCGCGGAACTCCGCCGGTAATTCTTCCAAGGCTTGCCGGAGCGCCTGATTATCTTCAAATCGGAGCAGCAGCGCCTGCGGGTCCGGAACGTGACTTTCAGCCTGGTGCACGTCTTCATCAAGCGAGGTGGACAGGTCATGCACTCGGTTCTTGCCGAGCCACGTGTAACAGGTGTTCCGCACGATCGTGAGCAGCCACGCTTTCGCTTTGACCCCATAGAAGCCGTCGAACGATTTGAACGCGCGTAAGCAGGCTTCTTGAACCATGTCTTCCGCATCTTGGTCGTTGCGTGTCAGCCAGCGCGCCAAATTGTACGCCGCATCGAGATGCGGGAGGATGGCTTCTTCAAATCGTGACGGCTCGTCTTGCTCAGACGACCGCTCCGGTTGCAGGTTCCTGATAAGACCCATTTCTGAGCCGTTTTATTCCCGATGCAATTGAGTGATGTGGTTCTAGGCCCGCATTATTCATGAAGGCTTCTACTGCAATCGCGGATTCGCTGCTGCGATATCGCTCAATCCCGGCGACAGGGCTCCTACTTAACAGCAGTGCGACCACCAAATCAATGCGACATCGGGAATAGAAACCGTGAGCGGAAGGTCAGAATAGGAGATGGCGATGGAAAGGAGGGTTTGTCATGCAAGCACACGATGCAAGAGTGGAATTGGTCCATCGGTTCTTCTCCGGTACAGGGACGACCTACGATGCGGTGGTTCATTACGCAACCTTCGGTATTGACCGGCGGTGGAAGCGGAGGATCATCGAGCTGTTGCCTCCGAACCCGCGACGTATTCTGGACCTGGCCTGCGGCACCGGCAGTTCTACGCCGGCGATCGCCGAACAGTTTCCGCATTGCCGGGTGATCGGGGCAGAACTTCGGGAGGAATATCTCGAGATCGCTCGAAGCAAAATCCACAAACTGGGCTGGCCCAATGTCAACTTCGTGTTGAGCCGAGCGGAAGACTACCGATCCGTCGAACCGTTCGACTGCGTGGTCTCTTCCTATCTGGCGAAATATGCCGACTTAGAACGCCTGATCCCCGTCACCAAGGCCATGCTCAGAAAGGGCGGCCTTCTGCTCATGCATGACTTTACCTATCCGCCCAGGCCCTGCTTGATTCCGATATGGCGGCTGTATTTCTGAATGTTGCAGCGAGTGGGAACTCGGCTCTGTCCCGCGTGGCGGGACATTTACTACGGCCTGCCCGGCCTGATCCAGAACACGCGCTGGATTCCGGAATTGACCGAGGTGCTTAAGGAACAGGGCTTCGAGAACATCCGGCTGGAATACCTACGGATCCGCCATCATGACGGCAAGCACACAGGACTCGCGACACGCCACATCAATAGTCCGATCCCTAGAAGAAGGACCGCCGCGCTGAGGCTTTTGAGGATCACCTCGTACCGCGAGAAGGCACAACCCATTCATTCCTTCGATCGGCGATCGCATCAGATGTCATGATCACCTCCCTGTGTCAATGAGAGCACCTATATTCATCGGCAACGTGTCCTCTCTGGCCGTGATGAATGTCGCAGGCCTGTTGCCGTAACTCTCATAAGACCGATGGATGGGCGATTCTATTCCCAACAAAAACTCCCGCAAGGCGGGAATATTTTCACGGTGCGGCAGTTACACACAGTGAATGGACATCGCACCTGATTCTCAACCAAGGAGGTCTGTCGATCGAACGGAAATCGGCAGCCGAATCAACCGTCGTCTCATGACCCCTTCAACATGCAAGGAGGACATATGCTGTGCAAACAATGCGGAGGACTCATGGTCCTGGACCAATATGAATATCTGCTTGAAGTCAACGGCTCACTCTCGATCGCAATATGGCGTTGCATCTGCTGCGGGGCTCGTGAGCATCGCTTCCGCTTAAGAACAGACAGCTTCGAGGATGACCGCAATGGTACGCCGTATAGTGGTCGGACGAATGACCTGTCGCGACCGACAATCAGGCAAGAGCTCCAGTACTGAAAGGGAGAAATGGACATGACTATCAATGTGACTCACCAGGAAAACATGGACGAAATCCTCGACCGCTATGAGCACCATCTTCAAGCCTCTCGCGAGAAGGTTGTGTTGGACTTGCAACAGGCTTCGGCTACTGCGGTGTTGGCTCCATATTTCGAGCGCGGGAAGATGATTCGAGCGCTGCTCGTCTTCGTTGCGGCTTCGGCCACCGGCAACGAACCCAGGAACATGACCACGGTCGCTGCCGCTATTGAACTGCTTCATGGCGCCTCATTGATCCATGACGATATCGCAGACGAAGCCGATGAACGTCGTGGCCTCCCCGCGTTGCACAGACAGGTTGAGATCGGCTCGGCCATCGTGCTCGGCGACTATTTGATCCTGCGCTCCTTCGCCGTTCTTCGGGAGTTGGAATCCTCCTTCGACCCCTGCAACGTGCTTGCAGCGTTGCACAAGCTGAATGATTACGCCCGAGCCTGTTGCCTGGCCGAGATTCGTGAGCTTGTGCCACCGGATCAATCGGACCCGGAAGAGAACTACATCGCGATCGCGCGCGGCAAGACCGCCTCGCAATTCGTCGCGGCCACAACCCTGCCGGTCATCGTGGGCGGAGGCCATGTCCATGAAATCGAGGCGATGCGGACATACGGTCTTCATCTTGGGATCGCATTTCAGATCCATGACGACCTCCTCAACTTCGTCGGCGATGCACAGGCATTGGGGAAACCGGTCGCCACCTCTCTCGCCATGGGCCGATCGCTGTTGCCGTTGATAGACCTTGAACGCTACGGTTCGAGAGCCGGTCTCGAGACAGCCCATCAACTGTTGCAGAAAATCGAGCACAGCGGACATGCTGATATGGTGAGGTTACTAAGCGAAGAACGCATCTTGGATCGCGTCACGGCGACTCGAGACACACATGTCTCGCTCGCGCTGCTCGCTCTCGATCGGTTGAGTCGCTCACAAGACGTGAATGCATTGAAAACGATTGCTGTGTTTGCGACCAGACACCAGCCGGCTCATACGTTAGTCGGGGTAGTGCCGGAGTGATCCAGCATGCTCGACAAAATGAACGATCCTTGTGAAGGAGAAAACACATGATCAGATTGAACCGACTCTTGTACATCATCCCGCTAGCCTTGTTACTTTCAGTCGAGTGTGTGACAGCCGAACAGCACCAGGTCGTGTTTGACGCGCAGGGTTTGCGGGAGCGCGCCGTGGACATCCGGGAAGATGCCCGATCTGCCAGGAAGGCGACGGATCATTGCGCTGCCTTCCTGACGACAGACCCAGCAGAGCCCGCGCCGGTGCAGATTGACTTTCGCTTTACCGCCTTCAGATTCCCGGATGGAGATTTCAGTTTTGAAGGTCCGACTACTTGGGCCACCCCCGTGGACTCGGCGGATTCTGCGCTCAAGGCGTTGTTCGTGGGATTGACCGACCAATTGCATCACACGGTCGCGCTCCTCGGCGTCAGTCGCTATCCGGGGAAGGCGGCTGCGATCGAACAAGAGATCGACCGATTGCAAACGAATCAATGGACTGAGATGCTGATGCATGAGAACTGCCTGGTTGATCAGCGTCCCGCGCATATTCTGGTCATTCGTGACCGGCTTGCAGTCTCTCTGTGGGAATCGGAGTTTCTCGCCCCGATCCTGTTTGAGAATTTCGTCATCGTTCAGGACGAAGCGGACATGTACGTGCTGGAATACGCGTCGACGCCTGAGTTTTATGAAGCCTACCGGCCGCTCTTTCATCGCCTGGTCACAAGCTTTCGGTTTCACGACGATCAGAAGCTGCAGAGCTTGCCCAATGAAGGTATGAGGACAATGAGAATCGCCCCATAACAAAGGAGAAAAACCATGAGGAAATTGAACCTGCTTTTCTATGGCGCCCTGATTGTTGTGCCGCTCCTCTCCGGATGCTATTGGACCTTGGAACAACGCTGGGAGGCGTTTGACACGCAGATGCGGCAAGAGATCGGCGTAAAGACGAAAGATTACTACGTGCGCGAATGGGGGCACCCCACGAAGCACGCGAACGGTGGAGAAATTCTACGGTGGGAGTTCCGGGGCTATGGCGGCGCTCAGGGCTGGAATAAGATTCTCACGTTCGGCCCCGACGGGGTCTTGAAGGAATTTCAACGGGACTACTGGCCGAAAGACCAGGGATGACCGGCTGTCGCTTTTCCTCGCAGGGTACCGCTCCCACCTCTATGTTTAACTTCGGCTTCATCAATGCGCAACCTGATCGGCAGATGCGACCTCGTCGAGCCGATGGTGGGTACCTTGAGTCGTGCCGGCCGATGAGCCATACTGAGGCACTATGGATTCGGCGCCCGTTCGGTCGTGCGAAACGATGGAAGAACGGTATCGCACCCTGTTGGAGGTAGCGGAGGCGATTTCCGCGCACCGTGATTTGCACGAGCTCTTCGGGGACCTTGCCCGGCTCCTCCCGCGCGTCGTGCCCGTCAATTTCGTCGCGTTGAGCTTGCATGACCCCACACGTGACACCATGCGGCTGCACACGATCCAAGCCAACGTGCCGGCCGACCTCGTGGGCGGACATGAAGGACCGATCGACGAGTCTCCCGCCGGATCGGTTTGGCGGATGCAGCAACCGCTCCTCGTGCGCGATCTCGCCGAAGAATACCGTTGGCCCACAGTCACCGAGTGTATGAAGGAAGACGGCGTGAATTCGTTCTGCATCGTCCCCCTCACCACCGCCGTGCGGCGCTTGGGGGCCATGGGATTTTCCAGTCTCCAACACGCGGCCTACGGCGAAGCAGATCTGGAATTTCTTCAGCAGGTGGGCCAATTCGTCGCCGCGGCAGTGGACAATGTCCTTCATCAGCAAGACTTGGCTCATGATCGTGACAGGCTGCGGCTGCTCTTGCAGGTCACGCAATCGATCGTTTCATATCGCGACCTGAATCTGTTGCTGAGCGACCTGGCAAAACGGCTCCCGGACATCGTCCCGTTCGACTTTATCTACGTCGCATTGCATGACTCCGCACGTGAGGTGATGCGCCTCTGGCTGTTGTTCACGGTGGCCCCGTCCACTGTTCACCCCGGCATGGAAACACCCGTGGACGAAGCGCCGGGAGGATTCGTGTGGAGGACTCAACAGCCGTTGATAGTCGAAGACGTGTCTCAGGAACATCGGTTTCCCAAACTCATGTCGCTGTTTCGCGAGAACGGTGTGCAATCCTTCTGTGTGGTGCCGCTGACGACGGCCCAGCGTCGGCTCGGAGCCATGGGGTTCGGGAGCCTGCAGAAGAAAGTCTATCGAGAAGCCGAGATCGCCTTCATGCAGCAGGTGGCCAAGCAGATCGCCGTCGCCGTCGACAATGTGTTGCATGATGAAAGCGCTCAATCCGCCCAGCAGCAGCTGGCGCGCGAACGAGACCGGCAGCGCCTGCTGTTGGAAGTGAACAACGCGGTCGTCTCGCATTTGAGCTTGAGCGATCTCTTCAATGCCGTCAGCGGATGTCTCCGGCGGGTCATTCAGCACGACGGGTCGACGCTCCTGCTGTACGACCCAGACACCCGGCGCTATCGTGCCCACGTCCTAGACTTCACGAAAGCGACGGAGTTCATTGAGGAGGGTCAAGCATCGGCCGACTGTACCTGCCCATCAAACCAGTCCTTTACCACCAGAACTCCGGTGATCTACCGGGAGAGCGATCTGGAAGCGCTGGCCGCCGAATCGGAAATTGCGCGGCAGATGCTGAATCAAGGGGTCAAGGCGTTTTGTTCCGTTCCACTGGTGTCCCACAACAATGTTCTCGGAACGTTGGACGTCATGCGGGTCCACGAGCAGGATTTCACGCCGAGCGAAAGCGATCTCCTGCATCAGGCGGCGCACCAGGTCGCCATCGCCGTCGAGAACGCCTTGAACTACGAACAGGCGCAGAAGGCCCGGCGCGAGCTGGCCCGCGAACGGGATCGTTCGAATTTTCTTCTCGAAATCAACAATGCCATCGTGTCGCATCTTGACCTCGACGCTCTCTTCACCGCGGTCAGCGCCTGCCTCAGAAAAGTCATCCAGCACGACGGCTCCAGTTTGCTGATCTGCGACGCCGAGACCGGCGAATGGCGCATCTATGTACTGGACTTTTCCACTAACGAGAGCTTTATCGAGCGCGGACACAACGAGTCGGTGATCTGGTCGCCGTCATGTGTCGCCATCGAGACAAAGAGACCGGCGGTATTTCTAGAACGCGACCTTATCGAGAAGTCGGCCGCCTCTGACATCGCGCGTCGCCTGCTCGCCAAGGGATTGAAATCGTACTGCAGCGTGCCCCTGTTGTCGCACGACCGGGCCTTGGGGACGCTCAACGTCGGCCGGCTGCAGGATGCCGGCTTCACACGGGAGGACGTCGAGCTGCTCAGCCAAGTCGCGCAGCAAGTCGCCATCGCAGTCGAGAATGCCTTGGCCTATAAGCAAATTGCCCGGCTGAAGGACAAGGTCACGGAAGAAAAACTGTACCTTGAGGAAGAAATTCAGACGG
>JAICWG010000123.1 GCA_025934915.1 Nitrospira sp.
CCGCATCGAAGGCTTCTTCAACACACTCAAACATGACAGAGGCGTCGCCACGAGATCCTGCACACGCGCCAGAAACGTCGCTGCGCTCATCTATCTCGCCGCTGCCCTCATCTGGATGAAATGAATGTCAACAGAGCCTAGTACCGCACTTCGTGTGGGCCACCCGCTATTCAAGCGAAGCCTCTCTTCATTGAGCGGGCGGATATATGCCTTCAATGAGAATCTTCTTGCTTGTATACCTGTGCAGAGAGGGCCGATCGTCTTGACTCGAACGTATGACGAGATTATGACCGATTGTAAATTAGTAAGGAGCCTTCTGACATGGCCACGACGACCATCTCACCGAAATTCCAAATCGTGATTCCCAAGGAAGTGCGGGACAAGCTTCATCTCACTCCCAGCCAGCGCTTGCAGGTGGTGGAAAAGGGAGGAGTGATTACCCTCATCCCCGAAGTGCCGTTGAAATCGTTACGAGGTGCGCTCAAGGGAATGTCCAAGACCGATCTTCGAGAGAAAAAAGACCGGCGGTGAAAGTTCTGTTGGACTCCAGCGGATGGATCGAATTCTTCACCGATGGCCCTCTGGCCAACCGGTATGCCGCCTATCTCACTCCCAAATATCAGTTCATCACACCGACGATCGTGCTGTACGAAGTATACAAGAAGATCAAACGGGAACGAGATGAAGAGACGGGGTTATTGTTTGCAGGACGGCTCAGTGCAACCGAGGTGGTTCCACTGACGGAATCGATCGCCTTCTAGCCGCAGATGTGAGTTTGCGACACGGATTGGCAATGGCGGATGCCATTGTGTATGCAACAGCCCAAGATCAGGAGGCCGAAGTTGTGACAGGAGATGCCGATCTGAAGGGGCTGCCTGGGGTGGTGTACGTTAAGTAGGCAACGGAAAGTCGATCTTTAGGACCCGCGGTTTAGGAAAGCTTTTTGGTAATCCTACTCCAACCTATTGGAACTCACTCAAGCCAATCCCATCAATGGGTTAAGCCAATCCGCAATCTTGGCTAGAGTTGGCTGGAATGTGGTGGAGTAAGGTGGGCTTGAGCACAAAATGAGCACAATTGTGGTGCTCTTCGATTGATCGGCAGCTCTAAGCCAGACGGCTTTTAGGCGTGTTGGGCTGCATGCTATTCCTGGGATGTACGAAAAGTTTTGAATATCCCAAGAATGTCTGTAAAGGTATGACATCCATCTTTTGCAGCGGCATTTAGATTAGGCCAATCTAAGTCGTCCAGGTTTCAACTTTGCAGCACCGGCAAATTGATTAAAGATCGGTCTCCCAGGAAAGAGAGCCTTCCAGCTTCCGTCGGCAAGGCTCGCTTGGAGCTTGGCCATTGTTTCTCGCGTTGGTTTTTTAATTGCACCGCGCTCTAGTGTGCCCTGGGCTCTCGCTTGCTCAGCCGTGGCTGACTTTGTGAGCAAGGATACTAACTGATCCTCAGACAGGTTGGTGCATCCACTTGGCATCACACTGATGTTTCTGCAATCTCGTCTTACTGCATTGCCGACAATTAATGCTGCTGCCTAGGATAAAGTTCCTTCCGCAATCTGCCTTAGCCTTGCCTCGATGGCGCTCTTATCACGAAGCCAGGACCCTTCTGGCTCAAGGAACACAAAACACGAAACCAATACCTCTGCATCAAGGAAGTAGTTCTCTTAGGTGATATCGTGACAAAAAGCGAAGCCGTCCCTTCGCCCAATTTTCAACCGCGTATACCTCAGTATCCGCTGCAGCGTCGCGATTACAAAGCATGAAGAAGTTCACGCCCCATATCGTTTTATCCAACACATGCCGTAAACTTGCTTGTCGAGGCTGGCTTGATTGCCTTCGACTAAGACTGTGCATTTGCCTAGTGACACGATGCAATATCGTGCGTTACGATGTCATGGTAGAAGCAGACGGTCTAACGTTACGTGGATAAGGAGGATGTCATGAGGCAGAAACACGTATTGACAGCCTTGGCGATCTTCGCAGTAACCGGAGCAGTCAGCGTTCCGAACAGCCTTGCCATGGCTTGGCGGCTGGACGTCAGCGACCGACATGTAGTCGACCGAGGCGGGTTAGAGTGGAACCCGTTGATCCACACTGTGGCCGACACAGGTGTCCCCCGCATGGATAACCCTGAATACAAGACATTGGGGCACCCCCAGCAGGGACCCATCCCCTTCATATCATCTGGTCCATCCCGCCATACAGGGGAATCTGGTTCATCTGGTTCATCCAGCAACGAAAGTCAATATAACCCCAACCCTTCTGACAACTACTTTCAGAAAGAATCGTCTGGAGCCTCGACTGCGCCCTTCGGTGAAACCATTTATGGAGGGGTTCCGACGACGCCGAGTGCTGATCCATTGGTCAAGGACTTGAGCCGTTGACCCATCAATAAGGTAGAGGTGTGACTGCACGAGGGGAGGGGATTTCGCTCCAACCTGACGCCAATGCCATCATTTTTCCGATTCCTCCGCTCAACGAGGTAGGCGTGGGAGTCATAGCTCCTCAGAAGCTGCACGTGATGGCAAACCTATTCTCCTCACGGAGTTTCGTTTTCTTGTGCAGAGCACATGTAGCGTGATGACTAGATCCCGCCCTGCGTCTTTATAGTAACCTGGCCCCTTGACTGGCTGGGATTTTTTGCACCACCTCTTCTGGTAGTTCTTTGCTGACGATCCGGACCGCCATCATAATTATTTGTGGCTCAACGCAGATTCGTGTGGGTATGGGTAAATGGTGCTCATGTCTTAGGCAAGAAGGCGGTAAGAATCTTCAGCCGCATGTACTCCTCATCCCGGTAGCCATAGGTGCGCCGTTGAATCAACTGGATCTTGTTATTCAGTCCTTCGACGAAGCCGAGCTTGACCTTGTTACGGGGCGTGCAATACACCGCGATGCCATCCCAGTTCCATTCGATCAAGCCGACAAACTGCTCGAAGGGGAGGATCTGTTGCCATTTGAGCTGCTCGCGCCAGCGGGTGAAGAACTGGCGGGCCCAACCTGCCCGGCGATACGACCAGAGTTGGCCGAATTCTTCCTTGAGGAGGTAGGCGGTGGCCAAGCGCTTGTTGGCTCGCAGCAGCTTCCGCAGCGAGCGGCGGCCTGCTAGCGTGAGATTGGCGCGGTGAGAGAGCAACGTATAGCGCTGCCCCTTGATGAAGGCCCGGTCCTCCGCGGCAACCCGCTTGTACTCGTCGCGGCGGACCTGATCCATCGCATCGGCCAGATGGCGCAGCACATGGAACTTATCGAAGAGAATCTGAGCCTGAGGGGCATGGGCCTGCACCGAGTTGCGGAAGGCCTTCCACATGTCCATCACGCACGGCCAGCCGAATCCGGGCCGTCTTCTTCGGGCCCAAGTCGAGAAACAACCGATCCAGGTCGGCCTCAGTCCGACCCTGCCCTCCGATCCAGATCGGGCGCCCGCGCTCCAGGTCGCTGACCACGATGCGATACGTGGCCCCTTCTTGATCGATAGCTCATCCACGCCGATCACCTGCGGCGCCGGCTGCGGTGTCTTGGCCAGCCAGGCCTGCATGTACTGGATGTCCAGATCCTTGACCGTGTGCTCATGCAGGTGCAGCAGTTGTGCGACCGCCTTGTTCGACATGTCCCGGCACAAGGTGCCGACTTGCTGGGCGAACCGCTGCGTATAGCGGGGATTCTGGGCCAGCCAGTCCAGCCGCTCCACCTTCACCCCCTGACAGCGCGAGCACGCCACACGCCGTTGCTCAAACGCCAGGTAGAGGCGCCAGCCCGCCGCATCGGTATCCCGCACCCGGCGCATCGTGCGGTCGTAGAAGGTCCGGTGCCGCGTTCCACAACCCGAGCACACCGCGGTTTTTTCGCCGGACCAGGGTGACGAGTCGGGCGTGGGGATCGCCGAAGATCCCGTGCAGTCGGCTGCGAGCGCGGAATCCCGGGAAGGAGAACAACGCGGAGAGAGTCTGGGCACGTTTCATGGTTCCTCCTGGCCACAGGCGGCCAGGAGTCTGCCACACTCGTTGGACAAGATTTGAGGGCGGGCTAGTCAGGCGAAACTGCAGGCTAGTGGCGGGCGTGGGAAAAAAGACAATCTTTATTTGTTTTTGAACAGGCCGTAAGGGTACGTCAAAGCCCAAGAAAAATCGACTTCTCTAAGCTCGATCATGAGATGGGTTTTGGGATACGGTGTGTAGTGACTAGTGAGTAGCAAAAAGAACTGAAGGCCATTTTGACAGTTTTGTCATTTATCCAAAGTGGTGAGCTAGCTAGGACTTGAATAGTCGTTAAGAGTTCGTGACGTATCTTCAAGTCTGAGGCTGGAACCTATCCGTTTGGTAATGAAGGTCCTACCGGTCGATTCATATGCGACATATCACAATTCACAAGAAACTGAAGATTCCCATGATGATTCACGCTGCTAATGATCAATTAGCATCCTGATTGGTAATCAATTCTGAGTTGGCTTTTAGTCTCTTTCACAGGCAATCTTAGGCGCATGTTTTAGTCGTACCCGTTTCTGACTCTAAGTAAATCGTGAAACGTCTCATAAATAAAGAGCGAAGTCGTAGTCGAATTTAAACACGGGTTCGAATCCCGTTGGGACCACCAAACTTCGGTTGAACCGGCGCCGCTTTATCGTTGTATCGTGTTGCATGGCGCCGGATAGACACCTTTAGTGTTTTCGGCAAATCGATATTCAATCTCGCTTGCTCGTGCCGTCCGCTTGATTGAGGCGAACGGGCAAGCATCTCCAGAAATGACTCGTTCTTGATGCAAAGCTCGCCCGACCAGGAACCACTCCAGCGATCCACTTTTTGATGCTGCAGTTTGCGGCCAACCGTTCAATTCGCTACGCCACTTTGGGTACGAGTTATCAAGAAATCCATTCGTAAAAATTCTTCGACCTCCTGACGTCTGCATGCATGACCGAACCTTTCATTGACGCCTCTATTCTTGGTTGTGTATAAACAAACGAACACGTTGGAGTTTCTCAAAGGATTGTATGTACGCACGCGAATTTCGTGACGGTGAAAAAGACGGATTAGAAGCGCTTGAACCACTTGATCCTGACAAGATCATCTCGTTCAGCGATTTGCTTGAGGCCATGGGCAAGACGGCGTTCGGCGGTCGGCATGTCGGCGAGGCGTTCGATGTGCTCTGGGCGATGATCGAGGACCCTGACTGCCACGTCGTGATGACGTTGTCCGGTGCGATGACGATTGCCAAGATGGGCAAGATCATCACAAAGATGATCGATGAAGGAATGGTGCAATGCATCATCTCGACCGGGGCGTTGATGGCCCATGGCCTCAGCGAATCGGTCGGCAAGACGCATTATCGGCACGATCCTTCGATGAGCGACGAAGAGCTCTTTCGGAAAGGGTACAATCGCGTCTATGACACACTCGAGATGGAAGCGAATCTGAATTATGTCGAGCACGTCGTCGCGCACACGGTTAAGCGCCTCAATCATGATCGGCCGCTTTCATCGGAAGTCATCACACGAGAGTTGGGAAAGACGTTGGCGGAGGAATTAGACGGCGATGGAATTCTCAAAAGCGCGTACTTGAAAAAGGTGCCGATCTATATCCCGGCGTTTACTGATTCTGAAGTGGGGTTGGACATGGGAACCTGGGCAATGGCTCGGGAGGTTGATCGAGCACGATCACAGGTGGGGCAGGGGAGGGATCTGGACATTTTACGGGCGATCCATCAATCGTGTCCTTCCTTCAATCCCTATCTCGATCTCAACAACTATGCCGACCATGTCCTCTCCGCGAAACGACTTGGAATTTTCACGATCGGAGGAGGTGTCCCACGGAACTGGGCGCAACAGGTCGGTCCATACATTGAAATCGGGAATCTTCGGTTGGGCCTGAACGTGAAGCCGCCTCGATTTCACTACGGAGTGAGAATATGCCCCGAACCGGACTACTGGGGTGGACTCAGTGGCTGTACGTATCAAGAAGGACTTTCTTGGGGGAAATTCGTGACACCGAAGGACGGTGGGCGATTCGCCGAAGTGTTAAGCGATGCGACGGTCGTCTGGCCGCTGTTAATGATGGGGATTCTTGAAAAAAAGAAAGCCGGTGTGGTGCGTGGTTCATGAAGTGGTTGACTGAACAACGGTTGCTTCTGGTTTTCATGGGCAGCGCCCTCTTGTGGTCTTCTCCCGCTTTGGCCGGAAACTCCCTCGAAGCTGATGTGCGGGTACGAGGGCAAGCCAATGCACCACTGACCTTGATCGAATACTCTGATTTCACATGTGGATATTGTTTGAAATTTTTTAAACAAACGTGGCCACGGATTCAGGCTCGGTACGTCGAGACAGGAAAAGTGCGATTTGTTTACCGAGATTTTCCAAGGGGCGACCAAGGGTCTGGGTTAGACGCAGCGATGGCGGCACGATGTGCCGGAGCACAAGGCCAGTATTGGGCGATGCATGATCGGTTGTTTTCAGAGGGCGGTCAGCTGGACAAGCAGGTGTATCTTCGACATGCTGCGGCCCTGAGTTTGGATCAAGCCGTGTTTGAACGGTGTATAAACGACGGGCGGTATACGAGGGCGATTTTCGAAGATCGTCAGGAAGCCAATCGGTGGGGGTTTCATGGAACCCCTGGGTTCATTCTTGTGCGAACGGCCGCCGAGCCGACGGAAAAAGAGCCGGCCGTTGCGATCCCAGGAGCGTTTCCATTCGAGATGTTCGCAGAAGAAATCGATCGACTTCTGGCGAGCGACAAAAAATAGCTGAATTGCGCCGAGGCAGAATGAGCCGTTGCGCGTGATGTTGACATCGCGCACGCAGGTACGATAGTCCTCTTCGTCACTAAAGGTAAGGGTATCCATATGGTTTCGATGCAATCGTTCTGGCCCGTCTCCCATCGCGATGACGACTTCTGGGTCTGTATGTCTTGTCTCACGGAAGTCTTCTACAGAAAAGTTCCGATGCCGGACTGTCCCTCTTGTCATGGTGTGTCGACCTACGAGGGATTTACCTTGGAGGCGATCCGTGATTGGGGCACGGAAGAACTGATCGCCAAGGCTGTCGCCGCACAAGAAGCAGCCGCGCTTGCTCAACCTGCCGCTGAAGCCGCTGCGCCGGTTGAAGCGGCGGACTAATACCAACCTCATCACAGACTCCAGCGAGTCCTCCAGTGCAGGAATCCCGTCCGTTTCTCGTTCATGGCCAATGGAAGTCGGGCGAACTCTCGGCCTCTGTCATGGATCCGTTCACCGGAAAACTCGTTGCCCAGGTCACCCAGGCGACGGAATCTGATGTCGAGGAAGCGATCGCGTCCACGTGCAGAGCGGCTGCGACGATGGAGCAGCTTCCAGGACATGCTCGATACAATATCCTCCAACAGGTTGCCGCTCTGCTCTATCGACGCCGAGACGAGTTTGTCCAGGCTATCACGGCCGAGGCGGGCAAACCGATCACCGACGCGAAGCGGGAAGTCAGTCGAGCCATTCAAACTTTTACGGTGGCGGCTGAAGAAGCCCGGCGGATCCCGGGGGAGGTGGTTCCGCTCGATTGGACGCCCGGCTTCGATACCCATCTTGGCGTACTTCGTCGTTTCCCGATCGGTCCGATTCTCGGCATCACCCCCTTCAACTTTCCGCTGAATCTTGTGGCACACAAAGTGGCGCCGGCACTTGCTTCCGGCAATCCGATTCTGATCAAGCCGGCTCCTCAGACGCCGTTAACGGCTCTCCTCCTTGGAGAGGTGGTCATGGAGGCGGGCATTCCTCCCGGCGGGCTCAATGTGGTGCCGTGCGATAACAGCCTCGCCGAACGGATGGTCGCCGATCCACGATTCAAATTGCTCAGTTTCACCGGAAGTGCGTCGGTAGGATGGATGTTGAAGGCAAAGTGTGGAAAGAAAAAAGTCACGCTCGAACTGGGGGGCAATGCCGGCGTGGTCATCGAACCCGATGCCGATCTTGAGTTGGCGGCCCAACGTTGCGCGGTGGGGGGATTTGGATATGCCGGTCAGACGTGCATTTCAGTGCAGCGGGTGTTCGTGCATCATTCGATCGCCGATGCGTTTACGACCAAGTTGCTTATGCATGTCGCTCGGTTGAAAGTGGGAGATCCGGCTGACGAGACGACGAGCATCGGTCCCCTCATCGATCAAGCAGCCGCTCAGCGGGTGGAGAGCTGGATCGGCGAAGCCGTCGCGGACGGAGCGCGTGTGCTGTTGGGTGGGAAACGGATGGGATCGCTTGTTGAAGCCACGGTTCTGTCGAATGTAAAGCCCGACATGAAAGTCTCATGTAAGGAGGTGTTCGGACCGGTTGTGACCGTCACGCCGTACCGGCAGCTCAGCGAGGCCGTGGCGCTGCTCAATCAATCGGACTACGGATTACAGGCCGGCATGTTCACGCAGGACATCAACAAGATCTTTTACGCCTTTCGTCACCTGGAAGTCGGAGCCGTATTGGCAAATGAAATTCCCACATTCCGGGCCGATCATATGCCGTATGGCGGCGTGAAAGATTCCGGGTTGGGACGCGAGGGTGTCCGTGCCGCGATTGAAGATATGACGGAGCCGCGGATGCTCATCATGAACCTGAAAGACCCACCCCACTCACCTGAAAAAAGTGTCTAGAAGATATTGCGAAGCCGGTCTAATCTTGCTACAACTGGCGCCCGATGCTGTCATTGATCTGGTCCGGTTTGTTTGTCCGGCTGACTACTGTGGAACATGTCACCAAACAACTTCCGAACAACCAGACAGGCCGACTACCAGACGAAAGGGGAGATGAATGGTACCTACGCATATGTTTTTAACGAGAGGGGTGGGGGTCCACAAGGAAAAGCTGGCCTCCTTCGAGGAGGCATTGCGCAGCGCCGGTGTGGCCTATTGCAACCTCGTCAGCGTATCGTCCATCCTGCCTCCCCATTGTAAGATTATCCCTCGAAAGCGCGGAGAGAAGCTGCTGAAACCTGGCGAAATCACGTTTTGCGTCATGGCGCGTTCGGAAACGAATGAACGGAACAGGCTCATCTCGGCGTCGGTCGGCCTTGCGAAGCCCACAGACCACGGCACATATGGCTATCTCTCGGAACACCATGCCCATGGTGAAACAGATGAGGAGACCGGAGAGTATACGGAAGATCTCGCAGCGCAGATGCTTGCGACGACCTTAGGTGTCGAATTCGATCCGAACGTGGCCTGGAAAGAGCGCGAGCAGGTCTTTAAGATGGGTGGAAAAATCGTGAGAACTCTGAACATCACCCAATCGGCCGTTGGGAAAAAGGGTAGGTGGACGACAGTCATCGCATTGGCGGTCTTCATCCCGCCGGAAAATGTGCCCACCCGTTCTCGCAAGTAGAGGCTTGTCGGGCCGTTGGTCTAATCAGAAAAGAACGACCATGACGCTTCCCGCCGGTTGGGAGGGGCCCGACCGTAATTTCTTGGGGATCGACGAACCTTGGTGCCATCCGGACCAAGCGGGAGTCTACGTTCTACCGGCTCCCTACGAACATACCTCCAGTTATATTCGCGGGTCGGACCGCGGCCCCTCGGCCATCCTTGAAGCTTCCGCCCAGGTTGAGTTTTTCGACGAACAGCTCGCGTGTGAACCGTTTCGAGAATGGGGCGGGATCGCGACGGCTTCGCCTTTGGACCTCAAAGGGGATGTCGATCGCGCGGCAGTCGACGCCATCGAAGCGTTTGTCTCGCCCCACGTAAGAACCGGACGGTTTCTTATCACGCTGACGGGCGAACACACTGGGGCATTGGGCGCGATTCGGGCCCATGCGAAACGATATCCGCAGATGACCGTTGTGCAGATCGATGCCCACGGAGATCTACGGGATGCCTATCAAGGCAATCCATTCAGCCATGCCTGCGTCATGGCGCGGGTGGTGGAAGACGGCTTGCCCTTGGTCCAAGTGGGTATTCGGTCGATCAGCCAGGAAGAGGTCGCTCGTATCGACGTCACGGCTCGCATTACGACGTTTTTTGCCGCCACCATCCTCGATCCATCCGGTCCGTACGAAGGCAGAGCGTCGAACTGGATACCCGACGTGGTTGCGGCCTGCAGAACGCCCGTGTACCTGACATTCGACTGCGATGGACTGGATGCGTCGATCGTTCCCGCTTTAGGCACTCCCGAACCGGGTGGGCTCGGGTGGTATGATACCCTCAATCTCATCACAGCACTAGCCAACGGACCCGGTATCGTCGGCATGGATGTCAGCGAGATCGCCCCCATCGAAGGATTCGTGGCGCCGCAATTTTCCATTGCGCGTTTGATCTATCGTATACTCGGTCGCATCAGGGCTGGCCGGCGCGTGCATTAACCGTCAGCATCACACGTCCATCGTCCCCTCTTCACGTGGCTCAACCCATTCGCATCAATAAGTTCTTTACAGAGCATGGGATTTGTTCCCGGCGCGAGGCAGACCGTTTAATTGAGTCGGGCGTCATCACGATCAACGACCGGGTGGCGCAACTCGGCGACCAGGTCGTATCAACGGACGTCATTGCCCGAGCGGGCTGTGTGATCCCGTGGGGTAAATCAAATCTCTATATCAAATATCATAAGCCGGTCGGCGTCACGACAACGAGCGAATCGCATGTCCCTCGGAATATTATTGCGGAGATTGGACACCCTGAGCGGATCTTTCCGATCGGGCGGCTGGACAAGGATTCATCTGGGCTCATCTTGCTGACGAACGACGGCGACATCGTCAACGAGATTCTCCGTTCCGAATTCGGACACGAGCGAGAGTACCTCGTGCAGGTCGATCGTCCGTTCGACCAATCCTTTTTAGATCATCTGTCGCGGGGCGTGGTTATTCTTGGAAACAGGACGAAGCCTTGTCGAACGATGCGCGCCGGGCGTGATCGGTTTCGCATGATCCTGACTGAGGGACGAAACCGACAGATCAGGCGTATGTGCCAAGCGCTTGGCTATCGAGTGACCAAGCTGCACCGAACGAGGATCATGCACATTACTGTCAACGGGCTGAGCGCCGGGAGCTGGAAAGAACTCACGAGTCCGGAGCGAGAGGAACTCCTGAGAGCGGTAGGGCGGCCTCAGGTCTGATCGCATTTTTTCTAGTGGAAGCCCAATTGACGGCTAACTGAGCACCTCGCGACGGGCGGTTCGGACGAGGGCGAGAACGACCGGGTGCTTCAGCCGCCGTTCCACGGTGATGGCGTAAAAGTGCTGCTTGAGCGCATCCAGTTGTCCGACCACCTGTACTCGATATTGGCGACAGATCTCCTTCTCGATCACCGATGCGCCGGGGAAGATCCCATGGCCGTCCTGTCCGAACGCTTTCAAGGTCGCACTGTCGTCGAACTCGCCGACAATGTTGGGCTGCACTCCATAGTTGACCAGCCACTGGTCCACCAGCCGCCGAAGCACGGCGCTGGAAGTGGGGAGGAGTAACGGCGCGCCCCTGAGCGATTGCGGGAAGCCTCGACGATATTGTGTCGTCAGTTTGGCCGTCGCAAACAGCGTGACTCCCGATTCGCCCAAGGGGTGGTTGTACGTGTGTTCCTTGATGCTCGGCGGGGCCGGTGTGTCAGCGATCACCAGATCCGACCGATGGGCGGCCAGATCGGTCAAGAGTTGGCGCAATTTGTCCTCTTGGCAAATCAAGCGGGTCGGTCGGTACAGTTTCAGGGCCGATTTGAGGAGCTGAGTCGCCAGCGGTTTTGGGACGGCGTCCGCAACGCCGACGACCAGCCGCATCGGATGTCCCTTGCCCTGCCCCTTCACGGTGTTCATCAGCTCTTGACCGGTCGCGAAGATGTCTTCCGCGTACTTGAACACGAGCTGGCCCATTTCCGTCAACGCCAGGCGGCGGCCGGTTCGTATGAATAACTTTTCTCCCAACGTATTTTCCAAGAGGTGGATCTGTCCGCTGATCGTGGGTTGCGCCAGACGGAGTTCTTCGCAGGCTTTCGTCATGGTCCCGTGCTTGGCGACGGACCAAAAATACAGCAGATGGTGATAGTTCAGCCAATCCATATGCCCCGGGCCTCGATGAGGGAAGACACTATACATCGGATTAGCCGATAACTCCAATCCGTTTTATCTATTTTGAAAAACGAACGGGAGATTGCTACTGTGGGCGCCGTCCGCTACCCGATATGAAAGGGGCATCCCTCATGATCGCTCTGGTATTGGCCGTTGTGACTCTCCTGCCAATGACCGCACTGGCGGAACCGGTGATCGACTCGAGTGCCGTGCAGGCCCAGTCGACTCGCACCGCTCCACTGACCATCGGAGAAGTGCTGGCTCGCATCGAGTTGACGCATCCGCTGCTTCGGGCGATGGGAGCCGAGCGATCGAAGGCCCGGGCGAAGATCCTGAAGGCGCTCGGGGCCTGGGAACCGACGGCCAAGAGCTATTTCCAGACCGAACGTTATACCACGTGGAATCTCACGACGGCGTTCGACATTCCGAGTCAACATACGGGGGGATATAACGACAGCACGATCCGCGTCGGGCATCCCTGGGGCTTCCAGGTCGAAGGCGGGCTCCGCAGCGGCTACGGGGATGCCGGCAATAACAACAAGATTGCTTTTCCCTCTGAGGTACTGGCCACTTATCATACGCAGCATTTCTACTACGGCGGGTCGTTCCACCTGCTGCGAGGCCTCATGGTCAACGAGGAGAACGCCCAGTTTCAACAGGCCGAACTCGCGGGGCCGCAAGCGGAGATCAAGGTGGGGCAGAAACGGCAAGACCTCTATCTCGCCGGCGCCGTGCAGTACTGGGATTGGCAGGTCGCCGTCAAACAGGCCGAGATTGTGAAGCGCGCCTTGGCCGTTGCCGAAGAGCGGTTCAC
>JAICWG010000158.1 GCA_025934915.1 Nitrospira sp.
AAAAAAGTGCCGGACATTATCCAAGAGATCTTCAAAGAGAATGGGGTCACCGACATCAAGACGGTGTTGAAGGCGACCTACGAACCACGAGAGTACTGTGTGCAATATCGAGAGACGGATTTCAATTTCGTGTCTCGTCTCATGGAGCAGTACGGCATGTTCTACTTCTTTGAGCATGAAGAAAAGAAGCATACCGTGGTGTTGTCGGACGACCTGTCGGCGCATCAGCCTTGTTTGGAGCAATCGAAGATCTCATGGAATCCGCAGGGAAGCGACAATCTGAATGAGGACGTGATCACCGGCCTCCAATGGGAAGAAACCTTCCGCTTCGGACAGTACGCCGTCACTGACTACAATTTCGAGACGCCGAGCACGAGCTTACGCGCTGAAGTCAAGACCCAAATCGAAGTCGGTGGAAACGGTAAATACGAGATCTACGACTACCCAGGGGAATATGGGAAAAAAGCCGAGGGCGACGGCATTGCCAAAATTCGAATGCAAGAAGAAGAGGCGCAGCATAAGGTGATGAGCGGCTCCGGCACGGCGCGAGTGTTCACGACCGGCTATAAATTCACCTTGCAAGACTATGATGCCCGGAAGGATATCAATGGAGACTATGTCCTCACGCAGGTCCAGCACGTTGCGTCGGTGGGGAACACCTATGAAACCGGAACGGCGGGAGGCGTAGAAAAAGGCGACTACTCCAACTCATTTAGCTGTATCCCTGTGAAGCGACCCTTCCGTCCACCCCAAGTGACGCCGAAACCCATGGTCCAGGGCCCTCAGACGGCTGTGGTCGTCGGGAAATCCGGCGAAGAGATTTGGACGGATAAATTCGGTCGGGTCAAGGTCCAGTTCCACTGGGACCGGTACGGCAAAATGAATGAGAGCAGCTCCTGCTGGGTGCGGGTCTCGCAGAACTGGGCCGGCAAGCAATGGGGAGGAGTTTTCATTCCCCGCATCGGACAGGAAGTGATCGTCGAGTTTCTGGAAGGGGATCCCGATCGGCCCATCATCACCGGCCGCGTGTACAATGCGGAGCAGATGCCGCCCTATGGCTTGCCCGCCAACCAGACTCAGAGTGGGGTCAAGTCGAATAGCTCCAAAGGAGGTGGAGGCTCGAACGAACTGCGATTTGAGGATAAGAAGGGCAACGAAGAAATCTATCTCCATGGGCAGAAGGATTGGAATATTCTGATCGAGAACGATAAGGGCCAGAAGATTGGTCATGACGAAACATTGAGCGTTGGAAACGACAAGACAGCGCAAATCGGGCATGACGACACCCTCATCGTAGGAAACATTCAGGCTATTACAATCGGAGTGGATCAAACAGAGAAGATAGGTTCGAACCAAACCGTGATGATTGGTGGTGCTAAGACAGAGGTCGTCGCGTTAGTGTCGACCGAGACAGTGGGGGGTGCGAAGGCCCTTACTATTGGAGCTGCCTATCAAGTAAGTGTTGCTGCTGCAATGAATGAGACTGTGGGGGGCCTGAAGGCTGAACAGGTAGGAACGGCAAAGTCCGAGGCGGTAGGGGGAAGCAAGAGCGAAAGCATTGGAGGAGGAAAGACATTCAGCGCGGGAAAGGATTTCTCTGAAAGCATTGGGGGTAACCATAAGGTTACGGTGGCCAAAGATAGCTCAGAGGAGATTCTTGGTAAGTCAGAGTTAAGCGTAAAGAAGGATTATATAGTTCAGTCTTCGAAGAAGATCTCTATTCAAGCTGCCGATGAAATTCTAATCAAGACAGGTAGTGCAAGTATCTTGATGAAAAAGAATGGCGATATAGAGATTCAAGCGAAGAAATTCACGGTCAAAGCATCTGGAGAGATCAACTTAAAAGGACAAAAGATATCCGAGAACTAACCAGACTCCTAGAAACGAACAGAGTCTATAACTTCACTGTTTGGGTGAAGAGGTCATATGGAAGAACAACTAGCTCCAATGTATCTGCCCGATGACGCTGTTCCTCTGATCAGCAACTGTGGAATTCCTGGTTGCCTCATAGGTTGGTTGGTTGGAGTTGAGGAGACAGGATTCCCTCTTGTCGATTATCAAGACAATACCAAAGGGCCACTTCCAGCTCGCTATACGATTTCCCCTGGAAGCGGCGGATGGAAGGCCGCATGGTCGGCAAATAGCCACGTCGTTCTCATATTCGAGCTAGGTGATCCAGTACGTCCCATAATTATTGGTGTGATGCGTTCTCCCCTTGACGAGGTTATCGAGGAGGTGCAGCTAGATTCAGTAGGAAAGGAGAAGCTTGATGTGAAAATAGACAGGAAGCAATTGATTCTGGACGCCACGGATCAAATTGTTCTTCGTTGCGGAAAGGGAAGTATTGCGATCCATAGAGATGGGAAAATCATAATTAAAGGAACACAGCTTGTATCCAGATCTTCTGGCGTGAATAAGATAAAGGGTAGTGCAGTCCAAATAAACTAATGGAAGTCGTCAATCACACACCTTTCGTGGCGGAAGCCACGGTATTGTTAGACAAAGATGGTCAGGAGATATTGTTACTCTTGATCAAGGCAACATATAAGTGGGTAAAAGAAGGGGTTCTGGCACCAGCAGACGAGCAAGCTCCGATTCACATGGCCGACGTGTTCTACGGTGAGCCTGGTAAATCTAGTGTCAAGTATGCGAGTGATTTGGCTGTATCTAAACCCGGGACTGACGTAGCCCTTCTTGGTCATGCATATGCGCTGAAAGGAAAGGGGAAGCAGGTGGATGTGAGCCTCGAAATCGGACCGATCAGAAAAATGGTGCGAGTCTTTGGCGATCGAGTATGGGAAAAGGGAATTAGTGGGCTCTCGATATCTAGCCCTTCGTATTTCGACAAGATTCCATTGGTGTACGAGAGAGCCTTTGGTGGTTCTGATACGACACATATGGATCCTATGCGACATGGAAGTGAAACTCGGAATCCAGTAGGCACCGGCTATCGCATGAAGAGCTCAAAAAAGATTGATGGCACGAGACTCCCCAATCTCGAGGACCCCAAACAACTCATTAGCAGTTGGAAAGACTGCCCAGAACCGGCGGCGTTCG
This sequence comes from Nitrospira sp., assembly GCA_025934915.1. Classification (GTDB taxonomy): domain Bacteria; phylum Nitrospirota; class Nitrospiria; order Nitrospirales; family Nitrospiraceae; genus Nitrospira_D. Next base: position 3,058 of record JAICWG010000158.1, read on the forward strand.
GATTCATTGGAAGGGATTGGGAGCCACGTCGGGGCTATGCGGGAACATATGACGAGTCGTGGGCCAAATTGCGCAATCCCTTGCTACCACAAGACTTTGATGATCGATACTTCCTCAGTGTCCATCCTACTCTGGTAATCAAAGATGCGCTCAAGGGAGGTGAATGGCTGCGAGGGGTGAACCTGTCTTCTTCAATGGAATTTCGTTTTCAGCTCCCGCGTGTAGTGCCCAAGGTCGTCGTGCGAATAAAAGATTGTGATCTTATACCGGCCCCGAAGATAGATACGTTGGTTGTAGAGCCCGATCTTTCCCGGACAACGATTGTCTGGGGCGCGAGGACCATTATCCATCGCCGACTTCACAATGTGAGGGAAATTTACTGTGAAGCAACTGCATAAAGATGGGAAAGACCCGTGGGCGTCACGGTAGGCGTAAACATGCTGTCAGTGGTCCACGCCGACAGTGGTGGGGTTTCACTCTCGTTCCCAGATGTGTGCAAAACTCCATCGCCAGCGGGGCCTATTCCCATCCCCTATCCAAATATAGCAAAGTCTTCCGACACCGCTAAGGGCAGCAGTAAGGTGAAGTGCGACGGTAATCCAATCTGCCTGAAGGACTCAAATTTTAGCATGAGCACAGGGGATGAGGCTGGAAGTGCAGGAGGAGGGGTGGTTTCGAACAAAATCAAAGGGAAAGCGGAGTTCGTGAATTTTTCTTTTGATGTGAAAGCAGAGGGGAAGAATGTAGCCCGGGCTCTCGATTTAATGCTCCATAATGATAAAAATACCCCTCCATTTCCTGTCATTCAACCGCCCGCTCCGGCTGTGGTAATGACTGAACGAATCTGTTTTCAGTGTGAAGAGTCATACTAGAAGGCAGCTTCTTTTCTCGAGACTTCTATGAATGTAGTTATAAAAGCCGCCGGTATGGTGACCTCACTAGGGCTTGATCTGGCGACATCATGTGCTGGCGCACGTGCAGGTCTCACGCGAGCGAAGCAACTCGGAGTTCTCAAAGTCAGAAATTCTGAAGATGGAGAACTTGAAGATGCGGTTGGGCATGCGGTAGCAGGATTAACGGGCTTCGAAGGACAAGGTCGCCTCCTGGCCCTGGCTTCTGCCGCCATGTGGGATCTTTTTCGATTGCTGGACAAAGGTTCCATTAACTGGAGGCGGTGTGGACTGTTCATGGGGTTGCCTGACCCCATGCGGACCTCAAAGGGCATTGAGCTGATTCAAGACGAAGTGTTGAAAGAAACGAAGCAGAAACAAAAAGAGGATGCGGGCGTCGAAACGTCTGAGAAAGTAATTGAGGTGGATGGCGCATTTCTCAAAAGGCTTCTTGGCGTTGCCGGTCTTCCACTGGTACTCAGTTCGTGCAGCGTCATACACGGAGAACACGAAGCATTTGCAACAGCAGTCCGATCTGCCATGTCCGCATTGGAGGCAGGGAGTATCGATCAGGCCATCGTGGGAGCGGTCGATTCACTCATTGATCACGAAGTGCTGATCTGGTTGTATCAAACAGGACGTCTGAAATGTGGCGATATGCCTGTAGGTCTTCAGCCAGGGGAAGCTGCGGTGTTTATGTCGCTTGAAAAACCTGGCAAGGCTGGTGGAAAGCCTGTCGATCTGCTAACGCACATTGTATATGTGAGCAATGTCCAGCAAGAGACGTCCCTGTTATCCGGCAATCCTGCTGATGGGACAGGGCTCAGTCAGTTGCTGACCGATCTAGGAAAATCCTATTCGAAGTTCGGAAAAGAGGTTTGGGTACTCACGGATCAAAACGGTGAACCGTATAGAGCCTATGAGTGGGGACTGGCGCAAACCAGAGTGTCTGCTACTCATCCGACCATTGCCACTCATTCGATTGCCTATCCTGCGATCAGCTTTGGAGACACCGGAGCGGCGTGCGGAGCCGTAGGAACGTGTCTGGCTATGTCTGCCTTCGAGAGAAGATACGCTCCAGCATCCGCTGCCTGGGTTGTCACATCATCATCCGATGGACGTTATGGAGCGGTGGGGCTTATGGGTAGCTCCTAGGAACGGTAGTGCTGCAATGTCTGATAAACATGATCCCATAGGCAAGATAAACAAGTTTGTGCCCGAGCCGGATGACAAGTACCGAGACAACTGTGGAGACCCAGGATGGAAAGGGAAACAAAAGGGCGCTAATGCATCGACTGATGCTTTTGCTTTCATTGGGAGGAAAACATTTGAAGACGACAAAGGCAATAAGACCACCAAGTATTATCCCGTGAAGCATGAAGCGCACCATATCTTGTCTGTGTCATGCGTAAATGGTTATGGCGATTTGGACGAAGATCAAAAAAAAGTGGTCGAACGCTGCTGCCACGAAACGGATTGGAATATAAATAACGCGAATAACCTTATCGCTCTTCCCCTCTTTGGACATACCCTCAAATGGTATGTCATCGATGAGAACACTGATCCTCCCGAATGGAAAGACCTTCCTCAGCATGATTGGGACCACAACAGCGCAAAAGGTTATTGTGCTGATGTGAAGAAGGCCGTACTGGATTTCTACGGCAAACTTGAGCTCCAAGTAGAAGGGCATACAGTCACGGCGAAGTCGATCAGGGATGACCTGATAGGTATGGAAAATGACTGGCGGGCAGAAATTAAGGAGAGAGGCGAAGGCACTCACGATGCCTGGGGAAATATGGCAGTCCAGGCAAACTGGTATGAGCCATTTTCTATGGCCGCTAAGGGAAATGCGACATATCGCCCGCCATTACGTATCGAAAATAAGATAAAGAGACTGAAAGAGTTGCTGGAGCACTTTGGAGGGGCAAATTAATGGATTGGATGAAAGATTTCTATGTCTGGGATTCAAAGGATGAGGGGAACACCTGTGTCTTGTCCGTAATTCAAAAAGTCAAGAAAACAGGCCGTCTAAGTCTTGGGATAGACCTTCTTCCTGATTGGCCTTCTGATGCTTATTTCCCAATGGATCCTGATTTTCCAAGGAATATCGCTCTAGCAGATAACTTGCAGAATTTTAACAGCGTGGCGGTGATTTCTACCGCCTTGAGGCAATTTCTAGAGGGGAAGGGTGTTACGAATACACAGTTCTTGCCGGTTGGGATCATGAATCACAAGGGCAAACTTGTAGTCAGTAAGTATTTTATCGTCAACCCCATCCATCCCCAAGACTGTCTAGACGTGAAAAATAGTGAACCGGTCTACTACAATATCGCACCCACAGAGGTAAGAAGGGTGAAGAGGCTGGTCCTGGATCCGGAAAAAATTTCCCCTGAGGTTTCTATCTTTCGTGTAAAGAACTTCGGAAACCCAATCGTGGTAAGAGCAGAATTAGCGAATGAGATTGTAGTTGCGGGGTTTTCGGGGTTGGCTTGGAAGAATCCATTGGAATATAAGGGCTAGGCTGGAGAAGCAGGTCGTGGAACTGAGAAATATAAAAGATGCGCTGTCGCTCGAAGTTGCAGCTTGGCTCATGATGATGTTTGAAGACGCTCATTCCGTAGAAGAGATGGGTGCCTTGAGTGAGGATCTAAGTAGCAAACTTCGCACTCTCGCGGTGACAGCACTTCTCGTAGATGCCAATATGAATGTGTTTTATCATCATCTTATCAGAAGCGCTCGCGTGAGGATTCACTTCCTTGAAGGGTGTGTTGCAGAAAACAAGCTCCAGCATTTCCGTCGTGCATCTAGTCGAAACGAGGCATTATTTGATTCCTTGACCGCTGGAGATTTTGAAAGGGCGGCTCGTATCGCTGAACTGTCTCCAAGAGAGTGGCTGTCGAATGCTGAATACGAGGACGATTTTATGTATACGCAAATCATCTATCAACTGCTGCAAGGAGGCAGTTCATCAGCAGAGGATGTGCCAGCTCTTCTGGCCCAGTTTGAGCGTGCGTTAGATGGAACGGCCTCTGCCAGGTTAGTTGTGTGTCAGGCTCTCGCGGCTAGGAGCCAGGGTGACTTTGATGAGGCGTTTGAGGAGTTGCTGGCAGAGCACGACAACGACCTCGAAGCTCAACGGGCAAGGAGTGTAATGGAAGAAGCTATATCTGTCTCTAACCAACGTGTCTGGATCGAGGGGCTTGGGTTGCTAAGACTGGCTGATAAGGTCGGCCTAGTTACTGCCCCCGAGTATCGCTACTGTCCAGCTTTGGCTAGGAGCCCTATGACAAAGCCATTTCCTGGCGAATAAGCCTTGGCGAAGCGTCCTCTATAAAGGCAGATATACGGAAAGAAACAGTTTTTCTGCGAATGTGAATATCTTTATCGAAATTGTCTCTGGCCCTGAGAAGGGGCGTTCTCTTCAACTATCAGACAATCAAGTTCTGCGTGTCGGTCGAGGTCAGAAAGTCGATGTGGCATTAGCTCTCGATCAGTCCATTTCCAGCCTGCACTGTTCACTCGAATGTGACGGACAGACCTGCCGTATTAGGGATCTGAACAGCCGCAACGGCACGTTTGTGAACGGCCATCGTATCACCGAGGCCATGCTGAAGACTGGGGATGAGATTCGTGTCGGGTACACCACCCTCATCGTATCGATTCAGAGTCCCGCCATACAGACGTCGGTGCCGCCTCCCTTTGATGTGACATCGAAAACCGCGAAGCCCTCGCGTGTGACTCGATCGCCACGCCGGTTTTATGTCGAACTTTATGAAGAGCATCTCGAAGAAGCCTCGTTCTTGTGTGCTCAGCGATTGACGCTCTTCGATGATCCTGAGATCACGTGGGTCGCGATCGGGGAGTGGGAGGAACGGCTGGAAGCACACATTGATGCGCTGGTTATCGGGGAAGATCTTGCGCTTGAAGTCAGTGAGAAACAGGCGGCGGAAGGGGACTTTGGTATGCTCTTTGCCGTGGCCTCCGTGTTTTGTCGGCAGAGGCGGTTCGACCTGCTCAAAAAAGTGCTGGAACCGCTTGGCTCGGAAGACCTCGAGAAACTACAGGCGGTCGCCGATGCGTTGAAGTATGAATGTCCACCTGAGTGGGAGTCCGAGATTGCTCATGTGCTGCCGGTCACTGATCCACGGCTCATCTTTATCTTAGCGACACTTTATGGCTGCCGGCGTAAAAAGTTCGGAGAAGGTTTGGTGGCAGACATTGCTACATTACCTCCTGCGGTCGTTCAAAAGCTTGCATGGGCGAAAGGTCGTCGGGATGACAAGCAAGGAAAGTCTCAATTGCAGGATTGGCTCAAGCATGAAGATGAATCCGTTCGTTCGGCTACGGCGGTTGCGTTACTTCGTCTTGGTGAGCAGAAGCTCGTTCAAGAGGCGACGCTTCAGAACGGTATATCTGCAGCGCCTTGGTCGATACGGGCGATTGCCGCGACTCCGAAAGAACTCACGTTGCTATTGGCACAGGTTGGTCGCAATAAGCCAGAAACCGACAGCCTGATAGCATTAGGTATCATGGGAGAAATCACTGCCGTACCGATATTGTTGTCCTACCTTGCCGATGAAGCCATGGCTCCTGCTGCGGCACTGGGCCTGAATCTGATTACAGGGGCAGAGCTCTATGAGAAGGTGTTCATCCCTGAAGTCATGGACGAAGATGAGCTCTTTGACGAGGAAAAGGAGCAGGTCAAGAAAGGGCAGCCAGTCTTGCGTCCAGATGGTAAGCCCTACGGCGAGAATGTCGTCCGGTTATCTCAAAAGCCTGAAGAGTGGAAAACTTGGTGGATGGCGAATCAGAACCGATTTTCACGAGGCCTTCGTTACCGCAGTGGCGTGCCTGTGACTCCCGCAGTGTTGGTGGACAATCTTGCCTTTCCAAAGACGCCACGCAAGATTCGACAATTGGCCTATGAGGAACTAGTCATCCGTTACGGCGCCGACATCCCTTTCGAAACCGACATGCCGGTGCGGCAGCAACAAGAAGCGATTGCAAAGTGGAAAGGATGGGTCGCAGCCAATGAAGCACGCTTCAAACCGGGCAAATGGTATCTGGGCGAGCAGCTCATTGCTCCTTGAGTTCAGGAGTCTCTGCAATCGAGCTTCCCATTCGTCAACCCGGCACGTCACTCTTCACCACCAGCACTCCATCCTTTCATCAGCAACAGTGGCCTGGACTCAAATGATTTAGTGAGAAAGCCCGTGAGGCGATTTGTTGAGGCGTTGAGGCGGTCACGCTTGGAGGCCATTTCCTCACATGAGTTTTAAGGTGTGACCGAACCTATCGAACATGCTGATACCCGATCAATAGAGAGATTCAGAACGGATTCGGATGCTTATCCTTTTTGCACAAAGGAGAAGAGGATCATGACGACAAAAGCCTATAGGTGGTCGCTTGGAACGTCTTCTAATTGTCCAGTAATTGACCCAGGCACGAAGTGTTTGTCGGAGTCTTGTGCTCCAGGTGTTATCGGTGATCCCTCAAAACTCAACAAAAGTTCTCAAGTGTTGCTTGCCATGAAGCTCCCCGCAGCAAGCTGCGGGGTATCACAGAACTCAATTCCGAAGACTTCTCGGAAGGAGAGGCCAACCCCGTAGCGAGCTACGGGGAATGTCAAGTTCAATGCCGAGGGGCATCAGTATCTCAGTATGAAAGCCATAGAAAGCGCCCTAGAAAGACTGCCGGCCAAGTTGATTTGGATTCGCCACTTTCTTAGAGACACCGCTACGCCTACTGTCTATCGAGATGTAAAGGATTTTCCATTTGGACATTTATGTGACTTTGGGCAGAAGCATCATTTTATGCGGGCAAAAGGGATGACCCATGAAACTGCCTACCGCGAAGGCGTACAGTGGATTTGCAACAAGGCATACAAGGCTTCATGGAATTTAAGACGAGTCTGGAAAGAGTCACTTGGCTATTATCCCCCGGTGTTCGTCGAGGAACCTTTGGGTGACGCTTTTCACGCCCTGCAAGACTCCTTCTCAGCGAGCCATGTCGTTCGTAAGAAATCAGGAGATCTTTATGTCATCACAGCCATTCATATCTACGACCAAAGTAATAAGGAGACACATAGCAAACACGATAGTGACTGGCATGGTTCCATGGGGAAAGAAGCCGTTCTGGCTTGTCGCGAGTTAACGAAGATCGTTGTAATGAGCGCCTTACAAAAATCCGACGTCAATTTTAAACAAACATGGGAGACTGACCTTCCCCTGATTTCACAGACACCTCCAGAAGGAGGAGAATGATGAAATCGGAGGACGGAATGATCACCAAGACACGACGGCGGTACACGGAGGAATTTAAAG
>JAICWG010000002.1 GCA_025934915.1 Nitrospira sp.
AGGGGAACGGGCAAACTGGCAGACCGTCGAACGGTATGTGCAGCGGCAAGGGCAGCCTCACGACGATCTCCGGCAGCTCCGAATGTTTTAGTTCTGTGATACCCCGCAGCTTGCTGCGGGGAGCTTCATTCGGTTCCGGCATTGCTGAAAAGGCTGGTTTTTCGGATGCTGTTTCTGTACTTTAGGTGATATTCGAGCAAGATCTGGAGGTACCCCCTCTTTAGAGGTAAAGCAATACCACAAGAGAATGCGTTAAGCTGCTGACCGTAGCGAAGGAACAAAAATTCTCAGTGTGGAGATGCGATGTCGTTTGTGAGCGATTTGAGGTGTCGGTGGATATGGCTCACGAAAGAAGTATACTCTCGATCCAAGAAACATACGAAGAAGGAATCGTGCCTCAACAATAACACCACCAAGCGAGGTGAGAGAAAAATGAAAACCGCGAAAGAAGTCTATGCTCGACCAGTCCTTACGAAACATGGCCTGTTGCGTGACATCACCGCGTCCTTTTCCGGTGGCGGCGGCGGGATAAAAGGCCGTATCGAAGAGATTATCTGTCGGGTTTTCCCTCAGCTCCCGCGCTGCAACTAGAACCGCCTAGTCGCTGGTCAGTCCAGTATGGATTGACCAGCGCATCCTCCGGAATGAGGATTTCGCAGCTGACCGCTACCCCTCTCGTCATTCACAAATAATAAGAAACACCGCTTCCATAAGAAACGGAGTAAAAGGGCCACCCCCGGTAGAGGGTGGCCCTTTGTTTTTTGGGAATGATGCAGCTTAGTGGGTCATTGGATCGTCTTGCTGACCTCGTTGGAGGGGGTACTCTCACCGGCACTGTTATAGGCCGTGACGGCGAAATAGTACATCCGGCCCACGGTCAAACTGTTCACAGTCGAGGAGGTGACCTTGCCCACCGTCACGGTTCGTGAATAGAGATGGGGCGCCTCTCCCACGTATACTTTATAGCCGCTGACCGAGGTGCTGGTGACCGCGTTCCACGTGAGTGTGGCGGTAGATGTCACGGGCGGAGACGACGAGGGAGGGGGCACAGTAGCGGGCGAGACAATCAACGTCACCGGGACGACCTTACTGCCCCAGGTGCCCATCTTAATCGTGATATTCGCTTTGTAGGTGCCGGCTCCGAGTCCACTAGCGGGGCAGTTAACGATGACTTTTGCACTTGTCGTCTTAATGGTGGCTGTTTGCGGAGATTCCCAAAGCCAGGTGGCATTGTCAGAGGTGGTGAGCGTCGCCGGGGTCGAACCACTCCGATAGACGTATAAGAGTTGACTGTAGGGATTGGGCCCCCCTTGCACCGCATGAAACGTCAACGCGGTCCTGCTCGTCGTGAGCGCCAAGCCTTCAGCAGCAAATCCTAGGCAGAGAATCGCCGTGAGGCCAAATACCTGCCAGTATCTCGAGGGGACCAGGGCACGAGTCGGAGGATGAGAGCGTACGGCTTGATAAGTGTGTGCCTCAAAAAAGTGTCGCATGATCATTGGCCTTTCCTCGTAAGAGGTGTTCTACTAAAGAATTTCTGAACGATGGTTACTCATCAAAGCCCCCGAAACTGGGTGCTCTGAGTCGTAACCTCCTGCGTCCGCTGGGTCACGCGAGGATGTGTGCGGGTCCGATGGTGAGGCTGTCGGCCCCCTTCCGATTTGTCTGGCTCCGGCATCCAGGGGCCGATTTCGGTCACTCGGACCAGGACCGTATTCCTGGTCCCGCTTCGTCAGTTGACTATGGTTGCAGTCAGTACGTACTCCAACCGGTCCAGATGCGTGGCAACTCGGTTCCGCCAAGAGTCCATTGAACCACTCGATGAAGAGGTCGCTTTCCCGTGCAACCAGATGATTAAGAGTAAGCCTATGACGAAGTCTGTCTCTTAAGATTCAACCGGAGGCGTTACCGCCGTGATCTCATTCGAGCAGAGGCTCTCAGACTCGTTGAACGCACGGATAGCGAAAAAATATCGTGTGTTGGGTTCGAGCCCGGTAATCGTTGCGGGGGGAGCCTCAACGGCTTGACTTTCCCCGGAAGAGCACGAACTTGGTTCTTCCGAACTTGACTCTTCTGAGCTTGGTTCTTCTGAACTCGGTTCTTCTGATGAACGCTTTCCGTAGTAGATGTGGTAACCGGCTACTTTGATGTCAGAGGGACGATCCCAGGTCAAATGTGCGGTAACTCCCTCTGGCGTTGAAGTCATGGTAATCGTAGGGTCTTCTTCTCCTTCTCCGCCGGAATCCGCCACTGCGGAATGAGAAGCTGGATCCGAATCCAATTCTTCCCTAGTGTCCGTTGGTGTAGAAAGGCTGGAAACCATCGGTCCTCCCGCTCCTTCATTTGAGCAGCCAGCCAGTGACATAAGGAATGGAATTACAAGTATAAGAAGAGGCATCGAAAAGCTCGATTTCAGAGAGATAACGCCGGCCCAAGTCTTAACAGGCAACATAGAGACACTCCTATATTTGGTATGGAGCTGTGATGGTATTAAGTTCGCGCCCAGTAGTGATTAGTCCAAGGCAGAGAGCATCACCACCATTTTCGTTTTCCTAGGCGAAGGGGATCAGCAAAAGTGATGCCGAGAGAAACATGATTGATGAGGTTGATTTTTAAATGCTTAGAGTAGGTAGTTGAGACTTGAAAGTGTAGTGAAAGTGTAGAATGTGAAGGGCTCACCCTTCACAAAGATCAAGAAGGAACAGAAAATCCCAATGGGCACTCCTGGTTTCTGCTTGCCCGTTTCACACCTCGCCTGTGAGAGATTGAAAAAACCTATCCGCACTGTATTGTCTCCCGTATGATTCATATCGTTGCGGCAACCATGTGTTTCAGCACATAGGGTTGGAGATCGATAATGCCGGCTGTTCGGATCGTGACAGAAGAGGAAGTACCTTGCTCATCCATCATGACCGTACACACTTCTGCTATGAGCGCCTGGACCTATATCGGGTAACTATGGTACTGCTCGCAATGATCAGTACATGGCTGGTCTGGTTTTCAGCCTTTATTCACAGGAATCTTCAAGAGGGAGATATTCGAGCAGCTTGCCGGCGAGCCAGACAGAAAACGGCTGACCAGTGTTTTGATACGGTGATCATTCAGAAGGAAGGGATACGGCGTTGATGGAAGTGCGGCAGGTGCATGCTAAGGTGTGCTCAGTAATGGCCGTTCTGTTGCTGATGACTTTGTCTGCCCCAAGCTGGGGGCAAAATTCTGATCCTCAAGTACAGCCGCGCGTGGAATTATCTATGAGGTCGTGGTTGTTTACGGCGGGTGAAACACAATGGAGTCATAATGCTTCTGGGCTCGACCCACGACTTGGTGACCCTACCTCTAAACTCACGTATAAGGACAACGATACCCAGCTTGTTGGGCTAGGAGCGAAAGTGCATGTGAATCGTCGATTGTTCTTGGACGGAGCGTTTGGCTTCTCCGTCGATTTTGATCGAGGCTCATTGATCGATGATGATTATCTAGCAGGACGACGATTGTACTCTCGCACAAGCAGCGACATCACTGGGAAGGGAACCTGGTATGTCCAGGCAAATGCGGGGTATCGCGCAGTCGAATTTCCGAACGGCCGCGGACATTTCGATGTGCTGGCAGGGTTACAGTATTGGAGAACGACCTACGAGGCAACCGGGTTTAATCGAATCGTTTGCGATTCGTCAGTCATTGATTGCAATCCCCATACGTCTAGCCTTCCCGTGATCAAGAATACGACCCATTGGATTACGCCGCTACATGTCGGGGGGCAACTCGAATATCGAGTCATGCAGAGAGTCAGCGCAAATTTCAGGATGACATTTTCACCCGTCAGCGTCGTCTTCAACGAAGACATCCATTTTCAACGTGGCGATTTGCAACAGGACCCGAGCTTTTCTATGTGGGGTCTCGGAGTAGGTGTGAGTGCCGAACCCTCAATAAGTATCAGACTGACCAATCATCTTTCGCTCACAGGTGGGTATCGCGTCATGTGGAACAGGACCTATTGGGGTAGATGGGAAAGTCATCCCATCGGAAGCGGGTCTGTGAACGCTCCTCTTACTGAGCTTCAAACTCTTCGCCATGGTGTCATCGTCGGGCTGACCGGGTCCTTTTAGATTGCTCAAATGGTGGACGAGCTATCGTCTCGGGCGTCCGGCCGGTAGGGTTTCTTCTTCATACTCAAGGAAGAGTCGCTTGGTCTCTGGATGGAGTTGACTGGGGTGGCCGTAGGGGATCCCCAACGTTCTAAACAGCGGCGTCAATTTTCCGTTGGGATGCAGATAACCGGCTCTGAGGGGCACGGAGCGTTTACTATGACGTACGAGCCGGCAGACGGTGGATCGGATGGAGGTCAGCCAATCGGCGATGTCCTGCGGATTGCCGATCGAGGCAGAAAGTAACAACAATCTGGCCTGTGAAGGACAAAAGATGATGGTTTCTTCCCACACCACTCCTCGCTCAGGATCGGCGAGGTATTGCGATTCGTCCAAAATCACCAGTCCCAATGTATCCAATCTGATATCGATCTCCCCGCTTGCGGCATCATAGAGCAGGTTGCGCAAAATTTCCGTGGTCATGATAAGCAGCGGCGCTTGCCCGTTCTCCTGGCGATCTCCGGTGAGAATGCCGACCTTATCAGGACCGAAGATCCGAGAAAAATCCGTATATTTTGTGTTGGACAAGGCCTTGAGCGGTGATGTGTAAATGACCGTGCGATTGTTGTCTATGGCTCGGCGGGCCGCTTCAACAGCTACATATGTCTTTCCGCTGCCGGTAGGAACGCTGATCACGACGTCGGTTTCATTCAGAGCGGACAAGGCCTCGCTCTGCCAGGGGTCCGGCACAAATGGTTGCGGAGAAGGAACACCGAGGCCTTCCAGCCAGGTCGATAGTGAGACGGCGGTTTCAGCACATTCCCGCTCTGCTCCACGTGGCGACGCTTTCTTGTGAGTGATCGCCGGCGGACGGTGGATGTGGGACAATCCGGATTCTGATTGAGAGTGCTGCTCCCCGATCAAGGTCTGGAGATCGGATTCGAGGCCGACACGATTCTGGCCTGAATGCTGAAGAAGCAGCTCGATCAGTCGTTTCTTGCCGGCACGAAAGTGCCGATGGACTCGTCCACGGGCCAGGCGATGCAAGAGCGCCACAGGTTGTTGGGCAAGCAGTTGTTCAAGCTCGTCGGTATTCATGCTTTGAAGTGTTGAGGGCTGAGTGCTGAGGACTGAGTCGCAGGACAGCTCAGTCCTGAATCCTCGGCCCTCAGTCCTACACGGCTCACGGCAGTTCCTCCAACACTCCCCGTCGGATCGACGTGATCGCTTGCGAAGCGGATCCAGCGAGGCCGGGATGCGTAGATTTTAAGGTCTTCACCTGTGACAAAAACTCCAGGGTTCTAGCCAGTAATCGATAGATATCGCCTTCTGCCATCGTGGTCAGTCGACAGAGTCCGATCCATGTAAGGGTAGGGTCGGCGACCCAACGCTCTACCAACGCCGCCACATCGGCTCGTAGGAGAGGCGGATCTTCATAGGGAGATAAACTCTCCGCCAACTTGCGAACCTGTCCGAGCAAGGAACTCAGCCCCGGACTGATGCGCGGAAACGCGCCGGGTCGATCATCATCGTGGGCCAGACTGGCCAAGATCCCGGCGAGGAGGGACGGGTCTGCTCCCGTAAAGGCGTCGGCGCGGATCAGTTCGGTAATCAGCAGCGAATGATCGATCCGGATAAGCCTCGCCCATTCTCCTTCTGCCGTCAATTGGGTCGCCAGGGTGAAGTACCCGAATTTCTGCAACACGTCCACGCGCTCTTGGAAGCGATGCCATAAACTGGTCCGCAGCGCTTGTATGGATTTCGTATGGCGCTGTTGTTCCTGGCGAAGTCGCGACGCAATCACGAAGTCTTTCTGGCAGGTTGGTCGCGAAGGACACGTCGGGCAGGGGAATTCGCCCAACGATTGGACGATGGCATCGGGCAGGGGCTCGATACTGGTGGATCGGAGTATGGGCAGCACGGGCAAACGCGATGGAAGTTCTTCTAATTGATGGCTGAGTCGATCGAAGGTTTCGGTGGGACACCAAGGATAGGTCGGCGTCTCCGCGCAGTCGTACGTGCGGTCGTAGATTTCTTTCACGCTGGTGACAGGGCATTCGGTGACGGCGTTGTCCGGTCGTAAGACGGTGAGCATGGAATTCTTTTGACCCTTACTCCGATATTGTCGGAGCACAATCCCGCGTCCTCTGCTGAGTCCTACGACACGCCCCGGCGTCAGAAACGGCAACCGGGCTGAAATCTCCGGTGATTCCGACCGATGCGTCTGATGCCGCGTGTGGCGGTGTCTTCGCGCATGGTCGAAGGTGTGCCATTGAGTGATCCAGTCCGTACAGACGCGAGGACCGAACGGTTCCATCTGCGCACGGAGTGCGTCGAGTTTTTGCTCGAGGAGTTCAGCGCGCTGATTCAGTTGGAATTGAGCGAAACTCTTGGCCAGGATTCCTTGAATCTGCTCATGAGGATGGGCCTTCAAGAGGTTCAAGACCATCGGGTAACTGATGGTAAACTGGCTGTCGATGGCTTCCGGCTGTCCGGTCAACCCTTTGGTCAGAACCGTCAGATCGATATAAGGAGAGGGAGTCACGATCGCGAACCCCACGTGATCTTTTCCGCGGCGGCCGGCTCGTCCGGCGATTTGCTGGACTTCACCGATGGTGAGGTCGGTGAAGTCACGGGACTTGCGGATACTCGATTGGGTGATCACGACCGTGCGGGCTGGAAAATCGACACCCGCCGCCAAGGTCGTCGTCGCGAATACTGCATCGAGATGGCCTTGTCGCATCAGCTCTTCGATCGCGATTTTCCAAGAAGGCAGATGCCCGGCATGATGCGCGGCAATCCCGATTCGCATCACAATGGGAATCAATGGGTGCTCAGCAATACTGGGGTACTGAACCGTGATCCGTTCAAGCGCGACGGCGATCGCCTCCTGCCGTGCCGAAGGGAGCACGAGATCGGCATGGTCAAAGGTCTCCATGGCCTCGTCACAGGCTCGGCGCGAGGTGAGAAACACGATGGCCGGCGTGAGATGCTTGTGGCGGAGCGCAGTGATGAGATCAACAGGATGGATCGACGGCGGCATGCAGCTTCATTCCCTTTGAAATGACCACGAGGCCTGATTCCGTGACGGTAAATCGTTGCGTATCGGCCTCTCGGTTGTACCCGATTTCCGTATGAGGAGGGATCGTCACATCCTTATCGATGATGGCGCGTCTGATGCGGCTCTGCGCGCCGATGGTCACATTTTCCATGATAATGGATTCACGGACATCCGCATGATCTTGCACGCGGACGTTCGGGGACAATACCGAATTTTGGACCCGGCCGCCCGACACGATGCAGCCGCCGCAGACGATCGAATCGAGGGCGACTCCCATTCGTCCTCCCTGAAAATCCTGTGCGAAGACGAATTTGGCCGGCGGAAACTGTCCTTGATAGGTTCGGATCGGCCATTCGGAATCGTACAGGTTAAATTGAGGATCGACGGCGACCAAATCCATGTTCGCTTCCCAGTAGGCGTCGAGCGTTCCAATGTCGCGCCAGTACTGGACAGCCTTTCTATTCGCATCTTGAAATTTGAAGGCATAGACACGCCCCCGTTCGATCATTCCGGGAATGATATTTTTCCCGAAATCATGCGCGCCGCCCTCTCGTGCGTCTGCGATCAGGTGTTCTCGGATTGCCTTTGTGCGGAACAGATAGATGCCCATCGACGCAAAAGCATGGGCGGGGTCATTAGGGAGTGGAATGGGATGCGCCGGCTTTTCATCGAAGCGGGTAATCCGGTAGTCTTCGTCCACCGCGATGACTCCGAAGCGAGTGGCCTCCTGGACGGGAATGTCGATGGCGCCGACGATCGCATCCGCGCTCTTGGCGATGAGCCAGTGGTACATCTCCGCATAGTTCATCTTGTAAATGTGATCGCCGGCGAGGATCAGCAGGAACTCCGGCTGTTCTCCATCGATCAAGAACATGTTCTGATACACGGCGTCCGCGGTGCCACGGTACCAATCTTCGCTGATGCGCTGTTGAGGAGGGACTGAGGCGATATACTCGCCGAGCTCAGCATTGAGAATATTCCAGCCGGTCCGGATATGG
Source organism: Nitrospira sp. (assembly GCA_025934915.1). Taxonomy (GTDB): domain Bacteria; phylum Nitrospirota; class Nitrospiria; order Nitrospirales; family Nitrospiraceae; genus Nitrospira_D. Next base: position 8,145 of record JAICWG010000002.1, read on the forward strand.
CGATCGAGCGAGTGCGATTTGTATTGAATGAGAACGACGATCTTACGGAGTCCTGAGTTCAGGCAGTTGCTTAGGGTAAAATCGATGATACGATATTTCCCTCCAAAGGGAACAGCCGGCTTTGCGCGTTGGTCCGTCAGCGGAAAGAGTCGCTCGCCTTTTCCGCCGGCCAAGACCATGGTGAAAATGTTCTTCATCGGCCGAATTCTAGCAGGACCTCCATAAAATAGAAAGGAAGCGGAATCGTTGACTTCCCGTTCCATGCGGATAATACTAGCCACCAGAACACCGAGCATCTTGGATCAGTTGGTCCATGAACAAAGGAGCGAGCATGAAGCGAGATGTCGTTGTCGCGGCTCTCCCAGGAGTCGATTCCAGGCGTGTGACGAAACTTCCTGAGAAATCCTCAGGCCCATTACGCAACATGGCCTGGCGCATGGAAAAGTTAGAGGGGCAGATACAGAAGCTGTCCGAACTGGTTCGGGACCATGCCGAAGATATGGATCGTCTGGTGAAGATTGTCGCAGAAAATAGCGACATCCTCCGTCGGCAGTTGCTTCGGAAGCATCATGAGAAAATTCGCGTGAGGAAACATTTGCGGGAGGCAGACGCTTCCACGGAACGTTGATGGTCGTTCGACGTCTCGCCGGTTACTCCACTGTTCTCCATTCTCAACTCTCAACCTCGTGCACATCAGGATTTCTAGGAACCTCTTTCATTGCCCTATCTACGAGTACATCGAGTATAATTTGCCGGGCCTCCTACGGTCGGAGAAGAGACGCCTTCGCCTATACACCGTATATGGTGTGATGAGAACATGGGTCGACGACTACGTATTGCCTCCCTTTGCCTCGCCATCTCATACGGCATTTTCGTTGGTGGTGAGTCCCTGTCAGCCGGACAGTTGATGAGCGTCGGTTCGGATGAGATACCACCGGTTACCATACCCTCGGCACACACTCTACGCATGAGCCTTGAAGAGGCGATCGGGCTCTTTTTACGTCAGAACCTCGATCTGTTAATCGTGAAATATGGGATTGAGTTCAGCAAGGGACAGCAGATTACCGCCCGACTGTTTCCTAATCCCGTTGCCTCAATGGGACTAGTGAGCTCTCCGGTCCAGGGCCGCACGCTAGGGAACAGCGGACAGATCGCTCCGCAGATCCAGCAGTTGTTCGAGTTGGCGGGGAAACGAGGTTATCGGATCGAGAGCGCGGAATATGGACTGCAGTCTGCGGAGGCCGCCTTTGAAGATGCGGTTCGGCAACTGAGTTTCGCCGTCAAAGATGCCTATTACCGTGTTCAATTGGCGCGGAGACGGTTGGTTTTGGCGGAAGAAAATAGAGATCGTTTCTCACGGATCCTCGAAGTCAACACGATTCGATTCAAGAAGGGCTATATTGCCGAGGTCGATTTGATCCGTATCCGGTTGCAGTTTATCGATTTCCACTCCCAAGTGATTCAGGCTATTCAAGAAGCGCAGTCGGCTCAATCGGATCTTCGGCAATTGTTACGGATTTCCCCGACGAGCGAGTTGGATCTCACCACCGAACTGGATTACAAGCGTGTGGATCCCGACATGGTCAAGCTCCGTATCATTGCCGTCGACGGACGACCTGATGTTCGTGCGAAACGGTCTACGCTGTCACAGCGCGAGGCCGAACTGAAGCTCGCCAAAGCGCACCGGATTCCCGATGTCACCGTCGGCGCGGGCTATGACATTCAAGGCTCGCATGGACCCGACAACCCGAATCAGATGGCGTTCAGTCTCGGCATGCCGCTGCCATTGTTCAATCGCAATCAAGGCGGTATCATGCAGGCGGAAGCCGCGATGCGGGCTGCGGGAGCGGACCTCGACAAGACGCTGAATCAAGTCGAGAATCAAGTGGATGTCGCCTATCGCAACTTGATCGAAAGTCGTCGATTGGTCGAAGCGTTCCGGGGAGGAGTGCTTGATGATGCGCGATCGACGATTGCGATCGTGGAGCGAGCCTATGAACGGGGTGGAGTCACTCTGCTTGATTTGCTCGACGCGGCCAGGACGTCGAGGATGATTCAGCAAAGTTATATTGAAGCGCTGTTCAATTACCAACGGACTGTGATTCAACTGGAGAGTGCGGTCGGACGGGACATCACATCATGATGCAGCCGGCAAGAATCGGATTGAGGTCTCAGATTCACAGATGAAAGACTTTCTGAGGTGTTCCGGCAACCCATTCTCCCGTCTTCCCTTAGTCTTCGCCTTAATCTGGGTCGTACTATTTCTCTCCACATGCGGTCAAAGCGACCAGCCTCCGAGACTCGATGCGGCGACACACCAACCTGCCAAGAACGGGATGCTGTCACATGTCGAGACGATGATCGTCGAGTACAGTTCATCTCGGCAAGGTCTCACGCTGTCGGGCAAGATCGCCTACGGTGAAGACCGGTACTCGCGGATTTCCTCCCCTTTACAGGGGCGTGTCGTGGAAGTGCGAGCCCGTCTGGGGGGGAGGGTGAAAGCCGGGGATGTCTTACTCATCGTGGATAGTCCGGATATCGCGCAAGCTTATTCAGAATATGTCAAGGAGGACTCCGAGTTACAGTATGCGACGAGGGCGTACGAATTAGCAAAAGACCTTTATGAAACCAAGGCACTGGCTTTAAAGGACTTGAAGCAAGCGGAGAATGAATTGGTCAAGGCTCGAGCGGAGTTTCGTCGCGCAAAAGAACAGTTGCTTTCGTTTAGGGTTGCGCCGGAAGAGTTGAACAAGCCGCTGGATAAGCAACAGATCACCTCACGATTCGAGATGAAGAGTCCGTTGACCGGGGTCGTCGTCGAGCGTACCGTCACGCCTGGTCAGTCGGTGAACGTAGATGCCAACCATGTGCTGTTCACCATCGCCGATCTCGACGTGCTGCAGGTTGTGGCCGATGTCTACGAGCGGGACCTCGCGCTCGTACGGGAAGGCCAGTCGGCTGTCGTGAAGGTGGAAGCGTATCCTGATGTTGAGTTTCCGGCCACAGTCATCGCGGTGGGAGACGTCGTCGATCCTTCGACAAGAACGATCAAAGTTCGGGCCCTCGTCAAAAATGAGGCGCGCGAACTGAAGCCGGAAATGTTTGCTCGGTTGCAACTCGATATCAGCGGCATCGGACCAGTCCTCACCGTACCTCGCGAAGCGGTCCTGGAAGCAGACGGCAAACAGTTTGTCTATGTGGTTGAAGAAGGAAATCGGTATGTGAAGCGGGACGTGAAGACTGTGAATATCTCGCTGGATCAGACTCGCGTTCTCGAAGGACTGACGCAGGGAGAGCGGATCGTGACCAAAGGCGCAGTCTTGATAAAAGGGCAACAGATCAAGGGCACCTAATCGACGAGTCCATCCTGTCTCAGCAACGCCGCCGAGCACAATGAATCCATGATCGACAGAATCGTCGAGATCTCACTCGTACAGCGGTTCTTGGTTTGCACGCTTGGGTTTCTGCTCTTATTCGGGGGGCTTTATGCATTTCATCTCCTCGACATTGTGGCCTATCCTGACCCGTCCCCTCCGATGGTGGAGTTGATCACCCAACTTCCGGGATATTCGGCCGAGGAAATTGAGCGACAAATTACCATCCCCATTGAAGTCGCCTTGAGCGGAATCCCTGGATTAACCGATATCCGATCGCTCTCGATTTTCGGCCTCAGTGACGTCAAAGTGTACTTCGATTTCGACAGTGACATCTTTCGAGACCGCCAGGAGGTTTTGAACCGGCTCAACTCCGTTCAACTGCCTCAAGGAGTGCAGCCCATGCTTTCTCCCTGGTGGGCCATCGCCGAAATTTATCGGTATGAGTTGACCGGTCAGGACACGAGTTTGACCGATCTCAAAACCATTCAGGACTGGCAGGTCCAGCGGGCGTTCAAACGTGTGCCAGGTGTCATCGACGTGACGGCGTTCGGCGGCACCACGAAGGAATATCATGTCGATATTGACCCGGAGAAACTGATCAGCTACGACGTCAATCTTTCGCAAGTCATGGCCGCCTTGGCCAACAGCAACGCCAATGTCGGAGGCAATTATTTGACGATCGGCGCGCAGAGCTACAACATTAGAGGGTTGGGTCTCATTAATGATCTCGATGACATTGAAAACGTGATGGTGGCTGAAAAAGATGGAACGCCGATCTTCGTCAAGACCTTGGGGAAGGTGACCGTAGGGCATCGCGTGCGTCTTGGGAAAGTGGGGATTGATGATCACGACGATGTGGTGGAAGGAGTCGTGCTGCAGCAACGCGGCTATAAGGCCTTAACGGTCCTCGATAAAGTACGAGCCAAGGTCGAGGAGCTGAATGGGTTGAAATTGCCGTCCGGCGTCAAGATCAGGACGTTCTACGATCGAACAGCCTTGATCAACACGACCGTGAAGACGGTTACGGACATTCTTATCAGCGGTATGGTGCTCGTGTTTATCATCTTGGTCGTATTTCTCGGAGATCTCCGCGCGGCCTTTATTGTCGCACTAACCATTCCGCTCTCGCTGCTCTTTACCTTCACGATGATGGTGTTTGTCGGACAGTCGGCCAACTTGATATCATTGGGCGCGATCGACTTTGGGATCATCGTGGACGCGACGTTGGTCATGGTCGAATGCATCTTTCTCCAGTTGGCGCACCGGAAGACACAGGGGATCACGATTCACCAACATATCATCCGAGCCGCGGGCCAGGTCGGAAGGCCGATTGTCTTTTCCACGGCGATCATCGTAGTGGCTTTTGTACCGCTGTTTACGATGACCGGAGTCCCTGGGAAGATTTTCGCGCCCATGTCCATTACATATGGGTTTGCCCTGTTTGGCGCACTCTTGATGGCATGTACGCTCGCGCCCGTCCTGTGTTCATTCCTCTTGCGCTCGTCAGTCAGAGAAACAGATACCGCCGTAGTCGGTGTCGTACGCAAAGCCAATGCAAGGGTTGTTGTATGGGCGTTGGAGCATAGGATCATGGTGGTTGGTGTTGCGACAGGCCTGGTGATGCTCGCGTTTCTGGCTTTGCAATCGTTGGGTGGTGAATTCATGCCGCCTCTGGAGGAAGGCAACTTATGGGTTCGAGCCACGATGCCCGTCGATATTTCTTTCGATCAGGCCGATCGACTGACCAACGAAATTCGTCGCGCGTTCCGGCAATCTCCCGAGGTGGAAACGGTCGTTTCACAGCTGGGACGGCCGGACGATGGGACGGACCCAACCAGCTTTTTTAACGGAGAATTTTTGGCGAATCTTAAACCCGCATCGCAATGGCGTCGAGGATTGAGCAAGGAAGATCTTATTGAAGAAATCGAGCACCGGCTGAAAACCATCCCCGGCGTTATTTTCAATTTTTCTCAGGTCATCGAAGATAACGTAGAAGAGGCGATGTCCGGCGTGAAAGGTGAGAACTCGATCAAATTATTCGGTTCCGATCTCAAAATCATGGATGCGAGGGCGGTCGAGATCGAATCGGTGATGAACACGGTTTTCGGCGTGAAGGACTTGGGCATCTTCCGGCTGATGGGTCAGCCGAATTTGCTGATTCAAGTCGATCGCGAAGCGAGCGCCCGTTATGGATTGCGGGTCTCCGATGTGAATGCGGTCGTTCAGGCCGCCATCGGTGGGCAAGCGGTGACCCAGGTGTATGAGGGAGAGAAGCTGTTCGATTTGGTCGTCAGGTTTCTTCCAGACTATCGTCAGGATATCGATTCTATCGGGAATATTCTGGTGAGCACTCCGGACGGGGCGCGCATTCCGCTCAAACAGGTGGCGGCCATTACCATGCAGACCGGAGCCTTCATTATCTATCGCGAAAACAACCAGCGATATATCCCGATCAAATTCAGTGTGCGGGATCGCGATCTTCAGAGTACGGTGGAGGAAGCTCAGGAGAAATTGGCGCAGCACGTCACGCTGCCCGAGGGCTACCACATGGAATGGGCCGGGCAGTATGACCAATTGAAGGAGGAGCAGAAGCGGCTGGTCACGATCGTTCCCATGAGCCTCGTCATTATACTGTTGTTGCTCTATATGACATTCGACTCACTGAAGAATGCGTTGCTGGTGTTGGCCGCTGTTCCGTTTGCGTTGGTGGGTGGTGTCCTGTCGTTGGTGATCACTCATACCCATTTCAGTATTTCAGCCGCCGTGGGAATGATTTCGACCCTGGGCGTCGCGATATTGGGGGGCGTGTTGCTGATCTCGCGGATTGAAGAGTTCCGAAGGAAAGGGGTTGAGTTGCGGCAAGCCGTGATACGCGGCGTCGATGTCCAGATGCGTCCCATTCTGATGGCAACCTTGGGCGCGGCTATCGGACTATTGCCCGCTTCTCTTGCGACCGGCATCGGCGCTCAAGCGCAGCAGCCGCTGGCGCGTGTGGTGGTTGGAGGGATGCTGACGGCGGCTTTCATGATTCTTGTGGTGTTGCCGGTTCTCTACGAAATCGTCCATCACCGTGATAACCTTAAAGAGCAGGAATAAGCAGTCGACGAATGCATTGGACAATAAAGAAAGGAGCGCCATCATCGTGAGGCAATCTTTCCTATTCAGACTGGGAATGATCTGGATGCTTGGCCTGATGGGTGGCGCGGAACCACCGTACGCATGGGCGGATCAAATCGAGGTCCAGCAGGTTCAAACGCCCTATGAAGCGCCGCCGAAGAGTCAGGATGCGCCGGATGTCTCGATTCTTCCCAATGAGAACCCGCTCAGCCCTGAAGAGATCAAGCGCGCGGAAGCCTTGCTGCCGTTGCTTGAAGGCAAACAGGAATTCTGGGCGATGGGGGAATTCGTGCATTTGGGAGAGCCTGCTGTTCCTGTCCTTATTCAGGCACTGACCATGCCGAGCCCGCGGATTCGGTACAACGCCATCGAAACCTTGCTGATGATGAGGGGAGTCGCCGGAGTACCCGCTCTCGTCTCCACTGCAAAGGAGCCCGGCGAAATTCCTCGGGTGCGGGAACATGCCCTGCGCGCTGCCGTTCGTCTGGATTCGGCGAAAGCGCCCGAGGCGATTGAAGTCATGGCAAAAGATCCCAATCCATCCGTCAGAAAAGCCGCGGCATTCGAAGCGCGGTATGTCAGGCGGAAGGCCGTCATCTCCATCTTGATTCCGATGGTGAGCGACGACGAACGCTTCGTGGCCCTGTCGGCACTGCAATCACTCTGGATTCTGACTCGCCATGAAACCGAGTTCCACGATTGGGACACATCGACCAAGCAGGATCGTGAGACGTGGTCGAGCGAATGGACGGAGTGGTGGGATACCAACAAGGAGATCTTTGAGATTCCCGAACCGCATCGGCCGAAGCGGAGCTCGTAACGGCAAGCCGGAGAGCTTGCGGGCTCGGAGATTCCTGTGTTACGAATATTGTGATATGAGACTCAAGAGCGGAACGATGTTGAAGATCGCTAAGCTGGGTAATCCTATCCTCCGTAAAGTTGCCGCGCCTGTCGATCCACGTGAGGTCAAATCGTCTGAGATTCAACGGTTGATCGAAGACATGTTTGAAACGATGTATGACGAACCGGGCATCGGGCTGGCCGCTCCTCAAGTCTCACGTTCGATTCAATTGGTTGTGATGAGCTGCAAAGGTGAAGGGGGATTTCCCGAAACGGTCCTCATCAACCCTTCGATCGTCTATTATGGGCCCGAACAGGTGGAAACCTGGGAAGGTTGTCTGAGCGTCGATGGATTGAGGGGCAAGGTGACCAGACCATCACTGGTGCGGGTCAAGGGGCTGGATCGGAGGGGCAAACCTCTGGATTTCGAGGCGACAGATCTATACGCCATCTGTATTCAGCACGAACTCGACCACTTGATCGGCAAAGTTTTTCTCGATCGGATGACCGATATGTCCACCCTCACTCAGCTTGACGAATTTGCGCAGTATTGGAAGAAAGAGCCCACAAACGTAATTTGATGCCTGCCTTGTCGAACCGGTTGTGAAGTCCATTTTTCGCGTCTTACTGTATCTTCGGCCTCACCGCGCTCTTGCGATCGCGACGCTCGTCTGTGCCGCATGCGCGACGGCGATGGAGCTGGTGCCTCCCTGGGTCATCAAGATCATCATCGACGATGTGATTCAGGCGAAGCAGGCGTCATTGCTGCCGTGGGCGATCGGTGTTCTGGTGGGCGCCCATGTGCTCAAGAACCTGTTTGCCTCGCTCAGAATCCGGCTGAATAATCAACTTGAGCAGACTGTGGTCCACGATCTTCGCCAGCATATCTTCTCCGCCCTGCAACGTCTGTCCATCACCTATTTTGAGAATCGATCGACGGGGGAGATCATGTCCCGGGTGACAAACGACACGGAGCATGTCGAACGGATCTTCATTGACGGGGTCGAAGGGATGCTGACGGCGTCGCTGACTCTTATCGGGATTATGGGTCTCTTGTTCATGCTCAATTGGAAGCTGGCGGCCCTCTCGCTTTTGCCGATCCCATTGCTTGCTTTGTCCGCGAGTTGGTTTACGTCGAAGGTCCATGGGTATTATCGAGAGACCCGCCAGAGCGCCGCCGAACTGAACGGCTATCTACAAGATGCCTTGTCCGGTATCAGGGAGACGATGGGATTTGGTCGCCAGGGGCACGAACAAGTACGTTTCGACCGGTTGAGCCAAGCCTATAGTGACAAGAACCTCAACGCGATGGTGCTGTGGTCGATGTATTCGCCGGGGATGATTCTGGTTGCCGCCTTTGGGACTGTCGTGATCATCTGGTACGGCGCGGGGGAGGTTATGGAGGGCCGCCTCACACTCGGCGAGTTAGTGTTGTTTCTCTCCTACCTGGCAATGTTTTATGTCCCGATCAATCAGATTCATTCGGTCAATCATATGTTGCAGCATGCGTTGGCGGCGAGCGAGCGGGTCTTTGATGTGCTGGATACCATTCCTGACGTCGTCGATCGTCCTCATGCAGTCGCTCCGGTCCATCGGGCCCATGGAGCAGTTCGATTCGATCAAGTCCGGTTCCACTATCGGCATGACGTTCCGGTGCTGAAAGGATTTTCAGTGGTCGTACCGGCAGGAGAGCGAGTGGCACTGGTCGGGATGAGTGGAGCAGGGAAAAGCACGGTTCTCAAACTGTTGATGCGGTTTTACGACGTCACAGACGGGGCGATCTCTATTGATGGGAAGGATATCCGTGATCTGCCGATTGCATACCTGCGGCAGCAGATCGGATTCGTACAACAGGAGCCGTTCTTGTTCAACGGGACAGTTCGAGATAATTTGCTCTATGGTGATTTGTACGCAGACCAGGCTCGGCTGGAAGCGGCTGCGCACGCCGCTCGTGCGCATGAGTTTATCGCGGCGTTGCCTGAAGGGTACGATACTTGGATCGGCGAACGGGGCGTTAAACTGTCGGTCGGGCAAAAACAGCGAGTCTCCATCGCGCGGGTTCTGTTGAAAGATCCGCCCATCGTCATTTTTGATGAGGCGACGTCCAATATTGATACGGAGACCGAGGTGAAAATCCGTGAAGCATTGGCCGAGCTCACAATGGGGCGAACCACGTTCATCATTGCCCATCGATTATCCACGCTTCACGATGTGGACCGGATTTTGGTGCTCGATAAAGGTCGATTAGTGGAGGAGGGCCGACATGACGAACTGCTCAGCCGAGGAGGAGTCTACGCAGGTCTGTACGAAGCTCAGTTTCAAGTGTAGCCCAGTGTGAGGTTAAGGTTAAGGTTCAGTAGAAGAAGTCTTGCCGTGCTCAACCTAAACCTGGACCTGAGCCTCAGCCTGTCGTATTTTCGGCGGTTGCGAGCCCGATGAAGAGCCCGGTATACTCCCTGAATCGAACAATGGGGTATGGTTAATCAATGGTTCTCCTGTACGAGAACGATCCGCTGGATGACGAACATGCGCGCGGGCGCTTCTACCACGTTTGTCGAGGGCGCATCGAGCGCACTCCCTTGAATGTCCCAGAACCAGATCATCCCTATGAGTGCCGACAGTGCGGAATTGATCTCGAAGCCGAAGATTTCTTCGTGGCCCTTCAAAAAGGATCGGTGTAGGACCAATGACCGGGAGCGCAGGCAGAAAAACGGTAGGGGTTTCGCGAGGCCTGATGATGCTGTGCGATACCTGTTATGCCCAGGTTATGAGTGAAAAGCTTCCTGATGAGAAGAATTTCGTCGCCGACTTCGAAGCGCTCTTTGATACGATCTGCATCGGCTGCACCGACATCAACCGACCTCTCATCGACGACATGGCCGGCAGCGGCGAGTAGTTTCTTTCCTGTCCCAGGTCTTTCCCGTTGGATATACCTTGCATTGCCAAAGGCCCAGCACTCCTCTCATTGTGGATTGATCCCGGATTCCGCAGTAGCCAGCCCAGCCCGAAAACCAGTTCAAGAAACGTATTGATATTCAACGTCTTGAGTTGCCTATTCTGAACTGCGCCGCAGTTGAACCTGGTGAAACCCGGTTTTGCTGGTTGTGCAAGAATTCATTCGATGGATCGTAGTATTTCGACATGCCTTCTATTGCAACTGTGGAATCCAGGTTCAGCATGTCTATCATACAACGAGAACAGGAACGGATGATCCCCGCACGGAAGAAGATGACTGCGGAAACCACGAACTTAGGGTGGTTGCACTCTCATCGAAATGGAAAAGCCGGAGACTGTGCGCTTGGTTAGAGTGGCGGCAGCACAATGTTCATTCTGATCGGATAGGGACAGAGACGGTTAATGCGACAAATCGTGCATTTCGGCTTTCTGGCTATGCAAATCATGCGACCATGTGCTTGAAACAGATGGCAGAACCGGACTTTCTTCTTGTCGGGCACGAGTAGATTCAAGTCGCGCTCGATCTTGTCGGGAGTAGTTTCCTTCGTCAACTCAAGGCGCCCGGCTACTCGCCCCACGTGAGTATCCACGCCGATAGCAGGCTGTCCAAAGGCGTTGCCTCTCAGGATGTTAGCGGTCTTTCTGCCCACACCCGGCAGAGTCAGCAGGTGTTCCAGTTGATCCGGAACTTTTCCACTGAACCGTGTAATCAGCCCTTTGCAGCAGGCTTGGATGGCTTTCGCTTTGTTCCGGTAGAAGCCGGTGCTTCGGATCTCCTCCTCCAACCGTCGGCGCGGGACACTGGCCCAGTCTTTAGGAGTACGATAGGTCTTAAACAACGGAGCCGTGACGTGGTTGACCCGATCATCCGTGCATTGCGCCGACAAAATAAGTGCCACCAGAAGTTCTAACGGCGTCGTAAAGATCAATCCTGGTTTTGCATTCGGGTAAATGGTATTCAGAATTGTGATGATCTTGACGGTTCGCCTTTTTTCCCCCTCCCCGGTTTCGTGTAGGAGCGGGCTCTCAATCGTTCCGTGAGTCCTGCCCATTTAACTTCCCATTCCGTAAAAGCGGTCTCTCAGTTGTTCTATTCGTTTTTTCAGCAACGTTTTCCTGACGTCTCGTCAGCGCTGTCTCTAGTTGCCAGACGAGTCTGTAAAGTAATCGAGATGCAGTACCTTTCTCACAGCCGCCAACGTCTCGCCGGCGGTCACGCGCGCCCGATTCGTGCCATTCTTCAGCAGCGACCACACCGCCGCAAGATCTTGTTGGTAGGCTGCCCGCCGTTTCCGCATCGGCTCCAGTAGATCGTTCAACACCACGGCGAGCTCATGTTTGACCTCGACATCTCCGACCGTCCCTTTTTCATACCGTTCCTTCAACTCGTCTACTTTCTGTCGGTCCGGATTAAAGGCGTCATGAAAGACGAACACCGGGTTCCCGCGCATGTGGCCGGGATCAACGGCATGAATGCGCGACGCGTCGGTGAACATCCTCATGACCTTGTGCCGCACCGTATCGGAGGAATCGGACAGATTAATGGTGTTGCCGAGCGACTTACTCATCTTTTGACCGTCGTCAATGCCCGGCAGCCGGGGACATGTTGAGAGCAAGGCGTCCGGCATCACGAGGGTTTCCCTATAGCAGCGATTGAAGAGGCGAACGATCTTGCGAGTTTGTTCAATCATCGGCAATTGGTCTTCTCCCACCGGAACCAGGTGAGCGCGAAAAGCCGTGATGTCGGCGGCTTGGCTCACCGGATAGGTGAGGAATCCAACCGGGACTCCTCCCGTGAATCGCCGTAGTCGAATCTCTTCCTTCACGGTTGGATTCCGTTGAAGACGCGAGAGCGTCACCAGATTCAAGTAATACGAAGTCAGTTCGGTCAGCTCGGGCACCTGGGACTGGATGACGATCGCGGTTGAATTAGGATCGACCCCCGCAGCCAGATAATCAAGCGCCACGTGAATGACATTGTCGCGCACGACCTTGGGATGGAGGAAATGGTCGGTGAGCGCTTGCACGTCTGCAATCAGGACGTATTCTTCATACTCATGCTGAAGCGCAACCCTCCGCTTCAGCGAGCCGATGTAATGCCTCAGATGTAACGGGCCGGTGGGGCGGTCTCCGGTTAGAATTCGCTTCATCCTCCGTGGGAATTGCATGACCCATGCGCATCATGACCTGAAGGACATGCCGCGCAGGAACTTTTTTGATGGACTCCGGTGACTTCCTTTGGCAGACTCATCTCTCTAACTCACAAGCCGTTCGAATTCCTTTTCCTTGATGATAGGGATTGCCCTGCTCTTCGCTTCTCCGACTTTACTGCCGGGGTCCGCTCCCACGACAAGATAATCGATCGTGGCGCCAACGGACGATGCCACGCGCGCCCCGAGGGCTTCGAGTTTCTCTCTCGCCTCGGCTTGGGTGTAATGATCGAGCTTCCCGGTGAGCACGAACGTCTTGCCTCGCAACGGTGGGCCGTCTCGTGCCACCCGCAATGCTCGGACTTTGAGCTCGACTTTGAACAATCGGTCAAGGACGGTTCGGTTCTTCGGTTCTTCAAAAAACAGACGCACACTTCGCGCGATCTCGGGGCCGATGCCGGCCACCCTCCGGAGTTCAGCGCTGCCGGCTGTTTGAACTTGACATTCCCCGTAGCTCGCTACGGGGTTGGCCTCTCCTTCCGAGAAGTCTTCGGAATTGAGTTCTGTGATACCCCGCAGCTTGCTGCGGGGAGCTTCATTCGCATCGAGAGTTCGATAGGCCAGCGCCAGCGTACGGGCCGCATGCCACCCCACATGCGGAATGCCGAGGGCGTAAAGAAACCGATCCAGCGGAACGTCTTTCACGCCTTGGATAGCCCGATACAGCGCCGCCGCCGATCGCTGACCGAATCCCGTCCAGCTGAAGAAATTGCTTCGTGGAGAGGTCGTAGAGATCGGCGATATTCTTCGCGAGACGAGAATCTACCAATTGCCACGCGGTCGTCTCGCCCAAGCCCGTGATGTTCATGGCTTCTCGCGAAGCGAAATGGGTCAGATGGCCGACCAGTTGCGCCGAACAGGACAGGCCAGCCGGACAGATCGTCGCCGCGCCTTCCTTCCTGACTCTGCTGCCGCAGGCGGGACAGATGTCCGGCATGACGAATCGTTTCCCTCGTCCCGTCGTGAGTGATCCGACTCGCGAGACGACCTCAGGGATCACATCGCCGGCTCGTGCGACGCGAACCTTGTCGCCTGGCCGAAGATCCTTCTTTTGCACCTCCTGTTCGTTGTGCAGGGTCGCGCGGCTGATAGTGACGCCTCCCACATCAACCGGTCTCAGAAGCGCCACAGGGGTTAAGATACCGCTCATCCCCACCTGAACCACGATATCCTCCAACGTCGTGACCTCCTGCCTCGGGGTGAACTTCCACGCGAACGCCCAGCGGGGGCTGCGCTGGCGGACACCTAGTGCTTGACGCCTCGCAAGATCGTCGAGTTTGATGACCACGCCGTCGATTTCATAGTCCAGGTCGTTACGCTCCGCTTCCATTTTCTGATGGTAGGTCAGGATTTCCTCGAAGGATGTGCAACGAGCATTGTGCGAATCGGTCATGAGTCCCCATTCGGCAAGCCGCTTCAGTTCGTCCCAATGAGAGGAGCACCGCGCTCCTTCGACCTTGAGAATATCGTAGAAAACGATCGACAAAGGCCGTCTCTCGACGACTTTGGGGTTCAACCGCCTGACGATGCTGGCGGCCGCATTGCGCGGGTTGGTGAACGGGTCTTCCCCCTGCTCGATCAGTTTTTTGTTGATCCGCCGAAAGTCATCTTTATTCATGAAGAGTTCTCCCCGGACGGCGAGGAACCTGGGTGGGCTTCCTTCGCAGCGTAAGGGCAAGCCTTTGATCATCCGCATGTTGGCCGAGACCGCTTCTCCGGTGTGACCATCGCCCCTCGTGGCGGCTCGCCTGAAGACTCCATGTTCATACACGACTTCGAGCGATAAGCCGTCGAACTTCGGTTCCAGGACGTATGTGATTGTCCGGGCGCCGGCCTTGCGGGTCACAAGCCGAAGGAAGTCTTCGACCTCGGTCTTCTCTAGGGTTGCGTTCAGACTCAACATGGGAGCGCTGTGTTCGATCTTCTTCAACTCCTCCACAGGCTCGGCCCCGACCTGCTGCGTCGGCGACGTGTTGGACTGGAATTCCGGAAAGGCGGCTTCCAGGTCCTGCAAGCGACGGAACAGCTTGTCGTAGACCCCATCGGCGATCTTCGGCCGGTTCTTCACGTAGTAAAGGGAGTTGTGATACTCGATGCCTTCTCTCAGCGCCTGAATTTCCAGACTGGCCTGCGCAGATGTTAACGCGTGGATGTCTCTGAAGGTCGTCGATGGATTGTTCTTGAAATTCATACCGGCACCGTGACCGTCACGCGCGTCTGAGCAGGTTCTTTAAGTCCTTCCAGCTCTTGGTGTTGAGCACGTTCTCCGCCTCCAACCAACCGCGACGGGCTTGAGCCACCCCGAAACGCATGTAATCCAGTTCCGTCGCGCTGTGAGCATCGCTGGAAATCGCGAGCTTCAGCCCCATCTCCTTCGCCAGCCTGCAATGAACGTCGGAGAGGTCCAAGCGGAGAGGCTGGGCGTTCAGCTCGAGGAAGCATCTCCGTTCCAGCGCCGCCTTGATGATCCGTTCCAGATCCAGCTCATAAGATTGACGTTCGCCCAACAGCCGGCCGGTGGGATGGGCGAAAATCGTAAAGTACGGATTGTCCATGGCTCGGATGATACGTTCGGTCTGTTTGTTCCGTGAGAGATGAAAATGCGAATGGACGGCGCATACGGTAAGATCCAGTTTTCGTAAAATCGCATCGGGAAGATCGAGTGAACCATCCTTCAGGATGTCCACCTCTGCTGATTTCAGGAGATACAGTCCCGTGACAGACTCGCCGATACGGTCGATCTCCTCGATGTGCTTGCTCAAGCGAGTGACATCCAAACCATGCGCGACCGCCACATGCTGGGTGTGATCCGTGATCGCCAGATACTCATAACCTTTCTCCGCGCCGCCTCCGCCATCTCCTTGATCGTCGACAGACCGTCTGTCGCCTTCGTATGCGTATGGAGGTCGCCGCGGATATCGTTTACAGTCAGTAGGTTGGGAAGGCGATGCTGCTTCGCTGCTTCGATCTCTCCGCGTTCTTCCCTCAATTCCGGCTCGATGTAGGGAAGGCCGACGCTCTTATAGACCTCCTGTTCAGTGCGTCCGGAGACAGGCTTGACACCTCTGAAGATGCCGTACTCATTGAGTTTCAATCCCTTCCTGACCGCGAGTGTGCGGACGGCGATAGTGTGAGCCTTCGACCCGGTAAAGTAATGGAGGGCGGCGCCATAAGAATGTTCCGGTACGACCCGGAGATCGACATGAAGACCGGAGCGGAGCGCTACCGTCGACCTGGTCTGACCATGTGAGAGCACCTTTCCGCTTTCCTCATAGACGATGAAACGATCCATAACCTTGGATTTGCCTCGGCAAGTGACAAGAATGTCGAGATCGCCGACGGTTTCCTTGCGGCGCCGGTAACTTCCCGCAACGATAACCTCTCTCACCCCATCGACCTTCTTGAGATATCCGAGCAAGGGCTCCGCGACTTGCTCGGCGGCCAGAAGCGACAGTCTTTTGTCACTCTGTCTGCGTCGCCGAATCGCTTGGAGAAGCGCCTCTTCGATCTTCCTGCCGAAACCGGAGAGGTCATGTAATTTCCCAGCCTCTGTCGCTCTTGCCAGATCTTCCAGGTTTTTGATGTTGAGCCGTTCGTAGAGGGCCTTGACCCGTTTCGGGCCGAGGCCTGGGAACCTGCGCAGTTCCGCGAGCGCGCTGAGAAGCCGAGATTCCATCTCGTCCAGGACAGTCAAATGGCGGGTCTTGATGATTTCATCGATCTTGTCCGCGAGATCCGTCCCGATACCCGGAAGGTCTGAGAGATCTGCTCCTTCGCTCAGCATGGACGCAGCGCTGCGCGGCAAACTTTCAAGAGTCCGCGCCGCTTTTCGATAGGCCCTGACGCGGAAGGGGTTCGCATCATCGATCTCCAACAGATCGGCGAGCCGAATCAGGATTCCAGCAATTTCTAAATTTGAGACCGGCACTGGACGTGGGCTCTCTCCGGCGTACGGACTTCGGTCGTTGTGAAAACCTCAGAACATCCTCTCCTTCAGCGCAATCAACCGATCAAGACGGTTCAAGAAAAACTGATCGTTGTAGGACCTGGAGCCGACGTTGTTTGATCAGGCCCACGTCCAAGCTCAACTGGCCTGCTCGATAGGCGGCCACATAGAAGAGCCCGCCGGACATGGCGAGATTCTTCATGCAATGCGAGCCTGCAGGCATAACGGATATCGCCTATGACAGGGATGTTCCCTTGCACTCACCGAAACACGTTGGTCCGCGCCAGATCAATGATCTCGTCGCCGCGTCTATTGAGCACCGCCTTGATCATGAAAAGACCGAACCCGATCATGTGGTCCATCTTGATCGATGGCGGCAGAGCTAGTTCCTGGCGGTTCACCACCACTTCAACGAGGGCCGGGCCGTCATGATTCAACGCGTCCGCCAACATAGAACGGACCTGCTCCGGTGTCTCTGCCGTCAGGCCCAACAACCCTGCCGCTTCGGCGATCTGCGCAAAACTCGGGTTGTGCAGTGTCGTGGCGAAATCCAGAAATCCTGCCGCCTTCATTTCAAGCTCAACAAAACCAAGCGAGTCGTTTTTGAAGACCACCAACTTGATCGGTAATTGCAACTGGCGGAGCGACAACACGTCGCCCAGCAGCATGGAGAGACCGCCGTCCCCGGACAACGTGATCACCTGGCGACCGGGATGACTCAGTTGCGCGCCGATCGCTTGTGGCAGCGCATTGGCCATTGATCCGTGTGTGAAGGATCCCAGCAACCTCCGCTTGCCGTTCATCCTGAGGTATCGCGCCGCCCAGATGGTGGGGGTTCCCACGTCGCAGCAGAAAATGGCGTCGTCCGCGGCAATCTCATCGAGCACCTTGGCGATATATTGAGGATGGATCGGTTTTCGCCCCGGCTCTCCCGATGCCAGGTCGGCAAGCTCCTTGCGGGCCATGTGATAATGTTGCAGCGCATTGTTCAGGTGCCGATCATCGCTCTTCTGTTTCAGCCTGGGTGATAAGGCGGTGAGCGTCGTTTTGACATCACCGATCAACCCCAGATCCACCCTGGTCCGCCGGCCGATCTGCTCGCCGCGGAGATCAATTTGCACGACGGTGGCGTGATCTGGATAAAATTGCCGATAGGGAAAGTCGGTGCCGAGCAACAACAATGTCTCGCAGTCCATCATGGCATGGTAACTGGAGGCAAAGCCCAGCAACCCCGTCATCCCGACGTCGAAGGGATTGTCATACTCGATGAACTCCTTGCCCCGCATCGCATGAACAATCAGGGCCTGCAGTTTACCCGCCACTTCCATCAATTGATCATGAGCATCGGCGCAGCCGGCGCCGCCAAGAATCGTGATCCGACGCACGCTGTTCAACGCCTCCGCCAACCTGTCGATCTGATCATCGGACGGGCGCACACTCGCCGTTGTCTGCGCAGGGCTTAGGCGTGGTCCGTTCACAGCGGTTGGTTGCAAGGCGATATCGCCTGGCAGGACGACCACCGAGACACCGCGGCGCGACAAAGCGGTTTGCACCGCAATCTCGAGGAGACGTGGCATCTGCTCGGGGTGCGACACCAATTCACAATAGTGGCTACACTCACGAAACAGCTGCTCCGGATGGGTCTCTTGGAAATAGCCGCTGCCGATCTCGCGACTTGGAATATGAGCGGCGATCGCCAGGACCGGGACACGGCTCCGCTGGGCATCGTACAGCCCATTGATCAGATGGAGATTCCCCGGCCCGCAGCTTCCGGCGCACACTGTCAGGTGTCCGGTCAAGTGGGCCTCGGCTCCGGCGGCGAATGCAGCCGTCTCTTCATGTCGCACGAACACCCACCGGAGATCGCCCCGTTGACGGATGGAATCGGTAATCCCGTTGAGAGAGTCGCCGGCAACGCCATACACTCGCTTGACCCCGGCGAGGGCCAGAGTGTCGACCAAGAGCTCCGCTACTATTTTCTTGCTCATCTGTCCGAAGTCCTTTCACCTCCAGGTCCTCACCCGATCGTGAGAAGGCCGGCTCCGCGCGACTCTTGATTGGTTTCAACGTTTCTGATTACGCCGGCTTGGTTCTCGGTTAGGGCTCAATGCCCACGCCCAGACCGATTCGCGCCCGCAAGAAATCATGTCGGGTGACCGAGTACGCGACCACGCCGTCGCGCTCGACCGGGAGGCTCACGACTCGATGTTTCTCCATCATTTTCGCTGCGTCTGGAATTTCCGTCGATGGAGTGATCGTCAGCCGATCCTTCCGCATGATCCGCTCGGCCGACAGCTTGTTCAGATCATGGCCCGCATCCAGCGCTTTCATGGCATCAAACTCATTGATGAATCCGAGATACTTCCCCTTGGCATCCACCACCGGCGCGCCGGCCGTGTGGGTTGACAACAACGCCAGTGCGATGTCCATGCCGTTCTGCCCGGCGTGAAATACTAACGGATTGGTGGCGTCAATCTGACCGACGGTCTTGAGCCCGCCCGTGGGCACGCCTTCCATCGTCATGAGATTTTCCTCAGTGCTTGTAGAAATGCATCGTTAATCGGTTTTTGAGTGTCGCACCGAAGCAGCCGCGCCAGCCCATCGGTGACGTCTCTGATACCCTCCGTCTCGGACTTCCGCCTTAGACATTTCAGGTCCAGGATTGAGCCGCCATGGCGCCACAGGCCAAGATGAGCACGCACTCGGCGTCGGAGCGATCCATGAGGATCGGCGCTCCGTCACGCGCTGCGCGACTCACCGCTTGATATACAACAGTCCACCGATGTGCTTCGGATCGACGTGGCTATAGTACGGGAACACGCTCTGGTCGGTGCCGACCGCATCCAAATCCATTGCGGCCACCTTGATGGTCTTGGTCTCTCCTGGCTTCACCACCTCCTTTATATGGATCTTGTCGATCGCGAATCCCTGTTCCTTCTTGGTCTGGTTCGTGATCGTAAACGTGAGCCCACTGACCTTTCCGCGCTCATCCACGATAACCGCTGACGGCACGACAAAGCTGATTCCGTCTTCGTCGAGAATCGCAAGGTTGAATTGTGTGGGGCCCTTAGCCTCTTGGGCAGAGGACAAGGTGCCGATGCTCAGACACAGAGCGCATGCCCCGAGTAAGACTGCGATGGCTTGTGACTTCATGGCTGATTCCTCCTGCTGATTGAGAATTGAACGTAACCCTGCGACTGTGGTCGTTGTGTCCTCCATGTTGTTGAGAGGCTGGTCAGCGAGGCAGAGCATGTCGATTCCCTCTTCGCTGAACAGTTCGAATGGAGCACCCTGAAGGTCCTCCGCCTCTCCGCTCGTGAGACTCACGGACCTGTCTGTTCACGGCTTCTTCTCCGGAGCAAAGGCGACATCCGTTACTTTGTGCTCATCATCCACGAGGAGTACAGCGGCATCGCCTGCGGAGAGCGTCGCCAGCCTTGCCTGAATAAGCGGTCTCACCTTGTACGTGTGGTCTCTGCCGTCCTCGGTTCGAATGACGATGGCATTGTCCTTTAGGGGCCTCACGATTTTGCCCGAGACCTGGGCGAGGTTGCTCATTAGGGGAGATTTCTTCTGCCAAAGTTCCGCTGCGCGATGGACAGCCTCCTTGCTTCCAAACGTAACGTCGACGATCTTATCCAGCTCATCGATGAGAAACACGGCATCCACGCCGACAGGAACTGAGGCCACCTTGCTTCGCGCGACCGGCCGGATGAAATGAGACTCTTCCTTGCCGGCGGCTGTGCGCAATACCGCCTTGTCATGCCCGGTCTCCAACGGCTCGGCGAGTTGACCTCGAACGACCGCGTGGTGGCTCGACTCTCCCATCACATGTACATCCACAAGAAGATTTTGGTCATTGACGATCAGTTCGATCCGATTTCCCACTTTTAATTCCGGTAATCCCTTAGCCTTCCGCACCTCCATCGGAATGAATCGCGGTTGCAACTCGCCCGTATTAATTCGCGCCTGATCGCTTCTGATTTCCTCCACCGTGCCCAGCAGTACTCTGTCTCCGGGGAGTAGCTGCTGGTGCGTCGGCTCCGTCTGAGTCGCCGCGCCGCTGAAGGACGCCGTCGAGAGCCACCACACCGACAGAACGACGAGTCGTGCTAACCACTTGCCTGCTAGGAAGCGCTCCTTCTCGGAATGCCGTTGAGCCCACATCTTCACGCCCTCCTTCCGTTCTGGTAGATCAGCGTACAGTTAGAGATTCTTTCTGAGCCGGACAACCTTCCCCCACACTGCATCCTCGTTCGTCACCGAAATGTCGTCATACTTCCGGTTCAGCGGATGGAGGATGCAGTGGGCGCCGATGCGCTTCACTTGACGAAGGAGCATGGCTTCTGAGTCTCCATCCTGGTGGTGCGCGATCACATAGTCGCCGGATTTCCACTCGAGGTCGGGATTGACAAAAATCATTTCCTCTTTGCTGAACAGGGGCTCCATCGAATCATCTTGGACTTTCAAGGCGAAGGTGCGCGCCCCGGACACGTCGGTCGCCTCAACCATCGCCTCGGCATGGAGAACCTTAGGAAGGGTTTCCCTTGTTAGGATCTGGTCCATTTGATCCCAGCGCAGCAGGGGAAACTCTTGGATAGCACCCGCCGCAGAAGGATGAGTGCGCACGGGGAATTCAACCGTCGTTCGTGCGTGCGGCGGCATGCCGGTGCGCAGGAAGTCCGCGTCCATCCGGAAATACTTCGCAAATTTCTCCCAGACCGCAGGATCGTCCGGGGTTTTGTCGGCAAGAATGTTTGTGATGGTATGGAGAGAGACTTCGACCAGCGAGGCCAATTCCTTTTCCGTCAAACCCTCGCCTAATTCCCTGTAGATGAGGCCTTTGAGATTCAAAGTAAACTTTCCTCATTGATCCGGGCAGTCAATCTCTCTCTTCATTCTCTCTCTTCATTTCACGAACTCCTGCGGGTCGACACCCTGACCTGCTCCCAAACTTTTACAAATCGCACTGTCTCGCGCTATCAGGAAAAAAGCGGTTCATTTGTCGAATTGTATGGCAGGGATTCTGTCGTTTTATCGAGGACAACGATGAGGAGGGGAGACGGACACACAATGAAGACGATCAGGGTACACGATTACATTGGCGAACATAACGTCTGTTTGGATGCTGTGTTGATCTGCAACCACTATCTCGGAAGCTTCTGCCACCGTCTCACATACTCTTGAACCGCCGTGACAAACGCCGCATGACTCCAGGTCAAAGGGGAAACCGAAAGCGGGACACCGGAATATGGGTGAATCTGTTCTGAGAACACTCCCGAAGGCAGAGCATGGCGGGCGCACCATTCGAATAGCGGCAGCGCTCGTTTCAGGTCTTCCTTGCTGTTCGCCGTTGCAATGAGCCACTGAGCCAACCAGATCGTGCAGATGAACCAGGAATTTCCCGGAACGTTCTCGAGATCCTGACTCTGCCGGTGATAGTAATCGCCCTCGTACCGAGCCATGCCGCCGATGTCGGTCTTCACCCAGAGGCGTTCTTGCACAGCCTTCATGGTCTGCACGATACGCGGATCGTCCGGTGGAAACATGCCGAAATACCACAGCCCGAACAGCGACGAATCGAGAGTTTTATCGATGGTCCAGCTTTCATCCGATGATCGATTCGCCATCCTGGCAAAACGAGTCAAGTCCGGGCGATAGAGAATGTGTTCCACTCCATCCTTGATTTGGTCGGCCGCGCCGGTATAACTCTCAGCGAGAGCCTTCTCTCCGAAGGCTTTCGCGAACCGAGCAGCAGCGACGAGACCTCCCCACACCGCTCCGCAGGTGAAGGCCAAGACACCGCGCCGTTCTTCCCAGAGATCGTAGGAAGGCAACGGCAATCCCGTGGCTGCATCGCGATAATTCGCCATGAAGTCCGCTGCGCGGACGATCAGCGGCCGGTACAGCGGCTTGATGTACTCGACATTTTTCCACGTCTCGAACCGGTTCCAGAGCGCCCAGAGGACAAGCGCGGTCTCGTCTTCCTGAATCGGCAGCTCCTTGTGGCCGTCGCGCACCCATGGATGCCAGCTCGAGGCCAACGTACCGTCCGGATTGTATTTGTGGAGCAAATATCCCTCCTTGGTGAGAACTCGATCACAGAAGGGATAGAAGGGACGCGGGACTTCCAGAAATCCTGCCAAGTCCAGCGCATACGCGACCATCGCGCCGTCGCGAGGCCACATGTAAGAATAAGTATCGCGCACCTCAGAGGCGATGTCGGAGTCATTGGCGGCAAGGACGGCGCCTTCGTTGTCGATCTGCGTGCGCATGATGAGAAGACTCAGACGGTAGAGTCGACAAATCTCAACCGGCAGATCGGCAAAGTCCGGCCGGTGTGCGTCCAACCAGAGTTGCCAGTACGAGGCGGTCCGATCGATAAACGTCCAAGGGCCACGGTGACGTACGGACCGGTTGAGTCGTGTCACCTCGTCAAAGTTTGAGCCGACCGCCAACCAATAGTACGCCGTTTGCGCGGCGCGGGCCGGTACTGTGAGATGGATTGCTATGGTGGAATCGACCGATCCTTGCGCAATCGGATTCCCGGAGAGCAGACCATCTTCGGCGTCCTTCCATGTCCCCAGCAGATTCTGGACCTCCTTGTGGCCGCAGGCCCATTGATGGAGGCCGATGTGCCAATCTTGGACGGAATCCGGCGCATCCTCCGATCGTTTGCCCGGCACAGCCGCGTTGATGAGGAACCACCGCGAGCCTTTGTAATGGTAGATCGCTCGTCGCTCCGGTTCGTAATAGGCCGTGTCGCCTAGTTCGTGACCTGAGATATGA
Source organism: Nitrospira sp. (assembly GCA_025934915.1). Classification (GTDB taxonomy): domain Bacteria; phylum Nitrospirota; class Nitrospiria; order Nitrospirales; family Nitrospiraceae; genus Nitrospira_D. Next base: position 31,379 of record JAICWG010000002.1, read on the forward strand.
AAGTCATGATGGAAAAACAGCCGGACCTCGCGGTCACGGTCTGCCGCGTTTCTTATTTCGATGCAACGAAGATAGAGATTCTCGTGAAAATCAACGGCATCCTGACAGATCAGATCAAGTTGAAGATCCGGATGTGAGAGGGCGACTTGGGTCACCAGCGTTTCGTGGGAATATTGCAGCTGCCGGCTCCAACGTGGGTCGTCCAGCCATACGAACCGCCCATCGACCCAGACGCCGAAACGGCAGACATGCCCGTCGGTATGATTCTCCAAACCGACATGCGGCCAATAGAGGTCACGAAGCTGATAGGTGCCGTCGAAGTTGACGAGCAAAGACCCGTTGCCCAGAGGCAGATCACGCGGCATGTGGCGTCCCTTCTCCCATGCATTCCTGTCGATTGGGATGGGCCGATACGGTCGTGCGCCTATTCATGCATTTTTTCACGGTTGCGTCTTCTCGGTTTCGTCACGAACCGTCATGAATAATGTGGGCAAGCCATCCGATAGGGGAGAGATGTTACTTCGACGTTGTTCTCCTGGATATCTTGTTTCCGGACCGCTTCCTGACTCCTCGACCTTGAAGTTCTACAAGTAGGAGGTCTTCTGCGGCGTCTCGCTCTTCCACCGGCCCATGTTCAACTTCACTAGTCAGCCATATTTCTTCCCTAGCCAGCCACAATTCGTAAGCAAGTTGGTTCTCCTGTGGTTTGATTGCGGGACGAGAGGCCGTTGATTTCGTTTGAGCCCTCTTTCTCGACATGTCATACCTCGCTTTCTCGTTAAGAGTCGCCTCTGTGACCTTCCGCTTTGCGTGCCATCCTTCACGGTAGCGCTATCTAGGCTTCTACCGTGGTCTGGATCACTCCAACAGCGGGAATGATCAGCAAAGTAAAAGATATTTGTGAATGCAAGAAACGCGCTGTTATAGATTCCTCCTTTCGATCACGACAGCGCTCGAAATGTTGAGTGCGCGTGGTTTCTGGACCGAGATCGATCTACGCATGATCCTTGCTAAACCGAAAGTATATGCTGCAATCGCAAGGGAGTGTCGCAGTGAGAAAACGAAGCCGCTGAGCTGGAAGCATCTTTGCACTGTGCGGCCTGTGTGAAATGACTCATGAAGACACTGAAAGCAACCCTTGCGCGATTGAACCTATCTCAACTGTTTTAGGCTTTACGAAGGGAGGGACTGCGATGGTAGACCTGGCTGATGACGCGTCATGGATCAACAAAAACGTCCAGGTGGTCACAAACTATCTGACAAAAGAATTCGAGAATTTTGCTATCGGGTATCACGCTGACAGACCGCTCACCCATACCTTTACCGTAAATAACGAGAAGAAATTCTTTAAGTTGGTTATCGGATGGCCCACCTTAGCAGACCGAACTGTTACCTCGGAGAGAATTAACCGCTTGCTAACAGAGGAGGTTGCGCAAGAAATGCGACTCCACGGAGAGAACGGCTACCGCTGGACGATTTCTGAGCCTTAACGTAAGGCGGCCGCCTTTGACGCGCCGGCGATTCTGACGGCTTCCCGAATCATCTGAGACGTATATCCCCACTCGTTATCGTACCAGCTCATCACTTTGACGAGGTTTCCGTCCACCACCTGGGTCAGTCCCAGATCCACGATCGACGCGCGTGGGTCCTGAATGATGTCCGAGGAGACGAGCGGTTCGTCGGTCACGCCGAGCACGCCTCGGTACCGGTCACTGTCGGCTTCTTCTCTGAAGATCGTGTTGATCTCATCAACCGTGGTGCGTCGGCTTGTGAGGAACACGAGATCCGCGAGGGAGCCGATCGTCAGCGGAACGCGAACGGCAAGACCATCGAACTTCCCCTCGTACTGAGGGAGGGCTTTGGTCGTCGCAATGGCGGCGCCGGTCGAAGAAGGAATCAGATTAGCAGCGGCAGCCCGGCCCCGCCGTGGTTTCTTATTCGGGCGATCAATAATCGCTTGAGTGGCGGTGTAGGCATGCACCGTGGTCATGATGGCCTTCTCGACCCCGATTCTTCTTCCCATGACCTCAACCACGGGGGTAATACAGTTCGTGGTGCAACTGGCACAGGAGATAATGCCTGTTGTTGGTCCGTTCGCCGTGTTTACTCGATGGACCAGGGTCGCAATTTCAGGATCTTTGCCGGGCGCCGAAAGAATGACGGTCTTGGCGCCCGCCGCCAGGTGACGTTCCAAGTCCGCGCGATGGTTAAACACCCCCGTGCATTCCAGCACGATATCGATCTCCAGGTTCTTCCAGGGCAACTTGGCCGGGTCTTTTTCTCTGAACACAGGGTAGGTCTTCTCCTTGATCCTCAGGCCATCGGTGACCGGAACGACCTTTTCGTGGTAGCGTCCGTAGACCGTGTCGTAGTTCAACAAATACGCAAGATCGTCGGCAGCATTGAGATCATTGACCGCGCGAAGCTCCAACTCTGGTGTTTCAAGAATAATTTTGAAGGCTGCGCGTCCGATTCGACCTAATCCGTTAATCGCAATCGTCGTCATATCCCGTTTTACTCCTTTTCGTTCAGGCATGTCTTCTCCGCTGATACCGACATTCACATCGTGCAAGCGCCTTAATTTTGGAATGTTTCGTCATGATCTGCTTCTCTCAATGTCAATATGGTACTGGACTAGTGGTGTTCATACCAAGGAACCGCATGCACTGTCCCTCGAATTCCAACACATGGCCCCAGCATTTTGGTGACAAACTCATCTTCACCTCCTGACGCGAAGCGCTCATACAGCGTCGGCCGATGTTCTTCATGCGACGACTCTGAAGTCCGGTGTCCTCTCTCCATTCAACAGACAACACATCTTATATTTCTTTCCACTGCCGCACGGACAGGGAGCGTTCCGACCGTATCTCCGGCGGCGCTTCGGCACCAGCTTGAGAAGATCGCTCGTGTCCTGGTGGAACATGTCACGAAGCATGCGGTACAAGTCGGGATCTTGTTTCTGTAAGACATCGGGCGACTTGAAGAAATACGCGGCGAGCACCGCGAAGAATTCATGTTCGTTCGTGTAGGCGTACGGGTTGATGTGAGAACGATTCTTCGGAGGATGGGCCAGTTCCCGTGCTACATAGTGAATCCAATGTTTGACCACCTCCCAGGGAACCTCCTGCGGAAGACCATAGTCGGTCTCTTCCTTCTCGACAAGGTGCGCAAACTCATGAACACCCACATTCTCCTTGTTTGATTGATTCTCGAATCCCGCCAGGAGAGCAGGCTTGGAAAGAATCACCATGCCGCTCAGATGTTCCAGACCGACCATCCCAAGGATGTTCTCATCCGGTTCTCCATTCATTTGGAACGCGTCGCCGAACGACGTCGGATAGATCAGCACTTCACTCAGGCGATGGTATTCCCAATCATGGAACCCTAAGATGGGAATCACGGCGCTGGCAGCGACGAGAACCCGAATCGTGTCATCGACGTCCGTTCGGATGCCCGTGATCCGGACCTCATCGAGAAAGACCTTGATCAATTGTCTGAATCGCTCCTTCTCCGAGTCGTCCAGCGCACGGAAGAATGCGACGTGAGAGCGAAGAATTCGCTCCCAGTGCTCAGGGAACGGTTGCTTGATCACCGCTAACCGTCGAAGACACCGCCGTCGCAACCGCCGGAACACAAACGGACACAGCCCCAGAACGACCAGCACGGGAGGGACGAACCATCCTACGACTCCCGAGGCCACTGCCATGAGGACAACGACGGTGAGAGCGTCCTGTCGATTCCGACGATTGCGTTCAGGCGTCACGATCATGTGCATGTGCTCCTGTTTGATCGTTGACGGTGATCTCAACAGCCTTTTGCGACACCGCGAGGTTGACTACAAGGCCGCCCAAGCTGATTGCTGGACGTGCTCTACGCTGCAGGCTTGTCCGGTGTCTGTCTCTTCCCCATCCTCGCATCCAGGTACTCTTTCAATGCCACGGCATTGTTATGTTCCGTGTCATGGGAGCTGTACACGAGGGTGACTCGACCCCGCCGCGCGGCCTTGACGATGGGATCTAACGCATCCGCACTCGCGCGCAATTCGTCGTGGTATCGTCGTCGGAATTCATTCCATTTTTTTGGATCATGGTCGAACCAGCGACGGAGCTCGCCGCTTGGGGCTACATCCTTCAGCCAGGCGTCGATGTGCAGGGCGGTTTTCTTCACGCCACGAGGCCACAGCCGCTCCACGAGGTACCGCACACCATCGGTCGACGTCACAGGGTCATAGACGCGTTTCAGTGTGATCATCTTGTTCCTCCCTTTATGCGACCTCATCGGGCGCTCACGAGAGCGCGAGCAACCGTAAGACGGACTTGACCGACCTCTCGATCAGTTCCTTGGGTGTTCCCGGCGCAGGCTCATGTCAGCCACCCCCTTCGGTCGAGCCCGTCCAGCAATAGATGAAAGTAAATCAATCCGGCGTATGGTCGCCACTTGCGCAGCACCCGGTGGACATGGTCATAGTCCGGCGGTCGTTTCAACCGCAACCATCGATGGAGATTTTTCTGTGCTCCGACATCATCGCCCGGAAACTGATGAATCCGTCCGAGGCCGCGCAGCAGCGTGTATTCAGCGGTCCAACGTCCCACTCCTCGCAACTCCATCAACCGGTTTACTGTCTCAGCGTCATCCATGGTCCTGAAACCATCGAGGTCGAGCTTGCCTTCCCTCATTGCTCGGGCTGCATCAATGACGGTCTGTCCCTTGCTTCGGCTATATCCAAACGCTCTCAGCGCTTGGACCTCGACCTTGTCCAGATCATCGGGACGTGGGAACGCACGGCCTTCGTTGGGGCTCCCTAACCCGTAGCGCTCCGTCAAGCGATTCAACAGGGTGATCCCGACGGTTAAGCTGAGTTGCTGGCAGGCGATCGCATTGACCAATGCTTCAAACACACTGGGGAAACGCGGCGGTTTCATCCCGAGAAAGCGCCGAGCCAACTGATGCAGCTTCGTTTCCTGCGACGCCAGCCGATAAAACTTACGAAGATCTACCCGGAGGCCTAACAACCGGTCCAATGCAGCCGTCACGTCGGACTTTGCCTTCGACGGCAGGTCGGCACCAGTGACGGTGACGACCAGCCTGGTGTTCTGCTGTGTGACGGCCACCTGAATCGGCATGGCGCCGATGACCAGTGTCCGCCTGTAGATCCCTCCCTCCCAACGATCCATGGTATTGTTCAGCCGCCGCCGCAATGTCCAGACGGTGAGATCAAGCCGAAAGGGCTGCATCGGACGCAATGTGAAGTTGATCTCCTTCATGGTTCAAGTGTGGATGTCCATCCAAGTCCGACTCTCACCGGAGACGATGATCAGACTGTCTCGGTGGAGATGACGACCCTCATGCGGACGCTCTGCGATGATCTTGCTTTCCTTGTCTACCATTCGATCGACCGATCGGTGCGTTGCTCAGTCCCCCTTCAGCGCATCCTCCAGATCGGCGATCACATCCTCTATATCCTCGCAGCCGACCGAGATTCTCACGAGCCCGCTCGTGAGTCCTTGGCGCTCCATGACGTCCGGCGGCGTCGCGACATGGGTCATCGACGCCGGATGTTCGATCAATGTATCGACCGTGCCCAGAGATACCGCCAACGTGCAGAGCGTCAACCTCTTCAACAACCGCTTGGCCGCATCGAACCCGCCGGCCAGTTCGAAACTGAAGCAGCCGCCAAAGCCGGTCATCTGTCGAGCTGCCACATGATGGCCGGAGAACTTGGGATCACCGGGATAGTACAGCTTGCTGACTGTGGGAAGCCCGGCAAGAAATTCGAACAGCTTCATCGCGTTGTCGTGATGCCGTTGCATGCGCAAGGAAAGGGTTCTGATGCCCCGCAAGAGCAGATAGGCCTCGAACGGACTGAGAATGCCGCCGGTGTCTCGGCGATACGTACGAATCTTGGCAGCCAGCTCAGATCGAGCCACGACGATTCCTCCGATCACGTCGCCGTGTCCGTTCAGATATTTCGTCGCACTGTGGAGAGAGATATCCGCGCCGAGATCCAACGGCCGCTGAAAATAGGGGCTGGAGAAGGTGTTATCGACGATCGTCAAGATGTTTTTTGGTCCGGCCAGTTCGGCGATGGCCCGGATATCGGTGATCTTGCACGTGGGATTGGCAGGGGTTTCGTAGAACATCACCTTGGTCTCGTCCCGGATGGCGCCTTCGACGGCCTGCACATCCGAGGTATCGACGACCGATGATGTGATCCCCAAGTCGGCCAAACGGTGTGTGATCAAATGGAGGCTGGGACTATAGAGCGCTTCCCCGCAGATCACATGATCGCCCGCTTTCAGAACACTCAACAAGCTGGCCTGGATGGCCGCCATCCCCGACCCAAAGGCGACCGCTGTCTCTCCGTTTTCCAGATCAGCGACCACCCGCTCGACGGTTTCGACCGTCGGATTTCCCATCCGGCTGTAGACGTGTCCGGCGCGACGCCCTAGAAAGAGATCCGCGCCGGCTTCGGGAGAATCGAACGCAAACGTAGAAGTGAGAAAAATCGGCATCGTATGAGCGTTCATGGGCCTCGTTCGCCCATCGGCGTGCAGTTGTCTGGTCGTAAAGCCTTGCATGGGGCGACTCCTCTGTTCGTGCCCACCCATCCTGAGCGAGCAGTTTCACGTTAAATGGCATGTCAGGGTCACCGTTGAGACCCTGGAGGGATGGCCACATCGGTGACCTTATTCTCATCATCCAAGAGCAGGATCACCGATTTCCCTTTCGGCAGGTTGCCGAGCTTTTCCTCGACAAAAGGCCGGACTTCCACATGATGTTCTTTTCCGTCGTTGGTGCGAACCGTCGCCATCAAGACCGGCGGGGTGACCAGCGTCGCCTCGAGTTGTCGATCAGGAGATTTGGGAACCGATCGCTTCCATTCCTGGACTCGCCGGTGAGCCGACTCCTCGTCCGCAAAGGTCGCATCCAGGATCTTGCCGGCCTCACCGACCAGAAACAGAGCTGGAACCCCGATCGGCAGCGCGGCCACCTTCAAACGAGCCAACGGTCGAACGGCGAACGCCTCTTCCTTGCCGTTGTCCGTTCTGATCACGGCCCACTCATATCCGACGATGAGCGGCTGGGCCAATTGTCCTTTGATGATGCGATGCCAGCCCGGCGCATTCACCGGATGATAGTCGACCACGAGATTTTCGGCGCTGACCGCAAGCTCAATCCGGTCGCCCTTCTTGAACGACCACTCTCCTTTTTCCAACGCGCCCTTGGTTGGAATGAAGCGAGGCTGCAGTTCGCCGACATTGACCCTGATCATTCCGCCTTCGATCGCTTCCACGGTTCCGAGCACGATCCGTTCACCAGGCAAGAGGACCAGATGACCGGGATAAGCCTCCGTCTTGGCCGGTCCTCCCGCCCATGTGTGCGACGACGCGATGAGAGACAGAGCCAGCACTGCGCCCACCAGGACGGATGGCGAAAGGACGCGCTTTCTCTTCGACCGAATTTCTACGACGTTCATCGATTGCTCCTTTCGTTCTCGGCTTGTGTACAGACGTCCTGTGATTCTGAGTCCTTCGGCGTCGATCGTCTAACCCTGGTTCTACCGATGCATGAGGCCTGTTTGTGGCGATGCGCATGTTCTGCTCGTCTGCAACCCTTGAACCCCGGCGCTTTCTTCACGCGCGACATCGCCGCCCAGCCGGTCACGCACCTCGTTGACCCCCACGTCGACCTCATAGAGCGCTTCGTGGCAACGACGGTCCAAGTAGCTCGGAGTCACTCCGAGCTGTATGACCACACGGTTCCCTTTTCCCACAATCGAATCTCCTTTTGCAGGCATCGACATCACGGTCGCTCGGTTGTGTTATCCAAGCGAGTCATGATCCGATCAAACCTCTCTGCATCGTCTGGATAAGTCGGATCAGCGGCGCCGGATAGAGGCCGAGCCAGAACAGAAGCCCGCTGAGCGTGGCGAGCACCAGCCCGTCGGCGTACGACACGGGCAGAGTCTGAACCAGATCCGCGCGGCGATCCTCGCGGTGCTCCTCGGAGGCCATGACGACGATCACCCGCAGATAGTAGAACAGGCCGATGACACTATTGACGACGAGCAGCACGAGCAACACCCACAGGGAGGAATCAACGCCCGCGGCAAACACGTAAAACTTCCCGACGAAGCCGGCCGTCAGCGGGATCTCCGCGAGCGACAACAACATAACAGTGAAGACGCCGGCGACCCACGGCCGGGTCCAGAACAGAGACCGGTAGTCGTCCATTGTCTCGGCTTCGCATCCCGGCTTGGACAAGACGCTGACGATACCGAATGCGCCGACGGTTGTGATGAAGTATGCGGCAACATAGAACGTCACCGCTTCGACCGTCAACGGATTGGCGGCCAGAAACGCGACCAGCAGATACCCAAAATGAGCGATCGAGGAATAGGCCAGCAGGCGCTTCACATTGTCCTGGAACAATGCCAACAGATTGCCGACAAACATGGACAAGACGGCGATCCCCGCCAGCACCCACCAGAGGATCTCGGAACGAAGAGCCGTGATTTCTACGAAATAGCGAAGCAGCAGCGCGACCATAGCGCCTTTCGAGACAGTCGCGACGAAGGCGGTCACAGGAGCCGGCGCACCCTGATACACATCAGGGGCCCACAGATGAAACGGCACCACCGCCAACTTGAAGCCCACTCCGGTCAGGATGAACATCAACCCGACAAGAAACGCAGCGGGCAGCTCGATCGTACCGGCCACCCAGGCCGCGGTGCGGGCAAACTCCATTGTGCCGGACTGGAAGTAGATCACGGCCATGCCGAACAGCAGGAACGCCGACGAGGTCCCCGATAGAATCAAGTACTTGATGCCGGCTTCGAGCGGACGGTTGTCGGTGCGCACGTATGCAATGAGCACGTACAGAGACACGCTGAGCAATTCCAGTCCGAGAAAGAAGGAGGCAAAATGCGAGGCGGCCGCCAGCGTCATGGCTCCTAGGGTCGCGAACAGCAGGAGCGCGTAGAACTCCTCGTGCTGACCCTCCTGTTTCTCAAGATATCCATAGGACAGAATCGTCACGGCGAGAGTCGCGGCTAGAATGAGCCCGGCATAAAAGAGCGCGTAGATGTCCATGATGAGCAGCGGCGTGACCGGACGAGGCGCGACTCCGGCCGCAACGGGGAGCGTCAGGAACGCGGCGACTAATCCCAGCGACGTCACGACTGCAACAAGCCCATGATCACGACGAAACGCCGCGAGCAGCAGCACCGCCAACGACGACAGCGCCGTCACCAGCAGCGGAAGCAGCGCGATGAAATCTTCCGAGGTCATGCGTTATCTCCTTGAGACGATGGCGGCCTCATTGCCAAATCCGCGCAGGTTCTCCAGCGCCTTTCCCGCAATGTCGAGCACGGGCTGCGGCGAGAGACCCAGCCAGACCTGCACTGCGATCATGGAGCCCAATGTGACCAGATAACGCATCGAGAGGTCCGGCACGGCCCAGCTTTCGTTGGCCGAGCCGTGAAACGTCTGTTGTATGAGCGCCAAAGAGTAGATGACGGAGACCACCAGGCCCAAGGCGGCGAGCACGGTCACGAGCACATTGACCCGATAGGTCCCCAACAATACCAGGAACTCGCCGATGAAGTTTCCCGATCCGGGCAGTCCCAAGGAGGCGATCGCAAACACGAGCATGACGGCGCCGAATCCGGGAACGGTCGTCCATAGGCCCCCCATGCGGCGCATGTCGCGTGTGCCCAGACGCTCCTGCAGTGCGCCTACCAGGATGAACAGGGCGCCGGTGGTGATCCCATGAGCGATCATCTGCATGACCGATCCCTTCAGCGCGATCGCATTCCCGGAAAAAATGCCGAGGAGCACGAATCCCAAGTGGTTGATGCTGCTGTAGGCCACGAGCCGCTTGAGGTCGGTCTGCGCGAAGGCCAGCATCCCTCCATAGAGGATTCCAATCGCGCCTAATGTCATCGCGACCGGCGCGAAGGTCTGAGCGGCTTCCGGAAAAAGCGGCACCGCAAACCGGATCATGCCGTAGGCGCCGGTCTTTAAGAGAAGTCCAGCAAGAATCACGCTTCCGCCGGTCGGGGCTTCGGTATGCGCATCGGGAAGCCAGACGTGGAACGGCACAGCCGGGAGTTTCACCGCAAAGGCAGCGAAGAATCCCAACATCAGCCACATGGCTACAGTCCGGTCCATCTTGGTGTCGAGCAATTGCTGGTAGTCGAACGTCACCATGTCGGTCTGCTGAGCATGGATGAACACCAGACCTAAAATGGCGATCAACATCAGTAGGCTGCCGGCCTGCGTGAAGAGGAAAAATTTGACGGCCGCATATACGCGATGCTCGTGGCCCCAGACACTGATCAGAAAATACATGGGCACCAGCATCACTTCCCAAAAGACGAAGAAGAGAAACAGGTCCATGGCCAGGAAGACACCGAGCACGCCGGCCAGGACCCACAGGAGGTTGAAGTGAAAGAATCCGACGTGTTCTTTGATCTCCGTCCAGGAGGCCACCACCGCCGTGACGCCGAGAAAAAGGGTCAGGAGCACGAGGAGCAAGCTGAACCCATCCAGCGTCAGATGAACCCCGATGCCGAAGCGAGGAATCCAAGGTAGGCTCAGATCGGCAAGCCGGACTCCCTGGCTTGAGATCGAAGCTTGGGCGTCTCGCTCGATCCAAAGGATGAGTGTCAGAACAAGATCGATCGCCAGCGCCCCAAGAGCAATCCATCGCGGCCACTGGGATCCACGTCGGTCGAGCAGCCAGGCTAACGGACCCGCCGCGAGCAAGAGGAGAATCAGCCAGGCAAGGATCATGAGAGCACCGCCAATGCGACGATCGCGACCGAGCCTCCGGCAAGGACCGCGGCGTACCAGCGGACCTGCCCTGTTTGCGTCCGGTGAAGCACGGCAAAGAACTCCCGGATCAGCCAGGCCAGGCTTGCGTAGCCGCGATCGATCAGATCGTCTTTGTTCGCCTGTGCCACCCAAAGGAACGGATGCACGAACAACAGGTCATACAGTCGATCGAACCCCCAACCGGCAAACCAGAAACGCGATAGAGCGCTCCCCCAAACCGTCGCCAGCGGCGTATCGATCAGGCTCGGGCGACGCAGGAACAACACGTAAGCAACGAAGATGCCCAACAAGGCCATGACCATGGTCAGAACCTGGAACGCAAACTCCATCGTGACCGAGGACGTCCCCATGACAGACGGTAAAGCTGAGGCGACGAATTCACCGAAAATGGGAACGTCGCCGAGCGTTCTGGGGATCTGCAGAAATCCAACCACCAGCGCTCCCCCCGCGAGTGTAACCAGCGGGAACTTCATGACCCAGCCGGGCTTCGGTCCGATTGCCGTTTTCAGCTCTCCGAAAAAGACCAGGAACACGAGGCGAAAGCTGTAGATCGCCGTCAACAACGCACCGATCAAGCCTGCACCCCAGAACCAGGCACTGCCGGTGGGCGAGGCCCAAGCTTCCCACAGAATCCAGTCTTTACTGTAGAAGCCGGCGGTTACCAGCGGAAACCCGGCGAGTGAGGCCGCGCCGATAAGGAAGGTCCAGAACGGCACAGGAAGCAGCTTTCTCAAACCGCCCATTCTATAAATGTCATGTTCTTCGTGAAGGCTTTGGATCACGACGCCTGCGGCGAGAAACAACAGGGCCTTGAAGAATGCGTGCGTGGTGAAATGAAAGAGCGCGGCCGCCCAGGCTCCAACCCCGAGCGCGAGGAACATGTAGCCGATCTGGCTGATCGTCGAGTAGGCCAGCACGCGTTTGAAGTCCCGCTGCACCAGCGCGCTGCAGGAGGCCAAGAGCAGCGTCACGGCGCCGATCACGGCCACGGCGGTCTGCGCAGTCGGCGCCAGACTGTACAAGACGTGGGTACGCGCGATGAGATACATGCCCGCGGTCACCATGGTAGCCGCATGGATGAGCGCGCTCACTGGTGTCGGGCCGGCCATGGCGTCCGGCAACCAGGTCTGTAACGGAAGCTGCGCCGATTTGCCGACCGCGCCACCGAGCAGCAAGAAGGCCGTGATCGCAGCGAGACCCGAGCCGACCGGCCACTGTTCGATCGCGCGTCTCATGAGATCCTGAATGTTCAACGTGCCCAGATGCGTGAACAACAGGAGCAGCCCGATCGCCAGCGCGACGTCGCCGAGCCGCGTCACGATGAAGGCCTTCTGAGCGGCTGCTCCATTGGCCGGCTCGCGATACCAAAACCCGATCAACAAGTAACTGCAGAGCCCGACTCCTTCCCAACCCAGGTACAAGAGCAGCAGATTGTCTGCGAGCACCAGTGTCAGCATTGCGGCCACGAACAGGTTCATGTAAGCGAAGAAGCGGCGGTATCCTTCGTCGCCGATCATGAACTCGGCGGAATACAGATGAATGAGGAAGCCGACCAGGGTGATGACCAGCATCATCACGAGCGACAGCGGGTCCAGATAGAAGCCGATGGTCGGCGCGAGACCGGAGACATCCAGACGAGTCCAGAGAGTCTGGTCGTAGGTTTGGATGGAAGGAGCCGAGGCGATGAATGCGATTCCGACGAGCCAGGCCACACCCATTGAGAGACCCGTCGAGCCGACTCCGACCAGCGCGATCATCCCCCTCGAAAGCCATCCGCCTGCCAAGGCCAAGACCAGAAATCCGATAAGCGGAACCGCTGGAACCAACCAGAGAAGATCGAGCATCTCATCCCCACAGACGGGACATTGCGTCGGCATCGAGCGTCTGGAAGCGCCGATAGAGCAGTAGCACCAGCGCCAGACCGACGGACACCTCCGCCGCCGCCAACGTCAGAATAAAGAGAAACATGACCTGCCCGTCCGCCTGTCCCCAGTTGGCCCCCGCCACGATGAAGGCCAGCCCGGCGGCGTTCAGCATGATTTCAACCGACATCAACATGAAGATGAGGTTCCGTCGAACCAGGAGTCCGATCAGTCCGAACGTGAACAACACCCCGGCCAGCAACATGCCATGAGCCAGTGGAATCGACAGAGACACAGCGCTCACATCAGGCATCCTCGTTCCTCAGATCTCGTCCCAAATGATAGGCGCCGACAAGCCCAGGCAGCAGGAGCATGGAGGCCAGTTCGACCCCGATCAGGTAGGGGCCAAGCAGCACGACACTCACCTGTTTGGGAGCCTGACCCATGATGCCGCCGGCCTGACTCAGGACTCCGAAGCCGAACAGATAGAGCAATTCCACGAGGAGAGTCGCCGACAAAATCGACGGCCCGACCCATATCCTCGGCATGAGCCAGGCCGATTCCTGCTCGATCGCCTGACGTCCGAGATTCAGCATCATGACCACGAAGACGAACAGGACCATGATGGCGCCGGCGTAAATAATGATCTCCAACATGGCGATGAACGGCGCGCCGAGCAGGAAAAAGACCACTGCGACGCCCAGGAAGGAAACGATCAAGTACAGCAGCGCATGCACCGCGTTCAAACTGGTGATGACCAAACCGGTCGAAACAACCGCCACCAGCGATGCCAGGTAGAATGCTCCCGTCATGGCATCAGGCTCCGTAGATCAATGGGCGAGGCCTCGTGTTCGGCCTCGCCTTTGTCCTTCCCGCCGATCTGAACCCCGGACACCCGGTAGAAGTTATAGCCCGGATATTTGCCGGTTCCGCTGATCAAGAGATCCTCCTTCTCGTACACGAGGTTCCGCCGGTCGTACTCGCTCATTTCGAAGTCGGTGGTGAGCTGGATTGCATAGGTCGGACAGGCTTCCTCGCAGTACCCGCAGAAAATGCACCGGGAAAAGTTGATGCGGAACCATGCCGGATAGCGGCGTCCGTGCTCGTCTTCCGTCGCCTGGAGCGCGATGCAGTCCACCGGGCAGGCGACCGAGCAGAGATAACAACCGACGCAGCGCTCCTCCCCGTCCGGATCGCGTGACAAAATAATCCGTCCTCGCCATCGCGGCGGCAGGTACGGCTTCACGTCCGGATACTGAATGGTCACAGGACGCGTGAACGCGTGAAGAAAGACCAGCCAGATTCCTTTCAACAGTTTCAGCATGTCGGTACTCACTTCGGTGGATGACCGATCAACACCAGCGCCCCAGTGACCGCGAGATTCACCAATGCCAACGGCAGCATGACCTTCCACCCGAACGTCATAAGCTGATCGAACCGCAGGCGCGGGAGCGCCGCCCGCAGCAGGATGAACAGGCAAATGAAGAGGAAAGTCTTGATCCAGAACCAGACCGCCGGCGGCAGCCAGGGGCCTTGCCAGCCGCCGAAGAAGAGCACCGTGATCATGGCTGAAATCAGAATGATGCCGAGATACTCTCCGACAAAGAACATGCCGAACTTCATGCCGGAATATTCCGTGTGAAATCCGGCCACCAGCTCGGCTTCTGCCTCTGGAATGTCGAAGGGAATCCGTTTGGTTTCGGCCAGACCGGCGATCAAGAAAATGATGAACCCCAGAATCTGGGGAATACAGAACCAGAGGTCTCGCTGGGCTTCGACGATGTCTCCGAGGTTGAAGGACCCAGTCAGCATCACCACTCCCATGAGCGACAGGCCCATGAACACCTCGTAGCTCAGCATTTGCGCCGAGGCACGGAGCCCACCCAGCAGCGAATACTTGTTGTTGGAAGCCCACCCGGCGAGCACGACGCTGTAGGCCGACAGCGACGACATGGCCAGAAAAAACAGGAGCCCGACGTTCAGATCGGCTACGACGATCGACGGCGTGAACGGCACGACCGCGAACGACATGAGCACGGTGACGATGATCACGGCGGGGGCGATCACGAATACCGCTTTGTCGGCAAACGGCGGCACCCAGTCTTCTTTCATGAAGATCTTGATCATGTCGGCTACGACCTGTAACAAGCCGAACGGCCCGACTCGGTTCGGGCCATAACGCTCTTGCCAGAAGCCCAAGAGCCGCCGTTCCAGCCAGATCAACAGAGCGCTGAGAGTCACCACCATAGTCAGGACACCGGCGATGATCGGTAGCCGGGATGCGACTTCATTCATGGTTCTGCGACCCGGATCAGCGGGCTCCATGCCGGAAGGACGGCGTCGGTAAAGTCGGACACGATCGTCAGCGCCGCCGTTCCGCGCGGAACGGCGGCGTCCAGCTTCACAGGTACGCGGTGGGACCTGTTGCCGAGCATCAATTCGGTCCGCTCGCCGGCTTTGAATCGAAGCGTGGCTGCATCTTCAGGGTGCAGCATCAGGGTCGGTCCCGGAATCCGTTCGGCCATGGCGGAGGCGCGTGCGCTCAGCTCATCAGTTCCGAAAATCTGATACCAAGGCAGAATCAGCCAGCCGTGGTCGAGAGCCTGAAACGGCTTTGGCGCGTCGGTAAAATACGTCACCGTCCTCTTGCCGAACGATTCGATCAGACGAACGCCGGGATTTTCTTGTCGCAAGGGTCCGCCGACTTCACTCTGAAATTTGTTCAATGCTTGGACAGAATTCCAGCCGGGAGCCCAGTAATGGGTGATGAGAGGGGAGGGTGGTTGGCCCAGATACCCTTCCATTGAGAAGGCCAACGGAGAATCTGGGTCCTTGACCGGTTTCGGCTCGTGCATGAGTAAAGGAGCATGCATAGAGGTTCGCCCCGTGAACCGGTGCGTCTGTCGCGGGATCTTTTGACCGATCATTCTGAACTTTTCCGGCGGCGCCGCTTCTGCGAGACGCCGAAACACCGGGATCGCTTCTGAAAGAGCTAACACGACGTCATCCAACGTGTTCCATGCCGTCATGTTCGGTTGCGCAGGATGGCCGGAAGCGACCGCCAGATCCCGTATCCAGCGCCAGCTTTCTTGAATATCAGCCTCGGCGGGAAAAACTTGGTAAAAACGCTGGGCTCGTCCTTCGTTGTTGACCAGCGTGCCGTCGGATTCGGCAAAGGTGCCGGCTGGGAGCAAGACATCGGCTTTGGCCGTGGTGTCATGTTCTAAGGTATCGAGGATAATCACCTTCGAAGCGGTCTTGAGAAATGCGTCCCCTGATAGGGCATCGGCCCTGCGATACAGATCATTTTCCAGAATGAGAACCGTGTCCGCCGCCCCGTTTTTCACGATACTGAACGCCTCCTCGAGGCTCTTGCCTCCCAACATGGCGAGACCTAGGCTGTTTGACTCCGGAAGGCAATAGCAGAGTTTCGCGGGCGTGCCGGTTTTGCAGAGCGCCCAGGCCACGTTCGCGGCCGATTGAATCACCGCTTCGCTCTTGCAGGCTGTCCCGGAGATCACTAGGGGACGCTCCGCCTGGCCCAGAACAGCGGCAATACGCTTCGCCAGGGAGCCTATCGTGGGATTCACAGTCGACGCTGTCGGCGCCGCCTGGTCCAATTCATGCGCGACCACGAACCCGAGACGGGCCAGATCGTCCGGTGCGGCGTGATAGGTTTCAGTGGCGATGTCCGCAAACCAGCTACTGTACGGAGCGGCGATGAATAATGGACCAAACCGCGCGTGAGCCGCTTCCCGCACGGCGGCGTCATGCCAACGTGGGATGCCCAACTTGTCGACGATCTCCATCGGTTGCTGACGGGCCGACTGCCGCACAGCCAAGGCCAATCTCGGAGCCGTGTTGATCAGGTCTTCGCCCAGGATCAGCACCGCGTCAGCCTGCTCCACATCATGGATCGAGGCTGAAGGAGCGGGTCCGCGCCTGAGAATATCGAGGATGATGGAATTCAAACCGGCGTCGCGAACGGAGAGTCCGAGAGAGAACCGTTCCGGTCCGACCAGCTCGCGAAGCGCGAAATTGGATTCCAGCGAGGCGCGGGGTGAGCCAATGCCGATGATGCGGGAAGGCTTGTCGGCCAGCAGAGGTCCAAGCTCACGCAGGATCATATCCTTATCTATTGGAATAGTCTGGCCGTCTCGGCTGGGACGGGACTTTGGCCGACGGATTCGCTCCTCGCTATTGACGAAGCCGTATCCAAAGCGTCCCCGATCACAAAGAAAATACCCATTGACCTCGTTGTGATATCGGTTGAGGATGCGCCGGAGCGTGCCATAGCGTTCTCCGGCAATCGTGTTGCATCCCAGGCTGCAGTGGGCGCAGACGGACGGGGCGGTCTGCAAGTCCCATTTGCGGGTATAGTGCGGCATCAAGGTCTTGTCGTCGAACACCCCAGTCGGACAGACTTCGACCAGGTTGCCGCTGAACTCGTTTTCCAACGTGCCGTCTTCATGCCGGCCGAAGTAGACATGGTTGCGCGAGCCGAACGCGTCGAAATCCCGCCCACCCGCATAATCCCGGTACAAGCGCACGCAGCGATAACATTGAATGCAGCGATTCATCTCATGGGTGATGAACGGCCCGAGGTCTTGGTTGCGAAAGGTGCGCTTGTTGAACCGAAAGCGTCGGTACGCATGGCCGGTCATCACCGTCATGTCCTGGAGATGGCATTCCCCGCCCTCGTCGCAGACTGGACAATCGTGAGGGTGGTTCGCCATCATCCATTCAATGACGCTCGCGCGGAACGTCTTCGCCTCAGGATCCTCGATCGAGATGCGCGTGCCGTCGGCGGCTGGCGTCATGCAGGCCATGACCAGGTGCCCTTGGCGGTCTTGCTCATTCCTGAACTGCTTGACCGCGCATTGCCGACAGGCCCCGACCGATCCCAACGCCGGATGCCAGCAGAAGTACGGTAGATTGAAGCCGAGCGAGAGGCAGGCCTGCAGGAGATTCTCGCGCTCGTCTACCTGGTAGGGACGATCATCGACGATGATACCGGCCATGTTCTTGCTCCGTCCGCACCATTGGGCTCATCCCGCCACGGGCAACGTTTCTCATGGATGTGTCGCTCGAAATCGGCCCGACAATATTTCAAAAGACTTTGTAAGGGGTCCATCGCCCCCGGCGCCAAGGCGCAGAAGGTTCGCCCCGGGGCAAGCAGTTTCGTGTGCATGGTCAGGACATCGATCTCATCCATCCTTCCCTGTCCGTCTTCCAGGCTCTGGAGAATTCGTTCCGTCCAGGACAGTCCCTCCCAGCAAGGCGTGCACCATCCACAAGATTCCTGCGCAAAGAAGTGCTCCAAGTTTTGCGCGAACCCGACCGGGCAGGTATGGTCGTCCAACACGATCATCGTGCCGGTTCCCATGCGGCTGCCTCCTTGCGGGATCGATTCGAAGTCCATCGGCAGATCAAGATGCTCTTCCACGAGCATCGCGGTCGACGCGCCTCCCGGCAGCAGGCCTCGGAAGGCGAACCCGTCCTTCATGCCACCCGCATGCTCTTCCAGGAGTTCCCGGATCGAGGTGCCCATCGGAAGCTCCCAGGCTCCGGGCCGTTTTACGTTGCCGCTCACGCCGTAGATTTTGGTTCCCCCATCCTTTCCTCGGCTCAGACGTCTGTACCACTCGACGCCGTGAGTAATAATATGAGGGATGTTGCAGAGGGTCTCGACGTTCTGGACGATCGTGGGTTTTCCCCAGAGTCCGACGACTTGCGGAAAGGGCGGTTTGGCTCGTGGGATCGCGCGCTTTCCTTCCAGCGCATTGAGCAAGGCGGTTTCTTCTCCACAGATGTACCGGCCGGCGCTGGTGTGCAAGTAGATTTCGAAGCTGAAGTCCGAACCGAGCAGATTACGGCCCAAGTACCCCTTGGCTCGCGCTTCCTTGATGGCCTTCCGCAGGCGGGCGGCGGCAATCCCATATTCCATTCGAAGAAAAATGTAGCCCACGTCCGCCTGGATCGCATAGGCGCTGACGATCATGCTTTCGATCATTTGGTGAGGATCGCCTTCCAGCAGAAGACGATCCTTGAATGTGCCTGGTTCCATTTCATCCGCGTTGACCACCAGATATTTGGGGCGCGGCGCATCTGCTCCCATCGGCACGAAACTCCACTTCTTGCCGGTCGGAAACCCGGCGCCGCCGCGACCACGAAGGGTTGACTCGGTGACGAGCTTCTGCACTTCCTCTGGTGTCATCGTCCGCAGCGCCTTGCGCACTGATTCGTAGCCGCCGGCCTTCTCGTATTCAGCGAGCCACAGCGGTTCGGCCCTCGGCTTGATATTGTGTGTCAGCGGCCGTTCCATGGTTTCCTACTCTTATGGGTACTGCTCTAAGACCCGATCAACCTTCTCGGTCGTCAGATCTTCGTGCAGGTCATCGTCGACCATCATGGTCGGCGCACGGTCGCATGCGCCGAGGCAGACGATCGGGAGCAGCGTGAATCGCCCGTCCGGTGTCGTCTCGCCCATCGAGATCCCTAGCCGGTTCTGAAGACCTTTACGCATGATGTCGTACCCGCATACCCAACAACTGATGCTGTCACACAGGAAGATCACGTGCCGTCCGACGGGCTTTCGAAAGATGAGGTTATAGAAAGTCGCCACGCTGTCCAGCTCCTCGCTCGTCAT
Organism: Nitrospira sp.; assembly: GCA_025934915.1. Taxonomy (GTDB): domain Bacteria; phylum Nitrospirota; class Nitrospiria; order Nitrospirales; family Nitrospiraceae; genus Nitrospira_D. The sequence goes on from JAICWG010000002.1 coordinate 50,728, forward strand.
GCCGAGCAAGGCGGCGACGCTCTTGAGACTCTCATCTGAGACCCAGCCTCGATGCCGCTGGACGACTTTCAAAGCCTCCACGCACCCGGCCTGCTTATCGGGATAATGTAAGAGCTCTTCCTCGATTTCGGCTCGCTCGACGTCGGACAACATGGTAATTAGTGCTGAGTGCTGAGTTATGAGTTCTCGATCATGACTTCGGAGTGATGACATGCTTTAGACTCAGAAAACTCAGAACTTCCAACTCAGCACTCAGAACCTCCCTTCACAAGTTCTCAGTAAACTCAGCGCCCAGCACTTCATCGATCCACATCCGCTAGCACGAAATCCACGCTGCCGAGGATGGCCAGGAGATCCGCCAGCAAAAGCCCGCGCGAGATCAACGGAACCATCTGCATGTGCGGAAAGGACGGCGTCCTGATGCGCACGCGGTAAGGCCACGGAGTGCCGTCGCTGACCAGGTAATAGCCGTTATTCCCCTTGGTGGCCTCAATCCCGACGAAGGCTTCCCCTGCCGGAATGACTGGGCCCCAGCTCACGCTCAGAAAATGCGTGATCAGCGTTTCGATGTCGTGCATCGTCCGTTCCTTGATCGGCGGCGTGGTCAACGGATGGTCCGCCTTGTATGGACCATCCGGCATATGGTTCAGGCATTGTTCGATGATCCGGAGACTCTGTCGCATCTCTTCGACGCGAACGACGGCGCGATCGTAACAGTCACCGTGCTGGGCGATTGGAATGTCGAACTCGAACTGATCGTAGCCGGAATAAGGCCGTTGTTTCCGAAAGTCCCACTCGAATCCGGTCGCCCGGAGCCCAGGACCGGTTACGCCCCACTCGATGGCCTCTTCGGTTGAGTACCGGCCCACGCCTTGTGTGCGGGCCTTGAAGATGGCGTTCCGCATCACCATGTCGTCGTATTCGGCCAGCCTCGACGGAAGGTAATCCAGGAACTGCCGAACCAGTTTGTCCCAGCCTTCCGGGAGATCCTGCGCCACGCCGCCGATGCGGAACCATTCCGGGTGCATCCGCCCGCCGCAGATCGCCTCCACGATATGAAAGATGCGCTCACGATCAGTGAACATGTAAAAGACCGGGGAAAGTTGTCCCACATCCTGGGCGAAGGTGCCGTACCAGACGAGATGGCTTGCAAGACGGAAGAATTCCGCCATCATGATCCGGATCGTCTGGGCCCGATCGGAAACCCGGATGTCGGCGAGCTTCTCTACGGCAAGGACGTAGGGGAGCTCGTTCATCACCCCTCCGAGGTAATCGATCCGGTCGGTATAAGGAATGAACGTGTGCCAGGTCTGGCGCTCGCCCATCTTCTCAGCGCCGCGATGGTGATAGCCGATATCAGGCACCACATCGACGATTTCCTCGTCATCCAGTTGGAGAATCAGGCGCAGAATCCCATGGGTGCCGGTGTGCGCCGGTCCTAGATTGAGGAACATGAAATCGGATGTCTCGCGCGAACGTTTCATTCCCCATTCTTCGGGATGAAACTTGAGGGCCGCCTCTTCCGCTTCCTGCTTGTCCTCCGGCAAGTAAAACCGGCCCATTTCGGTGGCTCGAGCCGGATGATCTTTCCGCAACGGATGGCCTTGCCAGGTCGTCGGCATCAAGATTCGGCGGAGATGCGGATGGCCGTCGAAGGAGATGCCGAACAAGTCCCACGCTTCGCGTTCGTACCAGTCGGCTGCCGGCCAAATCTCAGTGATGGTTTGGAGGGAAGGGGTCGTTCCTTCCAGCGGAACCTTGAGGCGGATGTCTTCATTCCGCTCGAACGAGAGTAGGTGATAGACCACCGTGAACTCGCTCGACGGCTGGTCTTGCCGTACCTGTCTCACACGCTCATCGATTGCGGTGAGGTCATAGAGCATCTTGTACGGTCTGGTGGTTTCGTTTTTCAGGTACCGGAGCATCTCGCCGACCTGGTCCTTCGATGTCCAGACGGTGGGCATCCCGTCGCGCGTCGGTTGAACCGAGAACGCGTCCTGCCCGAATCGGCCGCGAAGTTCGTCGACGATCGGGCTCTGGGTCATTTCCATTTTTCCTGTTTCAATTCGGTCATCGGAAGACGGTCGACGACCGGCAACTCCGTCGCTTGTCCTCTCTCCGCTCGTTTCTGATCGCGCAGGGAAGGCATGATCGGTCTCGATATGTTCTGGTCACCCACCACCCAACTCAGCGGACGCTGTTCTCGCTCGATCTGTTCCTGCAGCCGCAACAGACCTTCCATAAACGTATGTGGAGGAGGAGGACAGCCGGGAAGATAGACGTCAACCGGCAGGAACGAATCAACCCCCTGGACCACCGAATAGATGTCGTACATACCGCCTGAATTGGCACAGGATCCCATAGAGATCACCCAGCGAGGTTCCATCATCTGCTCGTGCAGCCGCTTGATGATCGGCGCCATCTTTATAAAAACGGTTCCGGCGATGACCATCACATCCGCTTCACGCGGACTGCCACGGACCACTTCGGCGCCGAACCGCGCGATGTCATACTGGCTCGTGAGACTCGTCGCCATCTCGACAAAGCAACAGGACAAGCCGAAGTTGAACGGCCAGAGTGAATTTTTACGACCCCAGGCAATCAGGTCTTGCAGACGCGCCATGGCAACGCTACGACGCACTACTTCTGTCAGCGTGCCGTCGCCGTCTCGACCCAATCCATTAGCTGACTGGTGATCGTCCGTCGGCTTGCTGAGCCACCACCGCATCGTGATCTTTCCGCCTCCGTACTAGAATCCGCCGAGGAGAAGTTCCCCAGTCCAGCGCTCCGACCCGCCACACATAGGCCAACGCGATAAATAGAACCGTGATGAAGACGAGCATTTCGCCGAACCCAAGCCAACCGACCTCCGGCACCGCCACGGCCCAGGCGAACAGATACACCGCTTCCAGATCGAAGATGACGAACAGCATCGCGACTAAGTAAAATTGCACCGGGAGTCGGTTTTGCGCCGAGCCCGTGACGGCAATCCCAGATTCGTAGGGCTCGCCGGTCGTCCTCTCGCTATGCCGCTCGCCCAAGAGAGCAGAAGCACCGATCATGATCGCCGCAACGACCAGGGCCGCGATAAAGTAGGCGACGAGAGGCCACAGTGGTTCGGTCACCGATGACCTCCATGATGAGACATAACGTGGGAAGCGTCGCGTCGTTGGTTGTGTCGCAGCTTACCCGGGTCATGAGCAACGCACGTCAACGCGGCCATGCTTTCCTCAGACAGCTGTTCCAGTCCATCCACCGCCGCATTCAGTCACGACACCCCCTTCTTGCGGCGGTGATATCTGCGAAGATGCTCGATGATCTTCTTGTCGTCACCGGCAATGATCACCCCGCATGACGAATCGACGAGGGTTGGAGTCTCCTTGTGTCCGGATATTCGTTTCAGACGTTCCCGCTTGGATTTGTTTTTCGAGACGTTCCTCAAGACACAGTCGATCCCCCAGTCGGACATCTTGCGGCGAACCTGAGCGCTGTACTCGCATTCTTCAAACTGATAGAGTTCAAGCATTCATTCACCTTCCAATGATTTCGACCACGATCTCGCACGACATAGATATTTCTTATGATCCCACTTGAGGTGGAAAACGCGGGAGACACACGTCGTCGCAGACATGTTTTCACTTATATAGGCATCATACGACGGCGACCATTCGACAGAATGGGATATTGACTGTCGAAGGTTGTGGGTAGGAACATGTCGTCATCATGAGGACAGGCATACCGCGAGAGCATAAACGGAGCTGTAACTGAACAGGAGCGTGTGACCATCTCTCATAGCTTTCTTCTCGATGTACTGTTCTCACAGGCCTCAGGTTCATTACTCGACGACCCACACCGCGCGCCCGGTCGCCTGTTGCAGCAGCTTCCGCGTGATGCCTCCGAAAAAGAGTTTTTTCAGTCCTGACACGCCGTGCCGGCCGACCACGATGGTTTGATAACGGCCTTTTTGAGCCTCTTCGAGAATAGCCCCGGCGACATTTTCTTCGTAGCCGAACTTCAAGCGGATCCGAGAGGCGGGAAAACCAGTCTTCTCGAGCGTCTGACGAGCTTTCGACAAAATATTGGATTCCAATTTCCGCTCCTTCCGATACCAGGTCTCCCGATCTCTCCTGAGTTGCTTGCCTAACTGTTCCTCACGAACGGGATCTTCAGATCCTCCATGCTCCCGTAAAACCGGTGGCAGCGGGTTGAGAACGTGAAAGAGCGTGACGCTCACATCGGAAGTGGTCCGTAGAAGCCGCCCCACATATTTCACCGCCCAGGTTGAATCCTTGGAGCCATCAACTGCAACCAGAATCCGAATGGAGAAGCTGCTCCGATGGGTTGAAGACCGCCACCGGACCTTGCTGCTCAACTTGCTCCGGTCGGCTCGCCTCGGCAATACAGGCTGGGCGGCAGAACGCGAGGTGAGTAACTCCTGCTTCATGACCAACGTCTTCGGAAGTAGGATATTGTCCATTTTCTCTCGTCATCACAATTTTACTAAAAGGATGAGGTTGAGCATTCCCTTTGTACGTGCCTTGTGCCAGGGATTGATGCTAGACGCTATCGCGTTATTGCGCTATCGCAGTTTATAGGTTTGATTATGTCGTAAATTCTTGGACTTGCTGTGCCCTGATGACAGGAATCTGCGACACAACTGATCTGATTCGAACTGCTTAGGAAATCGACCGATCGTGTCAGACCTATGCTAGAGACGGAGAGAATAAGAAGACACTCCCTCGACCTTCGTAAGATCTAAACTCGTTTAAGAAGGCCAAGTCAGGAGGGATGGTGAAGACGAATCCTGTCGAAGGGGCACGAATTGTCATGAATAATGCGGACTAAAGCGCATAGGAATTAGAGAAACCAAAAAGTGCCAGGGTGAGCGTGGTTTTTGCACAGGTTCAAGCTTTGACCTGGGTATTATCCTAGGTGTTCAGATTGAACATTTTAGCTTAGTTTAGACGAAGCCCATGTCGTGGGATGAATGCCCATAGGCTTGTCGTAGTCGGCGAATCCGCGTTCGCAGCAGAACCGGAGTTGAGGTGTGACAAGAGAAGAGACAGGCGAAATCATCCCTACGATCGAAAGCCTGAACGAATTCCAATATATGGATTCAGTTGTCGAGGTTTGATCCTCCTCTTTATGACCAAGAAGGATGGAGCACTATGCAAGATTCCCAGGTGTTTGCCGAGTGGAAACGGTTTACTCATGGCTTGCCGACCGAGGGCGCTGTGCGCTCGGTGATCTTGGATTCTTGGACCCGATGTCTTCGGGCCGGGGTGACTGCGGAACCAGCGCATGTCACACTTCGGCGAGTCGGGGAGGCCGATCTAAGGCAACGGCTGGAAGAGAACCGAGAACTGATTGAGATCACGCAACGGCATGTTTGTGTCATCTCTTCTTTTTTGGAGCCGCTCGCACATGTGATGTATCTGGTCGATCGAGAAGGCATTGTCCTGTACGCTCAGGGGAGTGATCCGGATTCCATGCAAGACCTAGGATTGCTGCCGGGCTATGATTGGTCGGAGCACACCATGGGCACCAATGGTGCGGGGACGGCATTGGCGACGGGCCAACCCATCACGGTGATCACGTCTGAACACTTCATCCGACACTTCCACGACTCCACTTGTATCGCCGCTCCCATCCATGACGAGAACGGAGCCGTGATCGCGGCGATCGATGTCTGCACTGCGAGGGAGAATGCGATAGGGGAATGTCTGACGAGCGTCGCGCGACTTGCTTCCGTGATTGAACAGGAGCTGAGCTCGGTCCGTCGCCGCGAGGAACTCGTCCGCCGATTACAAGATCGGTGCGCGCAACTAGAGACGGAAAAGACAGACCGCTCCAGGACCAGTCCGACACTCAGGGAAGATGCGCTCGGTTTTCGCGAGTTGATCGATATGCTCTCCGTCGCCGTCTATGTCTGCGATGTGCGCGGAGTCATTCTTCACTACAACCGATGCGCGGCTCAGTTGTGGGGGCGCGAGCCTCGATGTGGAGACCCGGGCGAACGTTTCTGTGGGGCACACAGACTCTATCTTTCCGACGGGGCCCCCCTCCCTCACGAACAGGCTCCGCTCGCCCAGGTGTTGTGCACCGGCCTGTCTCAGGGAAATCGACAGGTGATCCTTGAGCGTCCGGACGGGTCCCGTCGCATGGTCCTGGTCAATCCTGTCCCGCTCAGGAATAAGGCGGGAGAAGTGAGCGGCGTCGTGAATTGCATGCTGGATATTACGGATCACAAACAGACGGAAGAGGCGTTGAGGAATCAAGACAGCCGCCTTGCGCAGATCTTCCGTAATGTGCGCGTCGCGCTCTACGAAGCAGAACTCGTCGAGCCTTTCTGCAGGATCTGGGTCAGCGACAACATCGAGTCGCTCTCCGGTTTTCCTCCCAGACGGTTTATCGAGGATTCCAAGTATTGGGCGTCTCGACTGCACCCTGACGATCGCGATCGAGTCTTCGACGCCTTTGCCACGCTTGTCGACAGAGGAAGCCTCAGTTGTGAGTATCGATGGCAATGCGCCGACGGCACGTATCGATGGTTTCTCGATCAGGCGGTGCGTCAGCATAACGCCAACGGTCCGGCGCCCGTGATCCTTGGAACCTGGCAGGATATGACCGAGGGGAGAGAAGCGCACGATCAACTGCAGCAATCGCTCAAGCAATTGCGCATGCTCTCCCGCCACCTCGAGGTGGTGAAAGAAGAAGAACAGACCAGGCTTGCGCGAGAGATCCACGACGAAATGGGGGTTCTGATGACCGGCCTGAAACTGGACCTCGCGCAGATGAGGGATTTGCTCGGCGGGGCTGATTTGCGGACGACGGCCGCTTCCTTGCAGAGCAAGATCGCTTCGATGGACGAAACTCTGGATCAGACCATCACCGTGGTGCAACGTATCGCCGCCGATCTTCGCCCCAGTGTGCTGGACGACCTTGGCCTTGTCGCGGCGATTGAGTGGCAGGCCAAGGCGTTCAGGTCGCGAACCGGAATTTGTTGTGATGTGATCATCGAGACGGATGATCCGCTGATCGATTCCGAACGGGCCACGGCATTGTTTCGCATCTGTCAAGAAGCCCTCACGAATGTCGCCCGGCATGCCCACGCGACCTGTGTTACTATTCGGCTCGGCGAGACCCTGGATCAAGTCCTGCTCGAGATAGAGGACGACGGTGAGGGCGTTCCGACCGAGAAACTCACTGACCGGATGTCGATCGGGCTGCTCGGCATGCGCGAGCGGGCGGAACTCCTTGAAGGAGAAGTCCATATTACGGGGAGACCCGGCAACGGGACGATCATCACGGTGCGCATGCCGGCCACTCATGCGCAAAGAGAGATGGAGACCGAGACTCTGTGAACCATTGACACGGCAGACTCTTCTCGCCGACTGTCTCTCAGACATGCGCGGCACAAGACCGATGGTGGACTCATGTTTAAGATTCTAATTGTCGATGATTTTCCTGTTCTCCGGGAAGGCGTCAAAGAGGTCTTGAGCAAGGTCATGCCTGTCACAATTGGAGAAGCCGCCGACATCTCGGAAATGCTTCAGCTCATCCGGACTCAAACTTGGGACGTCGTCGTCCTCGATGTCAATATGCCGGGTGGAAGCTCAGTTAACGCGCTTCGTGAGGTCAAACGCGAACATCCCAGGCTTCCGGTTCTTGTGTTGAGCATGTATCCGGAGGAACAGTATGCGTTACGGATGTTTAAGGCCGGCGCCAACGGATATCTCACCAAAACGGCCATCCCCACCGAATTGGTGCAAGCCGTCAAGAAAGTGCTCGGAGGCGGCAACTACGTCACTCCGAGGATTGCCGAGCAACTGGCCGTCGCGTACGGATTCCCCGCCATGCATCGCGACCAACTCAGCAATCGTGAGCTGGAGGTCTTGCGTATGATCGCGTCGGGCAAGACGTGCGCGGAGATCGCCGCCGAACTGTCTCTAAGCGTGACCACTATCATCACCTATCGAGCGCGCATTCTCGAGAAACTCCACCTGAGAAACAACATGGAACTCACGCGTTACGCGCTGGAACAGAAACTAGTTGTGTAGTCCGGTCGACGTGCTCCCTGGACGGCGTCCGCAACGATGCGTTCCCTATCGAGCCCAGGCGATGTGGTGAGCTTCGAGCGGGACTATCGCCTCAGGGTGAGCAGGCACGACGCGAGGAGTAAAGTGGTCCGCCGGCCGCTCGGACCGGACGCTTCCCTGGTACCGATGCCAACCCGGCGCGGTCGATGCTGTTTCCTCTCTGACCAGCGGCCAGCACACGCGATCTTGCCCTTCTTCAGGATCGGCATAGAGTTCGACCCGGACAGCGGCAGGGGGCAGCCCGCCTAAATGAACCGGCACCAAGAAGCGCCACAACTCGCCTTCACGTGCGATTCGCACTTCTCCGAACCGGATGCTCGGCCAGTGTTGTTCCAACGCATGTTGCCAAGCAAGAAGCTGCTTCACCAGGCTCCCGCCTTCTGCTATCCGGTTGCGATAGTTCCGGGTCGCAGGGAGGTAGAGGGTCTCTACATACTCGCGCAACATACGATTGCTGCTGAATGCAGGAGTGAGCTGAGCCATGCTTTCTCTGATCCGAGCGACCCATCTGTTTGAGATGCCACGCGCATCCCGCATATAAAACTCAGGCACAATCTGTCGTTCCAACAGATCGTACAGTTGCCCCGCCTCGACGTCGTCCCACTCAGGATCCCGGTGCTCTCGACCGTCGCCCAAAGCCCAGCCGACTTCCGAGGCGTAGGCCTCGGCCCACCAGCCGTCGAGCTCGGAGAGGTTGAGTCCTCCGTTGACCAGGACCTTCATCCCACTCGTTCCGCATGCTTCCCATGGGCGCCTCGGCGTGTTGATCCACAAGTCCACGCCTTGCACCAGATGCTGGGCCAAGACCATGTCGTAATCCGCGAGAAAAATGACCCGCTGACGAACCACCGGCCAACGCGCAAAACGCACAAACTGTTGAACGAGTTGCTTGCCCGCCTCATCCTGCGGATGAGCCTTTCCCGCCACCACAAGTTGGACCGGTCGTTTGGGGTGATTCAGAAGCCTGGCCAACCGTTCGGGATCATGGAGCAGCAACGTGGGACGTTTGTAGGCGGTGAACCGGCGGGCGAATCCGAGCGTCAAGGTCTGAGGGGCGAGAGCCTGACGAATCGCCGAGACCGCCTCGGGATCGGCGCCGAGCAACTGATATTGATGGACCAGCCGCTGGCGCGCATACTTCACGAGGGCTTGCCGGCCTTGTGCGCGAAACTTCCAGAGGTCTTCGTCCGATACATCGCGGATCGCCTTGGGGAGTTCCCTCAAGGGCCCTCGCCACCGCTCCTTGCCGCAGGTCTCTGTCCAGAGCCTATCCGCCCACTCCGAATCCCACGACGGCACATGCACTCCGTTGGTCACCGACGTCACAGGCACTTCGTGTTCCGGCCATCGCGGATAGAACGGCTGAAACAGCCGGCGACTGACCGCGCCGTGCAGTCTGCTGACCCCGTTCATAAAGAGACTTCCTCGCATGGCCAGCGCCGCCATCGTGAATGGTTCTTCCGCACTCTGCGGATGAGTCCGGCCCAGGCGAAGGAATTCTTCCATCCTCATTCTTAATTGAGCGACGTACTCGCGAAAGTAGCGCTGCATCAAGTCTGGAGGGAAGGCGTCGAATCCCGCAGCCACGGGGGTATGCGTGGTGAAGACAGTCCCGGCCCGAGTGACGCACAAGGCTTCGGCGAAGGACTGTCCGGTTTTCTTCATGTAACTCCGAGCTCGTTCCAACACCACAAAGGCCGCGTGCCCCTCGTTGAGATGACAGATGTCCACCTCAATGCCCAGCGCGAGAAGCACACGCCAGCCACCGATGCCCAACACCATTTCCTGAATCAGCCGAAGCTCCGGCCGGGCATCGTAGAGCTTACTCGTGATACCCCGGTCGGCGGCGTTGTTGAGCGGGTCGTTGCTGTCCAGCAAATATAACTTCACCCGCCCGACCTGTACGAACCAGACACGAAGGAATACGGTGCGTCCCGGCAATTCCAACGGGACGCGAAGCCATTCGCCCGTGGAGAGCAAGACCGGCTGAACCGGCAGACTGAGGGGATCGTTGTATGGAAAAGCTTCGATTTGCCAGCCGTTGCCATCCAGAATCTGGCGGAAATAGCCTTCTTGATAGAGAAGGCCGATTCCGACCATCGGCACGTCGAGGTCGCTGGCGGTCTTGAGTACGTCTCCAGCTAACATCCCTAGGCCGCCTGCGTACAGCGGCAGCGCCTCACCCAGTCCGAACTCCATGCTGAAATATGCGATCGTCTTAAGCGATTGCGGAGGGTACCGTTCGCGACACCACCCACTCTCGTCCAGATAATTGCGCCTCGTTGCGACAACCTGTTGTAGTTCCTCTCTGAAGACCGAATCGCGCGCGGCTTGTTCCAACCGCTCGTGCGGAACATACTGGAGCACCGACCGAGGATTGCGCGTCTGGCCCCAGATATCGGAATCAAGCATGGTCCACAGCTTATCGCTGGTATGGTCCCACGTCCATCTGACATCGAGCGCCAGTTCCGCGAGGGGTTCCAACTCATCAGGAAGCGCGCGGAGCATCACTAATGGGTGTTTACTCATGCGGTGATCCCTATCCCTGTGTGAGCGGTTGTCGCCGCTTGGCTCCTCATATGACAACTGCCGACTTGTGAGGCTGGCGGCTCAGCCAAGCCTCCGGGAGTCGGCTCTTGACCTCACCGGCATCAGGCCGGATGCCTGACCAACCCTCGATCGCGATGATTCCTCATAGGGTTCCCTCGGGATTATGCCAGCCGTCGCTTCCGATCAGCCCATCGGCTTCGCGCGGACCCCAGGTGTTCGGCTCATACTCGTACAGTGGCGTCGCGGTTCTGAGGATCGGGTCCAAGGCGCGCCAGGCTGCTTCCACTGCGTCTTCGCGCGCGAAGAGCATGGCATCACCTCTCATGGCGTCTCCGAGGAGACGTTCATAAGGGTCCATATCGTCACCTGAGCCATGGCGCGCGACCAGTTCCGTTCGTTCACCCACCATGGCCTCTCCCGGGCGCTTGAATTTTGCGCCCAGCGCGATCACCACCTCCGGACCGAGCCGAAAGCGAATGTAGTCGGCCAGCGGAGGTTCATGCTCATCCAATATGGGGCAAGAGGGCCGCTTGAACTCGATCAACACCTCGGTCGCCGTCACGGGAAGGCACTTTCCGACGCGCACATGGAAGGGCACGTCGGTCCACCGATCACTGTCAAGGTAAACGCGGAGCGCGGCGAAGGTTTCGACCTGCGAGTCAAGAGCTACGCCATGTTCCTGGCGATAGCCGCGGAACTGGCCGCGCACGACATCGGACGGCTTGAGCGGGCGGATCGTTTTGAGAGCGCTCGCCCGCGCCTCTCGTATGGCCTCACGGTCGTTCACGGTCGGCTCCGACATGGTCAGGCAGGCTATCATCATCAACATGTGGTTTTGCACCACATCGCGAATCGCTCCCGCTTCCTCGTAGAAACGGCCGCGGCCCGCTACTCCGAAACGTTCGGCCATGGTGATCTGCACACGCTCGATGTGACGGGAGTTCCAGACCCCTTCAAAGAGCGGATTGGCGAAGCGAAAGTAGAGAAGATTCTGGACCGGTTCCTTTCCCAGGTAGTGGTCGATGCGGAAGATCGCATGTTCCGGGAACGACGCGTGAAGTGTACGGTTAAGCGCTTGCGCCGAACTCAGGTCTCGACCAAACGGCTTTTCAATGACCACACGGGCGTCTTTCACACATCCCGCCTTCGTCAACCCTTCAACAACGGTTGCGAACATACTGGGAGGAACAGCGAGATAGTACAACGGGGATGCGGCGGCGCCGAGCTCCTTGCGCAGACGCTCGAAGGTCGCCGCTTCGCGATAGTCGCCGCAGACGTATCGAAGCAGCCGGGAGAATTTGGCAAAGGCCTGAGCGTCGAAGCCGACTTGATGCGCCAGACCGTCGCGGACACGAGCTCTAAATTGCTCGAGATTCCAGTCACGCCTCGCTATTCCGATCACCGGTCTATCCAAACGACCGCGCCGGACCATGGCTTGCAAGGCCGGAAAAATCTTCTTGTACGCAAGATCTCCGCTGGCCCCGAAGAAGACGATTGCGTCGGACTGTTCAACTGGCATGATCAGGATCTCTATGTTCCAGCCGTCGTGCCATATTTGAACCCATCCGGCCGAGTTCGATCAGTCCAAGTTCCATAGTCGCTCCTTTCCGTCACCTTCAGTTTCTCCTCAGACTCCCGGCAAGGCCTTGAGCACTCGCCACCTGCGCCTTGGCGACGGCCGTGATCTGCTCGGGAGTAAAGCCGAATTTGCGCTGCAATTCCTTGAGCGGCGCCGAGGCCCCGAAGGTTTTCATGCCGATGACAGCGCCGTCGCGCCCGGTGTACTGAGCCCAGCCGAAGGTCGAAGCCTGTTCCACTGCGACACGCGCGGTGACCTCCGTCGGAATGACGCTGTCGCGGTAGGCTTGGCTCTGCCGTTCGAACAGCTCCCAGGACGGCATGCTTACCACGCGGGCCTTGAGGCCTCCTGTTTTTAGCTGCTCATAGGCCGCAACGCAGAGCGAGACCTCGCTTCCACTGGCCAGCAGCAGCACGTCCGGAACCCCGCCACTATCGGCGAGCACATAAGCGCCCATCGCTACGCCGGAGGCCGGGGCGTATTTCGTACGGTCCAAAGTCGGCAATGCCTGGCGCGACAGGACCAACAGCGCCGGCTCATGCCGCAATTGCATGAGGACTCGCCAGGCTTCGACGACTTCATTGGCGTCCCCCGGCCGGAGTACGATGAGGTTCGGAACCGCTCGGAGCGACGCAAGCTGTTCGACCGGTTGATGGGTCGGGCCATCCTCGCCCAATCCAATCGAATCATGGGTGAAGATGTAGATAGCCGGAATCTCCATGAGCGCGGACAGGCGGATCGCGGGCCTCGCGTAATCACTGAAAATCAGGAAGCTGGACCCGTACGGCCTGACTTTTGAGAGCGAGAGCCCGTTCAGCACGGCGCCCATAGCATGTTCGCGGATACCGAAGTGGAAGTTCCGACCGCTGTATGAGTCGGCCTCGAAATCCCCCGCTCCGTCGAGCGTGAGCCTGGTCTTCGTCGAGGGAGCCAGATCCGCCGAACCGCCGATCAACCAGGGCACATGCTTGGCAATCGCATTCAACACCTTACTCGATGAATCCCGCGAAGCGAGTCCTTTGGCATCGGCTGGAAAGGTCTGCAGGTCTTTCTCCCATCCGTCAGGCAGGCGGCGGTGTTGCATCCGGTCGAGATGCTCGGCGAGCTCCGGATAGCGCCGCTTGTAGTCGGCGAATGTCGCCATCCAAGCTTCACGAGCCTGATGTCCCCGGTTGCCCATCATGGTTTGGAAATGTTCGCGGACTCCATCCGGGACCAGAAATTTGGCGTCTTCCGGCCAGTCATAGTTGCGCTTGGTCAGCCGAATCTCCTCCTCGCCGAGGGGCTCGCCGTGTGCTGCGTGGGTGTCCTGCTTGTTGGGCGAGCCATAGGCGATACGACTGTCCACGATGAGCAAAGTCGGCCGGTCGGTGGTGCGCCTGAACGTATTGAACGCGCGTTCGAGCATGTCCAGATCATTTGCGTCGCCGACGCGCGTGACGTTCCATCCATACCCGATGAAGCGCGTCGCCACGTCTTCGCTGAACGCCAGCTCGGTATGCCCCTCGATCGTGATTTTGTTATTGTCGTAGACCCAGCAGAGATTGGAGAGTTTGAGATGGCCGGCCAGCGACGCGGCTTCGCCCGACACGCCTTCCATCAGACACCCGTCGCCGCACAAGGCGTATACATCGTACTCGAACATCGTGAAGTCCCGACGATTGAAATAGGCCGCCATCCACTTGTTCGCGATGGCCATGCCGACGCTGGTCGCGACTCCCTGACCCAGCGGACCCGTCGTGGTCTCAATGCCGGAGGTCCACCGGTACTCCGGATGGCCGGGACATTTGCTGTCGAGCTGGCGGAAGTGCTTGATGTCGTCGAGTGTGACCGACAGTTCTCCTAACGCCTCGTACTGAGGGTTGACCGCTTTGACGCCGCAGAGATGCAGCAGTGAATACAGTAACATCGAAGCATGGCCGTTCGACAGCACGAATCGATCGCGGTTCGGCCAGATCGGATCATCGGGATCGAACCGCAAAAACCGCTGCCATAAACAATAGGCTACCGGCGCGAGCGCCATCGGTGTCCCGGGATGGCCCGAGTTGGCGGCCTGCACCGCGTCCATCGCGAGCGTGCGAATCGTGTTGATGCAGAGCGTGTCAAGTCGGTTGTGATCCTGAGTCATGTTGCCCTCTCTCGTTTTATTCGGTTGCGTAATGATAACGCCTTGATGCTTCCAGAAAGCTGAATCTTTTCGGCTAAGCTGTGTGAGGTGCTGGAACACGTTCTGTCGCAGCAGTTGCATCGTCTCGATCCGTTAGACACCACCGTAATGGGTCAGTGTCTTGGCCACACACGCGATCGCAAGATTCCGCGGTCCCTGCGGCATCGCAGTGAACCCTACCTCCGGGGTAGCCTTCACTGCGAGCAACCCGAACAAGTCCTGATCGGGTAAGGTTTATCGTCCAGCACATGGTTCGCTCACACATGTCGCAGAATTCAGGTTCGATACAGCTCACCCAGTCACGATCGGATTATGCCAGCCTCCAGGAGGGGACAGGCTCTGGGTGATGTGACTCGGACCCCAGGTGTTCGGCTCATATTCGTGGACCGGAGTACCCTGCTTCAGCACCGGATCGACGATGCGCCACGCCTCTTCCACATAGTGTTCCCGCGCGAACAGGGTCCGATCACCCGTCATGGCGTCTCCGAGCAACCGCTCATAGACATCCAGCTCATCGGCGGTGGGCCGGGTGCTGGCCAGCATTTCCACCGATTGACCGATCATCTTTTCCTCACGGTCCATCACGATCGTGCCGAGCGCGAGGGTCACTTCCGGGTTGACTCGGAAGCGGAAGTAGTTCGGCGGGGCCGAGCATGAAGGGAAAAGGGTCGGCGGCCGCCGCAAGCGGATCACCACCTCCGTGCAGGTCACGGGCAGACACTTTCCGGCCCGGATATAGAATGGGACGCCTTGCCAGCGCCACGAATTCACCGCTAACCGCAGCGCGGCGAAGGTTTCGACCTGCGAGTCCGGCGCGACGCCCTGCTCGTTTCGATAGCCTCGGAATTGTCCTCGGACCAGGGTGGTCTCATCGAGTGACGGAATCGCTCTCAGAACCTTGAGCTTTTCATCACGGATCGATTCGCTGTCTGTTCTGACCGGAGGCTCCATTGCCAGGAGGGTCAGGACCTGGAACAAATGATTCTGCACCACATCGCGGATGGCGCCGGTCTCGTCGTAGAACGCCCCTCGTCCTTGAACGCCGAAGGTTTCCGCCATGGTCATCTGCACGCTCTCGATATGGTCGCGGTTCCAGAACGGTTCCAGGAACGCATTCGTGAACCGGAAGAAGAGCATGTTGTGTATGGGCCGCTTCCCGAGGTAATGGTCGATGCGGAAGATCGCGGCCTCGTCAAAGCTGTCGAGCAGAATCCCGTTCAGTTTCTTCGCTGAGATGAGGTCGTGACCGAATGGTTTTTCAACGATGACGCGAGCGCCGTGGGTGCAGCCTGCGTTGGCGAGTTGTTCCACGACAGGCCCGAACAACATGGGCGGGATGGCGAGATAGTGCGCCGGCCGCTGTGCGGAGCCGAGCTCGTTGCGAATCAGCTGATAGGTCGCGGGATCGTTGTAGTCGCCGTCGACATATCGCAGCAACCCGCACAACCTGTCGAACGCCGCGGGATCAATTCCGCCGTGTTGCTGAAGACTGTCGCGCGCCCGCGCCCGAAGCTGCGCGATGGTCCACCCGTTTTTGGCCACGCCGATCACCGGGACATCGAGAGAGCCGTGTTTCACCATCGCCTGCAGGGACGGGAAAATCTTCTTGTAGGCCAGATCGCCTGTGGCGCCGAAAAAGACCAGCGCGTCCGAATGGGGCACGTTCATGGTGTCGTCCTCATTTCCCAGATTGTTCCAAGTGTCCGCCGAACTCGTAGCGCATCGCCGAGAGCAACTTGTCCTGGAAATCTGATTCACCGCGTGAACTGAATCGTTCATAGAGTGCGGCCGTGAGCACCGGCACCGGAACGGCCTCGTCGATGGCGGCCTTGATCGTCCAGCGTCCCTCGCCTGAATCCGATACTCGACCGGTGAATTCCGAGAGGGCGGGGTTCTTGAGTAACGCGGATGCCGTCAAGTCCAGCAGCCACGAGGCGATCACGCTGCCGCGACGCCACACTTCCGCGATGTCCTGCAGATTGAGGTCGTACTGATAGTGGGCAGGGTCACGCAGGGGAGTTGTCTCGGCGTCGATCGTCTGTGGCCTCTTGGCGATGTTGGCGGCTCGCAGGACGCCCAACCCCTCGGCATAGGCGGCCATGAGCCCGTACTCGATGCCGTTGTGCACCATCTTGACAAAATGGCCGGCGCCGTTTGGACCGCAGTGCAGATAGCCCTGCTCGGCGGTGCCGTCGATCTTCTCCCGTCCTGATAGCCGCGGCGCCGCGTCTCGCCCCGGCGCCAGCCTCGCAAAGATTGGATCCAGGTGTTTGACGACCTGTTCCTCGCCCCCGATCATCATGCAGTAACCTCGCTCCAACCCCCAGACCCCGCCGCTGGTCCCCACATCGACGTAGTGGATCCGCTTCGGCAGGAGCTCCTTGGCGCGTCGGAGGTCGTCGACGTAGTAGGAATTGCCTCCGTCGATGAGGATGTCCCCCGCCTCAAGATGTGGCAGAAGATCGGCGATGGTGTGGTCCACACCAGCCGCTGGGACCATCAACCAGATCGCGCGAGGCTTTTCGAGTTTTTTCGCAAGATCCGGGAGCGACGCAACTCCCACGGCGTGTTCCGCGACCAACTCCTGCACCGCATTCGGCGACCGATCGAAGACCACGCATTGATGACCTCCTTTCAGCAGCCGTCGCACCATGTTCGCTCCCATCCGTCCCAGACCGATCATTCCAAGCTGCATAGATTCCTCCTTCTCTTCATCATCCGCAACAGCTGCGGTCTTATCGCTTGCTGCCGCGAATCGGTGCACATCATGATCGACGACACGACCCGACGTGTCATGCCCCAGTTCAGGTGAATTGTGTACGCAAGGACACGATGATCGCGCACTGAAGGTTATAGCCGGATGTTTGTGTCATTCTGCCTCATTTCAGACGTTACTCGATTGGGGATAGGCGGTTTTGCACGACTCGACTCGTGCGCTGAAACCGGCAGCATTAAGTGCCTTGACGAGGGTGGCGGCATCGAAGTCGCCGATGACCTCAAAGGTCGTCTCTTGAGATTCGACTGTGTCACCGGTTACGCCGCCCACAGTCGCAATCGCCTCCTTGATGGCCTCGCAACAGGGCTCGCAGCAGTTATGGATGCCTGAGACCTTCAAACTGTTGACCTTGCCTCGGGGCACGTCGCTCACGGCCTTCATCGCCAATTTCTGATTGCCGGGGCGGCCATAGAAACCAGCGGCGGCAAGGGCGTCGAGAGCCTTCTGAGCCGCGGCATCGTCGCCAGCCGTGATGGCCACGGTTCCCTTCTCCATATCGCAATGAGATTTGACCCCTGCTACGCTCATGAGCGCGGCGTCGGCTGCATTGACGCAGCCCTGGCAGCAGAGGTGGACGCCCGTCAACTCCACTTTAACCTGAGCATGTTTCGCCATGATCTACTCCTCTCAGACCCCTTGTTCCGGTAGCCCTCTCTTCGACACCCGTGTCGGCCGATGACGATGTTTCCGCGCCGTCGATGATGATGCGTGCGCCATGCTGCGAAGACATGAACGCCCATGTCCATTTGAACAAAACGAGAAAGCGATTGCGAAAGCCGATCAGAAGGAAAAGATGTACGGCCAGCCACGCCAGCCAAGCCACAAAGCCCGACATCCGAAAGACACGAAAATCCGCCACCGCCTTCCCTCGTCCGATCGTAGCCAGCGTCCCTTTATCCACATAGCGGAATGGATCGCTGGACCGCCCTTGGATCCGATTCAGAATATGATGTGCCACGTAGTAACCTTGTTGAACGGCTACTGCAGCCAGCCCGGGCAATAAGTGGCCGGTCTGATCGACACACGCAGCGAGATCGCCGATCACAAACACCTCCGGATGACCGGGGATGCTGAGATCCGGCTGCACCAACACTCGACCGGCATGATCCAACGGCACGCCGAGCGAGTGCGCCAAGGGTGACGGAGCCACGCCGGCGGCCCACAGCACCGTGGCGGTCGGGATTCGTTCGTCGCCGACGGCGACCCAACCAGGTTGGATTGCGGTCACCGCGGTATTCGTGCGGACCTCTACGCCCAGCCCTCTCAGCGCTCGCTCGGCTTCGGCGGACAACGCTTCCGGGTACGTCGGCAAGACCCGCGGCATTGCTTGCAGTAAGATCACGCGCGCTTCTCGCGAATCGATGCGCCGAAAATCCTGCACCATCACTTTGAATGCGAGTTCAGCGACTGCGCCTGCCAATTCCAGGCCGGTCGGGCCTCCGCCGACGATCACAAATGTGAGCCATGTCCGCCGCCGTGCATCATCCGGTTCCCGTTCGGCCTGTTCGAACGCCCCTAAGATACGGCGTCGAATCGCCAATGCATCGGTCACACTCTTCAGCCCAGGGGCCAACTTCTCCCACTCGGAATGCCCAAAGTACGAATGGCCCGCGCCGGTCGCCACAATCAAGTAATCGTAATCGACGATACCATCCGCCATCATCACCCTGTGTTCGCGAGGCTTGATCGCCAAGACTTGCGCCTGGACCACCTGAGTGTTTTCCTGTTTGCGTAACACGCTGCGGATGGGATAGGCGATATCGCTGGGCGAAAGCCCTGCCGTCGCGACTTGATACAATAACGGTTGAAACAGGTGATAATTCTGACGATCGATCACGATGAGCTGAAGCGCCGCATGGTTGAAGGCTCGCGCGGCATACAACCCGCCGAATCCTGCGCCGACAATCACGATATGCGGGCATTCACGAACAGCCATCCTGTTCCCTTCAAGAGCCGGCCTGACTCCTCACGCTCAACCCACCGTCGCACCTCGCAGCCACGTATGTCTCATTCGACGCGATCCACCGTGGTCGACAAACCGCATCTGATAAATGCATCCCGCAACAAGGCGCGGACTAGTCTCGCCTGATCTCGCTCGTCAGCCGCCATGGTCTGTCGATCGTTCCTTGAGTTTCCGATAGCGCCGGATCAGTCGGTTGGTGGAGCTATCGTGCTTCAATTGGGGCTCAACCTTGTTCTCGAGTTCGGGAATAATGCGCCCGGCAAGCACCTTTCCTAGTTCGACCCCCCACTGGTCGAACGAGTCAATGTGCCAGATGACGCCTTGCGTAAAGACGCTGTGCTCATACAACGCGACGAGTGCCCCCAATGTTGCGGGAGTCAGCCGCTCCATCAGAATTGTGTTGGACGGACGGTTGCCCTCGAAGGTCCGGTGCGGCACCAGCCATGCCGGGGTGTTCTCCGCTTTGACCTCTTGCGGCGTTTTGCCGAAGGCCAGCGCCTGGGCTTGGGCAAAGGCGTTGGCTAGGAGCAGG
>JAICWG010000194.1 GCA_025934915.1 Nitrospira sp.
CGGGAAAGACAATGTGGTAATGGATTTGCCACGCACAGGGAGCGCCCTTTCTAACTGCTTCGTCCCTCTGGTCCGCCATACGCCAGAGGGTACCAGAAAAGATTGTCCCCGTAGCAAGCTACGGGGAATCACAAGTTGAAGATGGTGACACGCTTCAGCCGACAATGAAACATGGTCTGCGGTCGATTGAGAGCTTACCTTGTCTGTATTTCATTCCGTGTCGTCGTGACATTGCAACTCCCGCTGGTAGGTTCGAACAAGGTTGTGAAGCTGACTGATATCGATCAACATGAAGACTCTTCATAGATCATGCTTTCAAGAAGATCGTCCCTGAATCCAGGGACAGCGCGCCGATTCCCCGACGCAGCCCTTCAAGACGTCTACAGGTCTTGGCCGTTTCTTGAATCGCGGAACTCAACGCCGATTGAGCGAACCTGATCCGTTGCACAATCGCCCCATCCAATCTCACGATGCGACCGAGTTCCGACGTGGATAACGCGACCCATTCAAGCTGTTCGCCTCGCTGAGCATAATAAGCTTCGACAAGGTCCCATCGACCCTGGTCAGCCGCTTCTTTTGCCGCAAGAGTGAGCCGAAAGAGTTCTGCAGCAATGGTCGCTCCTTGATCGGTTGGCCGGACGGTCATCATCTCAACTCCCAGTCATCTGGCGAGCGGCGACCTCCCGCCAGGCTTCACGAAGCGTGTTCAGGCATCGCAACGGTCCGGTCAGGTGATGAGGATTATTGCGAAGGTTGGCTTGAAGGATCTCCGCCAACATATAGTCGTAGAGACGAAAAAGAGATTTGGCGATGTCGCCGCCTCTTTCAAAGTCGAGGACGTTTGACAACTCGGTTACGATGGCGACTGCCCGTCCAAGAAAGCGCGCTTTATCCTGATAATTGTTCTGACTCATGCCTTCGCGGGCGAATTCCAGTGATTGGATGGCAGAATCGTACAGCAGCACGATCAATTGGACTCCCGACGTCGTCAAGACTTGAGTTTGACGGTATTGATGCGCCCCCTGGTTAAGCGTCAACATTATGCAGTCCTCGTGGTGGATTGGCCCGATTGCAGCGTTGCGCCGCTCTGAGCGTTGGAATTGGCCGTCAAGAAGCCAATCTGGCCTTGTATGCCGGTAAGCAAGCTATCCAGTTGAGCGAATTGCAACTGAAGCCGCTGTTGATATTGGGCGATGTACTCCTGTTGAGTTGCGATTCGGTCTGTCAGACTGTTGATCTGATCCGTCAACGAGTTTTGCTTGAGTGTGAGAGCCCCACTGGCCACATCGTTGAGATCGTCTATGGCGTTGCTCAGCTGCGTTGCAATACCCGGATTCCCGATCTGGCCACCCACAAGCGCTTTCACTGCGCCGTAGTTGGAGTTTAATGCCGAGCTCAGCGTCGCATCATCAATGGTAATGGTTCCGTCTTTATTAGTTTGAAAACCGATCTGGCCTACGTTGGTATAGGTCGTGGCGCCCAACACTGCGCTGCTGAGGGAAAATCGTAACTTGTTGAGCGCCGTATCGGGCGTTCCTTCTGCAAAGAACGTTCCACCCGTGTTTGTTTTGGAATCGTACGTGTCCTTGCTGGCAATGAAATTCACGACATCGTTATAGGCCGTCACAAGAGCTTTGATATTCGTTTTGACGGCGCTGACATCCTGGGTGACGCTGACATTGACGGATCCGGTGCCGGTCGTCTTCGTGAGGTTCAACGACACACCGGGAATCGCATCTGAAATACTGTTCGTACTACGGGTGACCGTGACAGGGTTGAGATTAGGGTCACCTACTTTGATTTGAGCGTCCAATGCGGCTTGAAGGGTATCCGTGCCGCCGGTGCCACTGGAGTTCAAAAAATCCAGTGACGTTCCATCCGCCGTGATGGTGATGGCACTGCTAGATCCGGTGCTGTTGGCCGTCAAAAGGAGCCGATAGGAAGGAGAGGCATCGGTTCCCGTATTGAGAATCGAGGCGCTCACCCCAGCTCCTAGATCATTGATGCCGTTGGCCAGGTCCTGGATGTTTGCACCGGCGTTCAACGTAACCGTTTGAACGGTACCCGAGCCGACCTGGAAGGAGAAGGTTGCCGATGGACCGCTGACGATAGGGGCGGTCATGCTGGTCACGGCTGTCGCCGCTTTGTTCGCAATCTGGTGGGCTTGCGCCAATTGACTCACTTGAATGCTATAAGTACCGGTGGTGGCGGTCGAGGACGCCGTCGCCGTCAAGGTTGTGGAATCGGTGACCGAGGCGGAAGGTTGATTATAATTGATCACATTTAAGGCGTTCGTTGCGCTCTGAAGAGACTGTAGCTTCGTCGATAGGGTGGTGTAATCGGTCGACTTCGCCGACACGTCGTTTTGGGTCTGCGTCAGCCGGTTGAGCGGGGCCGACGCCGCCTGGACCAAGGCATTGACGACTTGTGAATAGTCAAATCCGTTGCCGAGTCCCCCGAAGCTGACCGTTGGCGTCGTCACGCTTGCTCCTTATACATGTTTTTCTACGAGCAGCCCGCTGAGGCTCTTAAGCTGCTTCGCCAAGTTGATGAGATCCTGTGCGGGGATCTGTCGAATCACTTGTCCCGATTGACTGTCCACGATCTTCACGATCACACGATCGAGATCGGAATCGACGGACATTTGCAATTGCCTCCCCGCATCGCCCAACTCCTTTGAGACATGCTGAATCGCATGCGCGACTTCCTTATGGGTCGCCGTCGTCGACTGCGCGTTGCCTTGTGTCGATACTGGGAGACGAGGAAGTTCAACAGCCGCACGATGAGGCTGCTGAACTGGGCGTTCGACTGGATAGGAAAGGTCCGGCTTTTGTGTGACATCCTGGACCATGGCTGAACTCCATCAAAAGGAACTTCTTCACCGCGACCCTCCCCCGAACCGGGAGAGGGCGGGTGAAGAGAGTCAGTTTTAGCCTCGCAATAGCGCGAGCGCTTGCTGCGGCAGCGCGTTGGCTTGGGCCAATACTGCGATACCAGACTGTACGAGCACCTGATTCTTGGTGAACTGCGCTGTCTCATATGCGATATCCGCGTCCTGGATACGAGAGACGGCTGCGGTGAAGTTCTGGCTCGTTACCTGCAAGCTGTCGATCGTCGCACTCAACCGGTTCTGAGTGGCTCCGTACGTGGCTCGAGCCGACGCGACCGCGCTGATGGCGCTGTCAATATTGCCCAACGCGCTTTGCGCATTGGCCGCAGTGGACACATTTACGCTGCTGACGCCCAGAGAGCTGGTAGTTAGCGACGCCAACGACAACGACAACGTATCGTTGCTGCTGCTCTGATACCCGATTTGGATGCTGAAGTTCAGGTTGGAACCGCTCAACAATGCCTGACCGTTGAATTGAGTAACACTCGCAATACGGTCGATTTCGGAGCGCAGGGCCGTGAACTCCTGATCGACGAACGATCGCTCGGTATTGCCCAGCACGCCGCTAGACGACTGGGAAGCAAGTTCGCGCATGCGGGTCAACAGATTGTTGACCGTTCCTGCGACACCGTCGGCGATCTGCGTCAAGCTGATCCCGTCGTTCGCGTTTCTCGTCGCCTGATTGATGCTGACGATCTGCGCAATGAAGCTCCCCGCAGCAAGCTGCGGGGTATCACAGAACTCAATTCCGAAGACTTCTCGGAAGGAGAGGCCAACCCCGTAGCGAGCTACGGGGAATGTCAAGTTCAACTGGGACGAAATTCCCAACCCTGCGGCATCGTCGGCAGCCCGGGTAATGCGGAGGCCGGACGACAAATGTTCGACGGACCGCTGAAGCTGGTCCGTGTTTCGCGCTAAATTGAGTTGTGCCGCAAGCGACGCTGCGTTGTTGTTTACGATAATTGCCATTGACCTATCCTCCTAAGAAAAGACACCTTGCCGTTAAAGCCCCTCGCGCATCCGTGCCGAGGAATGTTCGAGACTGAGTCAGCGCCCTTCAGCCGTATTCCCGGCCACGCTGACCAAATCTTCTGATTGCCTTATCGGTCAAGGGAGGCCTTGACTTGAGAGCCACTAGCAGAGTTTTTCTCGCTACAACAATGTTCAATGAACACCCATGGATTGCGGGTTCGCTCCCCATTGCCTGATCCTCGGCAGCAGCTCATATTCGAGCAGATCCGCCATGCGAACGATGTCGGGAATGCCCCGGGCTTCGATAAATTGCTCAGTCCATGGTACGAGTGAATCGTGGGGTATTCCGGGAATCCGCATCTCGATCGAACGTTCTACGATTTCAATGTACTCAGCCAGCTTCCCTAACCAGCAATCCAGCGAGGACAATCTGATCGTACCGCTCCGCATAAGAAGAACCATGGCTTCTCCCTCATGTTGGAGCAACTTGCCAAACTGTTCGATGGTGTCCTGCGCCTTGAGGAGAATGTCGGCTGCCGAAGTCGAACTCGCTTCAACTGAACCAGTTTCCTCCCCGGAGCGCGCCAGAAATTCAGGGACCAAATCACGATCCGTGCAGAGACGGCCTCCAATCCTTAATGAGGTGACGATTCGTCCCTTGCCGCGTGATTTTTCGCTCAATTGAGCCAATGCCTCGATAAGGGAAGTATCGTCCCGAACCGTCCATTGCTCGTCATCCAGTGAAATCTCCATGGCTTCTCCTTCCTCAAATTGTGTCCTCAACCGAGAAGGTGATTGGCACCCGCCACATGTCCGACCGGCGTGATCAGTTGAGGGGAAGCCGGCATGCGCGGACGCATTTCAATGCGTTGCTCGACGTCTGCTACTCGCTTTTGCCACACATGATGCGCGCACAGTTGGCGAGCCGACATTTGCGTGAGGTCTTGAGCATCGTTATTATGGATCTCCCGCAGAAATGCGACTGTAACGGGAATTAAGGGCGAGCTCATCATCGCCGACGCTACAAGTTCTTGTTGCTCTTTCAGTAATACTGCTTGGACGGCTTTTAATTCTGCCACTGGCAGCGGTTGCCGTTGACAGAGACGGTCGAGCTGTTCAGACAAAGACACCAGTTTGGCCAATGCCGGCCTGAACGCCCGAAGCATCAGACTGACATCCCCGCGATCCGGAGGATCCCCTGCCGGCCACTCGACCGCCGAAGATCGGCCCGTAAACGACTCATACCAAAAGCGCCTCCAAAAACGGGCGTACCACTCGGTCTGAGGATCGGTGGCTCCCGATTTAATCGTGAATGTGCCCAACCCATCCGCATCGATTCCGGATTCGTAAATCCTGATACCGCCCATACGGACCGGTAACGGCCCTGCTCGTATCACATGCCGACACACGGCAGCGACATCCTCGCAGTCCACTTGATCCTTACAGGCATGGTGCATACAGACTTGGTCGAATCCACACGGAGCACAGAGCAGTTCCGGCTGGATCACCCAATGCCCGGGTCCATATGGACCGGTCTCCCAAAAGTTCACGTGTCCGACGGACAGATCAACCACAGGAGTTCGGACACCGACGGCGAGATGCATTGGCCCTGTATCATTCGTCAGGAGAAGCTGGGCGTGGGTTAACAAAGCCGTAAGTTGCACCACATTAGTGCGTCCGACCGTGTTACACCAGACGGCCTTGCCGCCTGCCTTACGATATGCGATTCGCGCCTGTTCCACAGCGCTGACCTCTTCCGCCGTACCGATCAAAAGAAAGCCTACGGCTGTCTCCCGACTGAGCAAAGCCATGGTCCTCCCGAAGTATTCCGGACGCCACGCCTTCATGACGTCGCTGGCGCCGACTTGTACGACAATCGTGTTCGACACACCGGGAAGATTGGAGTGCAGGAACGATTCGGCCCATTCCATGGCATCTCGTGGAACCGAAAGCAGCAAGAGATCCGCCGGCCCCGGTCCGCTTCCCCCGAGGGCGTAAATATCCACCAGGTTAAATCGGTTGAACCGCCGATAGGCATGGCAATCGGTAAAGTAGGACATCCACTGGTTCTTGACGATCGGGGTGCCGTCCAGCGCGCAGACGACGCCGCGCAGATCAGGTGCACCGATATAGCTGGCAAGGAGCGCGCTCCGTCTATCGAACGTCAGATTAACGATGCGATCATAGCCGACTTCCAGCAGCGGCTTGATCCAATCCGCCATCGTCCGGTATACTTCGATGAGGTCTTTGACCATAGCCCGCGTGTCGTCGATCAGACCGTGGAAATCGTATGTGAGGATGTGCCGAAGGCCCGGCAGCATCGAGACGACCGGGGCAAACTTGGCATCTACGACGAGATCGACCGATGCGCCAGGGAATTCCGTCTGCAATCTGGCAAGCAGTCCGCTCATCTGCACGAGGTCGCCCATCCGTGTTATGTTAATGATGAGTACCTGCTTGTTCATATAAGATCTCGGGTCTGCGCTCGATATTCGTCCAGCATTAGAACCAACAATTCTTCTCGGGACAACGTCGCCGTCGGTCCACGCTGCCGGATGCGCTCGGCTACCTGTTCGAGCTCCACGCGTTGGGTGACGGAAAAATTCTTGAGCAATGGGACGAGTTCTGGATGATCGACGCATCGCCGGCTGAGCTGCGCCGCTTCACGCTCCCCCTTTAGGATAGTTCCGACGCGGTCGGGCTGAGCCATGCCGACCTGGGTCAGAAGTTCCTTCATTCGATGTTGGTACGTGTGCTCACGTGCCACACGATCGGACGCTGCCCGTGCCATCGCCCTTCGAATGTCCGCTTCATGGAGCGCTGCACGGATGCGCTGCGGCAGCTCCTCGACCGTTCGGAATGTTGCCATCTCTTCTTGAGTGAACAGTTCACCGAGGAGCGAGCGCTGATCGACGAGTTGAAAGGCTCCGCACGCTGCCAACTCGAACGTTCGGGGATTGACAAAATCGGCTTCAGGATCGAGTCCTTTGCCGGTATGCGAGTGCAAGTTAAGATTGACGGTTGTGGCGTTGAAGACTTTGATGCAGGTCTCGGTGTCTATCCGCGCCCCCCCTCGTTGCAAGACGTGTTCGATGGCGGTGGCTCCATCCCATTCGTTTCCCCACACTTTTAATCGCCATTCGGGTGTGATCACCTGGGGAAGAATCTCCCTTCGATTCGCATAACCTGCGCCGACAAATGACACGTCGGCTCCGAATTCCTCCATCTCATCCGAAGTGAGCGACACCGTCTTGTGTGCCGCGAGGTCCGCCGCCATGGGGAGATAATGAATTTCCTTGGCTCCCGCATGACGGAACGCATCCAGGCATGCCCCTTTTTGAATCACGAACCAGAAGTCGAACCCCGTCGCCATCTGTTGCCAGTACGTCAGATGGCGGTAGTTTTCGACGAACCACATGGCGGTCAGAAAATGCTTCTTCCGAACATGTTCGAGAACCGACAGGGTCATCGGCGCCTGGGCCAGGGCCAGGACCAGATCCGGCGGACGTTCCGCGATCCGCACAAGAGTCAACTGGCTGAGAAATTCGGCGAACTTGTTTTGCATTACCTGTCGGTGGCGGGCATCCTTCAACCGGGCCAGCGCTTGGTAACTGGTAGCATGCGCGCTATGGTCGATCCAATCGACGCGATGGCCGAGTGATTCCAGAGCCGTCACAACAGATCTGGTGACCGGAAGAGAGCCTCCATAAATCGGACCTACAACGGCAATTCGAAGCTGACCGCCAGCAGCATGGGCGATAGAGCGTCGCAAACTTTCCTCGATCGCGGCATGCGCATCGGGATGTAATCGGGCAGCCGGCACATAGGTCATGAGCCTCACGGAAGATCCGAACTCCATCGTACGCCTGGCCATGGAATGAGGCACTCCCCACACCCAGGTCACACGCTTGGCCCAATCTCCCCACGCCCTCACGGCACAGGCGTCATGCAATTCGACCAAGTCGGGAACAGCCACCACGAGGCGAATTGATGGAGGAAGCACTTTGCAGAGGGCCTCCACGTGATAGAGCAGACCGATCCCGAACACGAGGACGACGTCTCCCTCGCGGCAAGACACGATCTGAGCTGCCGCCCAAGAGGTCGATTCTTTGACTGGATCGTAGGTGCTGTGGATGGCGCGGCCCTGCGCGAAACCTGTGGGGTGCCCCGATTTCGCCGGTCGAACTTCGAGTCGCCCACCCTGCGCAGCACGCAGCGCCGCCGCCAGTTCCGGTGATTGTTTGGCGATTTCACGAAGATTCGCTTCAAAC
>JAICWG010000048.1 GCA_025934915.1 Nitrospira sp.
CATTTGGACTTTGTCACGTACATGGAGACCCTTATGCCCCGCTGTGGATCGATTGTCTGTAGGAGCCTGTTCCTTCTCATCGGCCTTACAACGATTGCAAGCGCCGGTGAACCTTCAGACCCGGAAGCGGCTATTCGTCAAATGGTCCGGGCCAATGCGGAAAAAGATCTCCCGACGCTCTCTCGCCTCATGGCTCACGATGCCGATATTGTCAGTTACTCGGTGGGTGGCCGCAAATACGTCGGTTGGCCTGAGTTCGAGCGGGAAATGCGTGAGGAATTCATCAACGCCCAGAAGATTGAGATTCCGATCAATGAACTCAAGGTCTGGACGAAAGGCGACCTGGCCTGGTTTACGATGGAGCTTGACTATACCCGCTATGTCGGTGAAGGATCCGCAGTAAAACGGACAGTACTCCCCTTAAGGGAAACCGGTGTCCTCGAACGTCGTGCCGGCCATTGGCAGCTGTTGTCGTGGCACGAGTCATTTCGATCCGCTCAATTAGGAGGTCCTCTCGCCTCGCCATCGATCACCGCTGGATCGCAAAAACTTGTCAGCAATGATGCTGCCGCAGCGATGCCTGACGTGAGCGGGGAATGGGATATTCTCGAGGTTGAGGACGAAAAACGATATAAGGCCACACTGGACAAGAACGGCAATGGGCCGTACACCCAACATGGCGGCCGCTTCGAGACCACGAAGATTGCTGATCGTCTGTGGCAAGGCACCTGGCAACAACCCGGTAACGATCGCGAGGGGGGATTTGAAGTCCTTCTTTCCGAAGACGGCACTCAGGCCAAAGGCGTATGGTGGTACACCCGCGTAGGCAAGCAAAAAAACATTCCTCCGCGCGAACATGGCGGTACCTACCAATGGAAACGGCTCACGCCGTCCCCCGCCAGCGCCCAATGAACCAGTTCGTTCTTTCAACCATGCCACCAAGTCGGAGTCCGGTTCCAATCACTGCTTCACTTCCTCTGGGAGGTCTTATGCTCAGATTCCTAACTCTTCCACTCTCTGTGTTTCTCCTGGTCTCATCAGCCTATGCCGATGGAGGCCATGATCACCATGCGGTACCCACGCTGAAAAAACACGTGGGTTCAAAGATCACCTATGGAGAGAACACCGCGACTCTGACCTTCGGCCCCATCGATCTTCCGACCGGCCATGGCGAAGGCGATATGGGCGATTCCATGCCTCGGTTCAACTTTCAACTGCCTGAGGACAAGTATTTGATCGGCTTCAAGTCGGCCCTTTCTACAGTCGACGGGAAGGAATTGCCGAGAAATTACCTACATCATATTTTGATGATCAATAACACCAAACCCAGCGTCTCCTGCCCCGGTGAGCCGTTGTTCTTCGGTGGGGCCGGACTCGAAATGGCCGAGACGCAATTCCCAGACGGATACGGCGTGAAGCTGTCTGCAACCGACAAATTAATGACGGTCGTCGCGTTCTATCACGGCGCTCCGCCCACTAAAGACGTCATCGCAACGTTCACGATGTACTTTGCGCCGAAGGTCAAACCGGTCAAGGAGATGGAGATCTATCAGGTCGGCGTCAACATTGTCTGCTTCACTAAATTCGGCGATCGACCTGCCGATCAAACGGACGAAGGCATTGAAATCGGGCCGGGTGTCCAGGTCCGTACGGCCCCATTGAAGTTTAGTATGGATGGTTGCGTCAAATATGCGTATCCGCACGGCCACGATGAATTGCTCCTGATTGCATTGGAGAATAAGACCAAAAAACAGACTCTTCTCCGGACTGTGCCGGATGTTGAGTCGGACGGAACGCTCCGCGAATTCCTACCTCATCAAGTCTATAAAGACGTCCAGGGATTCCCTATCTCCAAAGAAGATGACTATGAGATGGTGATGGTCTACCACCATTCTCTACAGAGAACTGAACTCCAACATGGCATGGGCAACTATCTGCTGTATATGACGCCCGGGGCCTGCTCAGAACAGGGCAAGACTGCCGCTGCCTACTGATCTCCTCTCGCAGGCTTGTCGGACGAAACTATCCGACAGGCCTGCGGACAGTCCGCACTTTCCCTATCGCCAAAAATTGTTCATTCAAACAGCCTTGTAGCGCCCTTCCCTTACGAAAAAATCAGCCACCAGCAGGGTTTCTCGCCGTCACTTGTGGTATCAAGTCACACGGTCTGCGCTGAAACATCAAGCAGTATTGTGTAATTGAACTGGTTGATTGACACCCGGCGGCGATATGCATCAGCCCGCTGAATGACCTCCCTGGGAGCAGGCTTGCCCAGAAACACGGGAATCGTGCCATGCCGCAGAGTGAGCCTGTCGCCATCCTCCTCGTCAATGCGATCGCCGAAGAAATCAAACTGACTACGCTCAACTTCCGAAGATTCTTTCCAAACTGCCGCATCGGAGCTGTCTACACCATGGAGAAAGCGCTTCAGTGGGGACCTCGCGCATCATGGTAGCTTATCTTAATCGATGAGGCTTTGCTCGCCCAGCGCGCTGCGCCTGTTTTTCCAGAACTGAGGCGGCTTGCTCCCTACGTCACATTCGTATTGCAGACGAATCATAGCGACTCCACTACCGCCTTGAATGCACTTCAGACAGGTGCAGATTTTCTCCTTTACAAACAGTCGCCCGCTTTCCTCACCGAACTGATGCTATACACAAAAGGCGCGCTCGAAACACGCGCCATCCCTACGACGCTCAAACAGACACAGGAGCGCCACGGACGTCTCATCGATCTACTCAGCGATGGATTATACGAGCTCGATAGGGACGGACGATTCGTGTATCTCAGCCCTCTTGCCACGGAAATGCTGGGCTCCACGCAGGACGAATTAATCGACACTCCCTACTCCGCCGTTGTGCCTCAGGATCAACAGGATCGCGCCCGTCATCGTTTCAACGACCGCCGAACAGGGACGCGAGCAGCCCAACGGATGGAACTCGATCTCATCCGCAAATCATCCTCTGACAAGCCAGATCGCGCCCGAGTCAGAGTCGAGATCAGCGCGAGAGGACTGTATGATTTAGATCGTCTGTACCTCGGAACGCTGGGTTTGTTGCGCGACGTATCACACCACCGTCGACAAACGAAACCATCGATCGGCTTGAGCATCAACTTCATGAATCCGATCGACTTCTCGCCACCGCACGACGCCTTTCAACCTTGTCGAAAGATCTGCACGCGCCCCACCATGCGATTCAAGCACAGTCTCAACTCCTGCTCAAAACCATTCGCGATGCGCACCTGATCGAACAAGTAGACTCGCTGGCCACGTATGCCGCAGAAGCCGCCTATCTCGGAAGAGAACTCGCCCAACCCACGACGAAAATCGTCGCCCGCACAGACACCATCAATGACATCGTCGAGACCGTCCTGACCACCACTCAATCTCCTCTTGCCGTTGCGAACACCGAGTGGATTGAACAGGTCTATGGAAAGAATCTTCCACCTTTCACTGGAAGTCTTGACTCCATGACGGATCTCCTGCGTGTTCTCCTCACACATGCCAGACGCTATGTGACCGCTGTAGGAACTCCTCATCGATTACGAATCAGTACCAGGGCAATCAACGAAACTGGAGCCCCCGTAGACCAAGAGACATCCTTGCTCCCACAAACGGCGGCCGCTGAATTTGAAATTCACATCCAAGAAACGGACATCATCACTATGGCCGAGGAACCGTCCCTGCAGACAACAACCGGCGATCTCTTTGAGGCCTATGCGTTAATCAAGCGACTCGGAGGCCGTTTTGATTTTCTGGCCCCGGTTGACGGCTTCCTGTCGATCAAAGTGTGGATTCCAGTGGAACAATCGCCTGTGCCGGACAATCCCGGTGTGCCTACGCCCCACTCGTTTCTTCGACAGGCGGTGCGATCGAACGCACTACTGAGACGATTCTTCAGACTCCGGCGCATACCTTGCCGACCGCACCCTTTCCCTCCATCCAACCAACGGATCCTTTACCTGACCGCCGCAAATGCATTCGAACGACCATCGACCTCCCGGCGCGCGTGACAATCGGCAATGAGCCATACGAAAGTGTCGTGACGAATCTGAGTCCAAGCGGAGCCTCACTGGAGATTGATGGTGTGCTCTCGTCATTCGAACAACAACCCGTCTACTTGCTCCTTAAGACAGCCGTCAGCATCTTGGAATTAGATGCAATCGCGCATGACCGAAGAGAAACTCCGCGACGGACCGGCATCGAACGGCGAACCTCCCGTCTTGCACTCGAGTTCACCGCATCCAATGAGAATCAGCAGAAGATCCTCACGTCGTTTATTGAGGCGGCACGAATGCATGCGCTGGCCATAACGGTCGAAGCTCAGTTTCCGTCGCTCGATAGGACGGATGATTCCGTAGCGGCCAACAAGGAAGCCGGCCTTCGAGACACAGACTCTCGTGAGACCGTGAGAGTCCAAGTCGCGCTGCAGGTCCGCATTGAAGTTTCTACAGCTGCAGCCCAAAGTCTGTTGGGCATGGCCGTCAGCTTCAACCGAGACGGTTGTATACTCGCAAACGCAGTCGTTTCTGAGAATGGCCGATGAGGAGATCACGCTTCATTTCTCGTCGAGCGGCGACCATGATCAGCCGAAGACACAGAACCCTGAAGCGCCCGAAGCGATCCTGACCGGCCGCATTGTCCATCTCGCTCCCGATCCCACTGCTTCATCCGAGCTAGCACCAGGCCCATCACAGTCAGGACAGCGCATCGGCATCCGTTTTTCCCAACTGACGCCATTCGCGGAACGAGAAGTCAACCGCGTGCTTGCGCAACACATCGGCTCCTCCATAGACGTTGAGGATCGAGAGGGCCAGCCATTGATCATGAGCGACAGATGGGAATGCCGGAATACGCATGGTCAGACCATTGCGGTGACGGCCGATCATGCTCGCCATGAAATTTCCCTAGACACCCCGATCCTCGTCGTCATCCCGGGATTCGGATCGACCCAAACCGACTACGTCCCACTCTCGTTTTACCTTGCTGCCAACCATGTGCGAGTGCTGCGCTACGACCACTCGAATCACGTCGGCCAAAGCGAGGGCAATATTTTACATACCACATTGCGCAACATGCAGGCTGACCTCCAGAGCGTCCTGGACTTTACGCCACATGGCCCGCCGCTCCGGTGGCTCTCCTCGCCGAAGACATTGCTGCACGAGTCGCTGTGAAAGTCATGGCCCGAAGCACATCGTCTGATCGGCTTTTCTTGTTGAATCCAGTCCTCGATCTAGCAACCGCTCTTTCCCTTATCGATCGCTCCAATGTCATTGAAACCTACCGGCAAGGCTATCGGCGGAGCGTTGTCAATCTCCTGGGGTCTCAATGTCAACTTCGACAAGTTTATCGGCGATGCGATCACGGGAGAATATGTCGACCTGACCTCGTCAAGAGCTGACTTCGCTCACCTGGCCGCTCCGCCTGTTATCTTGGTCTCTCCCAGAAATGACCGTCCCATTGAACACACGTTCGGCCCTCAATATCAATCCCTCACCGCCCTCGCAACCGCCCAAACCAGTGTATCCTTTGTATCCTTGCCGGACGACGTGTCAGGAGAATCCGGCACCAACAACGAGCGCCGTACCGCGACAGTTGGAACACAAACGTATCCGTATTCGCTACCACATCTCGCAGACCACGCACCGCCTTGTGGGGTGCTCACTTGGCCCATCTACTCCATCTTGAAAACTTGCCGGACTATTCGTCCTTGACGAATGAACGGTATTGCTGGCTCCTTCCCCTTGAACCAGGCATGACCGTCCTCGATATCGGCTGCAGCCAAAGGAACTTCGTCCGTCTCATGCTGACCAATCAAACCTATCGGTCGGCGCACCAAAGCGGACGGACGGCCATCCCTCTCCGCTATATCGGGTTGGGCCAGTCGCACGAATCGCTGAAACTTGCAGAACGGCAGATCCATACATTCACTGAAGAACTATCCGACACATTCATGACCGCCGTCCCAATCGCCCAATTGTTAGCGACAAGCTGGATGCACACGGACTAACGTACCTTTTCCTTTCACCGACGGATCGATAGAGCGCATTTTCTGCCATCTTTCGCTCTCCTTTACCCCCTCTCCCCTTCATTGCTTCAGGCAGATGCTTCGCGTCTTGCATCCGGATGGGACGGCTGTCGTGACCTGCTTTCTGCCGCGCACCGATCTCTCGATGCTGTTTCGCCGCCACCTGCGCGCGGCAGGCCACGATGAATTCGGTTCTCCGGCCAAGATCGTCCTTCACTATCTTGGCCGCCTTCGCGAAGCCGTTCGCCATGGCTTGTTGCACCACTATGAACAGGATGAGTTGGCCCGTCTGCTGGCTCTTGCAGGTGCGGATTCAATCCAGTGCTTTTCCGTCCTCGACGACTAACTTCTACTCACCCTTGTACGGAAGACCAAATCCGCTGGATGAAACAGACCCTCGGGTGTATACTTTTTACCTAGTGATGATACGTATCTCTGTTTCCACCACGACGAACGACACAGACGCATAAGACCTCGCACACTACGCTCATGACGGATCGCACGGCTCCGCAATCAGACCCTTGTGAATCGGGCACGACATCTCTGCAACGACTCACGCAATTCGCGCGAGACATGGGGCATCCGACAAGTCTTCCCATCATCGCAGAGCGCATTCTCTCCGGCCTCTCTGAAGTATCGCGGCACTCGCAAGGGGTTCT
Organism: Nitrospira sp.; assembly: GCA_025934915.1. Classification (GTDB taxonomy): domain Bacteria; phylum Nitrospirota; class Nitrospiria; order Nitrospirales; family Nitrospiraceae; genus Nitrospira_D. Next base: position 6,689 of record JAICWG010000048.1, read on the forward strand.
ATATCTGCTTAATCGCGAACGCGAATGTTTCTGTCAGGTGGTTTCACAAGCGCAGCTCCCCTCGATAGCAGCATCTTCCGCGGTTCCCCTCAGTCATCCCCTTGTTCAACACCTGGCTCACCACCAAGACATCCTCGACTCATCCGCGTTGACCGATTCCCTATGCAGGGCATCATCGAACAATTCAATGAGTGTCCAGCTCGCCGCTCTTCCCATCGATCTGGTCATTCCGCTGCTCAATCGAGGACAGTTGATCGCCTTCGTATTGCTCCGACCTAAGATAGAAACAACTGTCATCCCTTCCCATACTATCGAACTCCTGGCTGCGATGGCCCAGAATGCCGCCAACGCGCTCGACTCCTTCCTGTTGTATGAGGATCTCCGGCAGTCCCAAGCCCTCATGCGACGAACTGATCGATTGCGTTCTTTGGAAACCATCGCCGGAGGGTTCGCTCATGAAATCCGAAATCCTTTGACGTCGATCAAGACCTTTATTCAACTGGCTCCTGAACGTAAGGATGACGCTCAATTTATCGGTGAATTCAGTCGAATTGTGCTCGATGACGTCAATCGGATTGAACGGTTGATCCAGGAGATTCTCGACTACGCTCGGTACATGGAACCTCGATTGACCGATGAAGATCTGAATGAAATCGTCTCGTCGTGCCTGTACTTCATTCAAGCGAAAGCCGACAGCCGTGGGATCAAGATTGAAAAAGATTTGGCGCATGAGCTTCCTCGTGGCATGTTAGATCGGCAACAAATCAAACAGGTCCTTTTAAACCTGCTCTTGAATGCGATGGATGCCATGAGTGAAAAAACCGGAACCCTCCGAGTACGGACCACTAGGCTCCCAAAAGCGGACGGTGAGGTGTGGACTCAGATAGAGATCGAAGATACGGGACACGGCATTTCACCAGAAAATCTCGACCACATCTTTGACCCGTTTTTTACTACCAAACATGCGAGCGCCGTAAACGAAGGAACGGGGTTGGGGCTGACCATTGCTCATCAGATCATTCAGGAGCATCGTGGAGAGATTCAAGTTCAGAGCACGGTGGAGATCGGAACGACCTTCCGCATCAATCTTCCCTCCCATCGGGATTAGAACGCAAGGAGCGCCTGTGGAAAGCTCGGTTGTTAGGAAACGAGTTCTGTTGATCGATGACGACCCTCGAGTCCGCGCCTCTCTCAAGATGGTTCTCGAACCACTCTACGACATTCTCCAAGCTAGTAATGCACATGAGGGGCTTGATGTGTTTCGGAATGAGGAGCCCGATCTCATCCTCCTCGACGTCATTCTCCCGGGAACCGACGGCCTTGCAGTGCTTCAAACGCTTCGCATGGAGAGCAAGATGACCCCTGTCATCATGCTCACAGGCACCAAATCCGTCAAAACAGCCGTCGACGCCATGAAACTCGGGGCTGCTGATTATCTCTCGAAACCGTTCGACGTCGATGAGCTCCGTATCGTCATTGATCGCGTCCTGAACTCCTCTGAATTGGAACGAGAGGTCAAGCAACTGCGGGCTCAAGTGGTCCAGCGCTATGCCTTCCATAATCTCATCGGAAAAAGCCAGGGCATGCAGGAAATCTACTCAAAAATCGAGCAGGTTGCCGACAGTCGCACCACGGTGCTCATTACGGGAGAAAGTGGCACGGGAAAGGAATTGGTCGCGAGAGCCTTGCACTACAACAGTGCCCGGCACGAACGTCCCTTCATTGCGCTGAACTGCGCAGCTTTGCCAGAAACGCTCATCGAAAGCGAACTCTTCGGCCACGAAAAAGGGTCGTTTACGGATGCCACAGCTCGGCGCGTTGGACAGTTCGAGTTGGCGAACACCGGAACGTTGTTCCTGGACGAAATCGGCGACTTAAGTCAGGTCACGCAGGCTAAGCTCCTGCGCGTCATCCAAGAACGCGAATTTACGAGAATCGGTGGGGTTCAGTCGATTAAGGTTGATGTCCGCATCGTAGCGGCAACCAATAAGAATCTTGACGATCTCGTTCGAAAAGGGCAGTTTCGGGAAGACCTCTACTATCGCATCAACGTCATTGCACTTTTTCTCCCTCCACTCCGTGAACGCGGTGAGGATATTCCTCTCCTAGCCAAACATTTCCTCGAGAAACGGCTGGAAGAGGAACGCCGCCCCCCGATCGAATTCGGAAAAGAGGCACTGGAGCTTCTGACTCGTTATTCTTGGCCGGGCAATGTCCGCGAGCTGGAAAACTTCGTCGAGCAAGCGTTCATCTGGTCCCAACATGCCGCACAAATCACTCCGGAGCATTTACCGACGCTGATCAAGAATGACTCTCGTTCAACGTCGCTTCGAGACGATACTCTCGCCGGTCGCATGTCGCTTGAAAAAGCCGTGATGGAGTTTGAACGGGAAATTATCCTTGATGCGTTGAAACGAACCAATTACGTACAAACTCACGCTGCGAACCTACTGGGGATCAGCCGCCGGATGCTGAAATACCGAATGGACACCCTCGGCATCGGTCGTCCTGACAATTCCACCATCCAAGAGTCTGATCCATCCATGCAAGAATGACACACGTATGCACAAGAATGTCACATTTATTCACAGACCATCCTCTTCATCCGTCAATAAGAGTAGGTACCCTACTATTATTGTAAGCTACGTATAGTTGCCAATCTTATCGCTACCACTTTATATTGAAATGCTCTGTAAACTCATGAAAAGGAATAGAAATTGCTTAATTAAAGCGCGGTTTGGAGCAAGCAACGAGCATGGTTACGGCTTCTTGTCAGACGAGAACACAACCGACAGTCCTCGTAATCGATGATGAAGCAGGGCCCCGCGATGCCCTTAAAGTGATACTTCGCACCTTCTGCAACGTTCGTTCTGCAGAAAACGCCAAGGCAGCTCTCGAGGTCCTGGGTCAGGAACCCATTGATGTGATCACTCTCGATCAAAAGCTTCCGGATCGCCACGGTCTCGAACTTCTCAAAGACATAAAGCACCATCGCCCAGACATAGAGGTCATTATCGTCACGGGATACGGAAGCCTGAAGTCTGCCATGGAGGGTATTCGTCACGGAGCCGCAGGCTATTTGCTTAAACCTTTCAACGTGAACGAACTGACTACCCTCATTCAGCAGACAATGGACAAGAAACGCCGACTCGACTTTCTTCGCCACTGTCTTCGGACGCAACCGGACCTTTGGGGTCCGAAGGAAGAGAGCACACGAGCATGGGACAAGGTCAAGACAGGATACGCTTCGCTCTCCACCGCACATGACGATGCCTCTTTGCAGCAAAACGATATGAATCTGCTTCCACTCTTGTCCGATATTCTAGAGGCCACAGACTGTCAATTACTCAATCATTCGAGCCGGGTAAGTTTTCATGCCACGTTGATGGCCAGCCGACTCAATCTAACTACCTCCGAGCAAAAATCATTGGCCCTGGGAGCCTTTTTGCATGACATAGGGAAAACCAGCCTCCCATCGTATAGATTTTCAGAAGACCAGATCCTTCCATCCGGCGAAGCATCCCTCTGTAGGGAACACTCCGACAGAGGCGCACGGATGATTGCGCCGTTGGGTTTACCGATTGAGGTGGGGCAAATCGTCGCATCCCATCACGAGCGCTGGGATGGGCAGGGTTACCCTCATAGACTCCGAGGCACAGAGATTCCGTTACCGGCTCGCATCGTCGGCATCGTCCAAACGTTTGATCATTTGACCGCCGACGCACCTGGGCGCGTCGCCCTTCCGATGGATATCGCAATCCGCCACATCTCGCTTCAATCTCATACGCATTTCGACCCACGGTTGCTGGAATTCTTTATTCAAGTCGTGAAGGACTCGCCCATTTCTCCGCTCGCCATGGACATCGCTCCCGCCGCTTGATCTATTCAGGCGCTCCGGCGATCAACTCTGCCGCCGCAGATCGTGTCTTTTGAGTGATTCGCTCCCCTCCGAGCATGCGCGCAATTTCACCCTCGCGACTCATGCCGGTCAGCAAACGCACCGTCGCCACCGTCCGCCCCTTCACTTCCGACTTTTCGACAGAGAAATGATGTTGGGCTTGAGAGGCGACCTGTGGGAGATGCGTGATGCACAACACCTGATGGTACCGGCTCAACTCCCTTAGCCGTTTCCCGATCGTGGCCGCGACCGCCCCTCCAACTCCGGTATCAACTTCGTCGAAAATTAAGACCGGCACATGATCGACATCAGCAAGAACGGATTTCAATGCCAACATAACCCGCGATAGTTCGCCGCCGGATGCCACGCGAGGCATCGGTTTCAACGGTTCGCCAGCATTGGTCGACAGCAGAAACTCGACACGGTCGGCTCCATCAGGACCGTAGAGCTCGTCGGACCCGCTCGGCATGACTTGGACCAGAAACCGTACGGATCCCATTTTCAGTCCATTGAGCTCTTTGTCTACCAGTTTCGTCAACCGTTGCGCTGCATCCGCTCGCTTTTCTGAGAGCGCTCGGGCCAACACCGACACATTCCGTTGTCGCTCCTCAATAAGACGATCATACCGATCAAGCTCGCTGTCCGCTCCTCGAAGTTGCTCTAGTTCATGTTTCACTCGATTATGCGTCTCCAGGACGGCTTCGATCGTCCCCCCGTATTTCTTTTTCATCTTCTGGATGACAGTCAAACGATCTTCGATCGCGCTGAGTCGCATAGGATCGGCGTCCAAGCCCTCAGCATAACCACGAAGAGAATCAGCGACTTCTTTCAGGAGCACTTTAGCCTCGGATACAAATCGAACGGTGCTTTGCATCTCAGGGTCAATCTGAGATAGTTCTCCTAAGACTCGCTCCGTCAACACTAGATTCGTCACAATACCATGAGTATCGTCCTGGATTCGTTCCTGAGCTTCGGATGCCAACTCTGTCAGACGCCGCGACGACCCCAACCGATGGCGTTCGGCTTGCAACAACTCTTCCTCTCCGATACGGCAGGCAGACTCATCCAATTCCTGCTGTTGAAAACGCAACAAGTCTTCCTGCTGGATCCGCTGTTGCAGCATAGCGGCAAGCCCAGCGCGTTCTTCGCGGAAACGTACCCAATCACGATGGATGGATCGATACTGAGACCGCGATTCCAGCAGACGGCCGAAGGCATCCAGTACCTCAAGCTGAGCGGAGTTTGACAAGAGCGATTGCTGGTCATGCTGGCCATGGATATCGATGAGCGTCCCTGCGAACTCTTCCAGCACGTGAACCGGACTTAAGACTCCATTCAGATAAACCCGGTTTCTTCCTGAACGAGCAATGATGCGTCGAATGATGAGCTGAGAATCCTGCGATCCAAGGATCTCTCTGGCCCGCAGCCGTTGAAGGAGGGGATGCGTGAGCGGAATCTCGAACGACGCTTCAAGCTGGGCTTCGTCTTCGCCGAATCGAATCTGGTCGCTTGAGGCTCTTCCACCTACAAGAAGGGCCACTGCATCGATCAATAAAGACTTACCGGTCCCCGTCTCTCCGGTCAACACGGTAAATCCTGAGTCAATCGTCAGACTCAGCTGTTCGATCACAGCAAAATTTGTGATACGCAGCTCAGTGAGCATGGCTGCGACGCGGCTTCTTAGGCGGTCCCTGCATGCTGAGCGAGCAGTGAGTCGATCATCTCTTTGAACTGGCGTTTTGGTCTGGCACCCACCAGTTTCTCGACCGGCTGTCCGTTTTTGAAGAAAAGAATGGTGGGAATACTCATCACCTGGTAACGGCCAGCGACCTCGGGATTTTCGTCGGTGTTCAGTTTTCGAACTTTCAGCTTCCCGGCATATTCTTTGGCCAGCTCGTCGACAATGGGAGCCACCATTTGACAAGGACCGCACCATACGGCCCAAAAATCGACCATGACGAGTTCGGAAGCCTTCATGACTTCGGCATCCCAACTGGAATCTTCAACTTTCAAGGCGTCACCAGCCACGTCTGCGCCCTCCTTCAGGATTGAGATCATTATGCGTGATTGCCAAAGCATCGTACCCCACCACTGTTTTTAGTGTCAAATACAGGTCATCGGCCGATTTGAGTCACGGCGGATCCGTTGCCTGTTTCGGAGGCTTCTGGAGGAAGCCCATACGGTCCTCCTTGAGTCGCCCAAGGAAGCCCACGCTCACCCCACAGGAGAGGGCTCAATAGACTTCGCATGACAGCAGTCCCGATGCTTTCGGTCCACCCTACTCCAGTGAGACTGAACATAAAGCTATATTGCTGGCGATCCGGAAACTTCAGGTAATACAGCCCCACCGACCAACACTTGCACGGATTCTGATAGAGCGCAACCGCATCCAACTGAGGGCTGCTTCCATTCTTGATGTCGTAATAGGCCTTCGCCCCGAATGTCCAACCCCAAGGGGTACGGAATGCACCACCCATCGTGAGAAACTCGATTTCCTTCGTCGGAGCAAACACCTGGTTAAATGAGATCGGATTCCAAATATCGCCTCGCCTGACTCGATTGCCGTCTCTCGTGTACCGTTGTCCCACTTCGAAATACCAATTGGTTCCCTCTTGAAATCGAAGGTCCGTGTTGAATTGACTCACCCCAGGTTGATAGGGATCGAAGAACGCGTCGACCGTCAGATACCGGTTGATCGGCGGCCGAAGAGCCCATGCCTGGGCCGCGCGTCCGACTACCGGAGTATCCAACCCCGCCGCCGTCATCAGCGTCGGCAGGTTGTTGCCGATCACGGCCCGCATCCAGATATCAGAAAACTTTTTGCCTTGGACGGGCACCGTGGCCGGCTGGATCGGCTCAGTAATTGACCCGAGGAAGGGAAGGACACCTGGAGTAAAATCCCTCGCCACCGTCTGCGGCTCGCCGACATGATAACTCTGGGCCACAGTCAGATCGAGCCAGTTGAAGGCACTTTTCTTGTCTGATTCCAACACACGGCTGCGCAGCATATAGGTCAAGAGATTTTTCTTCGGCAGTTCATCCACTGCATCGATTTGTACCAATTGAGATTGCTTGGTCGACGGCACATACTCGTACATGACCGAAGGTTCGACCGTATGCAGTAGACTACCTCCGTCAGCGAGGGTAACTCGGCGTGTCAGCTTAGTCGTGGCCTCCACCCCCAACCAAAAGGTCTCGCGATGTTGCATTTCCTCTGACACCGCACCTCTGCTGTAATAGACCTCTCGAAACTTCGCTTGCGGGCGGATCCCGATCATATGTCCGAGATGAATCATCTCGGTTTCAATCCCAGGAACCATATTGACTCGGTCGAGTGTAAACCCTTGATCCCGATACCAATAGACATTGGTGGCCTCCATGCCCAACAAGACAGGCGAATTGAGCAGTGAGACATAGGGAAGGTTATAGGCGGCCTCCGGAAGACGTTGGAACGTGTCGTTTCCGCCTGCCTGTAACGGTTGCAGATAGAGGCCTACCAGAGAGAGGTTGCCGTAAGGCAAACGCTGAGTGACTACCAGGTCTGATTGAGTGCTCGGCAACGCTCGGAGCGTTCCTGAATTGCTTAACTGCTGATACAAGTTCGGATCGGTCACCAAGTTTGCGTTGGCCCTGAGGGAGAGCGTATCGGTGAAGTATTGCACATGGCTTCCTTTGAGTGTCGCCCGCGCCTCTTTCGGACTCTCCCCGCTGCCGGCCACGCCGGCAACATTAGGCAGCTGTGTCTGCTGCAGATAGTTCAAATACCACTTCCCACGAGATCGCCGGTCTATGAAATACCGATATTCAACATCCGATCCGTATCCCAGGTTACTATAGAAGTACGGCAAGACCGTGAGATCCTGGCTCGGATTGATGGCCCAGAAAAAACTTCCCTTGGCGTGCATTCCGAAGCGATTGTCATATGTGACTAGTGGAGTCAGAAATCCGGTTCGTCGTCTGTTCATTGGATAGGAAAAGATGGGCAGTGGAATCGTAGGCACATCTAATACACAGAGCCATGTGCCCTTCAATGTCAACGTGTCCCCGAGAGTCATATCCAGATCTTTAAACCGAAAACGCCAGGCCGGCACTTCTCCATCTTGCGCATCGCAATTTGTGAAGCTGCCTTCTTTAGCTCGGTAATGGTATTCGGAAAATCTCTGCATGAGGCCGCCGGATATTGATGAGTTTGTCGTCGGAACGTAGAGCCGGCCGTGTGTCACAATGCCGGCTTCAGTATTGACATTGAGTTCCATCCGCTCAGCCGTCACATCAGCTTGCGGGTCCGTTAAATGGACATGGCCGACGGCAGTGAGAATCCCCGGCAAGGCTTGAATGGTGGCGTGGTCCGACGTCAGCTTAATCGCTCCCTGTTGAATGACGACCGATCCGTTTGCTTCATACACGTCTTGATCTTGTCGATAGTCGATACGCTCTGCCGTGATATCGAGGGGAGCGGATCCAGTGGGCGACGTTCCGGCACCCGTTTGGTTGTCTGCCGCTGATCCAGGAAATGGAACGAGAGAGAGGACGGCGACGACGAGAACGCGCCGCCAGCAGACCCACGCGAGAGGACCCGCCATGTTAGCCACGAATCGGTGACAACCCACAGCCACGCACTGCCGATTTGATATCCCCTAGAAGCATCAACGATCCGGCAATACAGATGAGATCGTGAGGCATGGCTCGTCTTCTGGCGGTTGTCATCGCGTCCATGGGAAGAACGGCCTCGAGCACCGGCCCATGCCATTCGGGCAGAGTTGCACGGAGCTCTTGAACCGTAGCAGACCGTGCGAGACTCACCTGCGTCAGCACGATTTCCGACACGAAGGGTAACAGCGGAGCGATAAATCCCTGTCGATCTTTATCCCGCATCATGCCCCAGACGAGGATAATCCGGGATATGGGGTGACTGATGCAAAAGTCCTTGAGATACTCCGCAAGCGCATGTGCGGCGGCGGGGTTATGGGCACCGTCGAGCACGATCTTGGGAGACTCGTCGATCAACTCCAAACGACCTTCCCATGAGACCGTACGCAGGCCATCACGAACGGCTACCTCATCTGTCTCGATTCCTGCTCGACCGGCTGCTTCAAGGAGTGCCAGCGCACAAGCAGCATTGTCCCACTGGTGATGACCTGTCAGACCACAGGTCAAATCCTCAAGCACGCGAGTCACTCCATGATATGTAAGTTTCTCGGGACAAGTTCCTTCGATAGCAAAGTCCCGGCCGAGCTGCCACAGGGGGGCTGCCCGATCCCGCGCAATCCGGCGTAGAACCTGTTCGGCTTCCTGCCCCATCCGTCCAATCACGACCGGTACAAAGGGCTTGATGATCCCCCCTTTTTCAAACGCGATCGCCTCCTCCGTGTGCCCCAGATATTCCTGATGATCCAAGCCGATTGTCGTGATTGCACTGGCCAGTGGTTGCTCCACAACGTTGGTTGCGTCGAACCGTCCACCCAGCCCGACTTCCATTACGGCGATGTCGACTTCCGAATCGGCAAAGTAGAGGAACGCCAGCGCCGTCGTGATCTCAAAAAAGGTCGGTTCCAGGTCATCTTTCAGAGCTGCCCGTAAGCGCGCAATCAACTCCTCGACATGATTTTCCGTAATCATGCACCCGTTGACACGAATCCGCTCTCGGAATTCGACCAAGTGGGGAGACGTATACAGCCCGACACGCCGGCCTGAACGCTGAAGGACCGACGCGACCAGTGCCGCCGTCGAACCCTTGCCGTTGGTCCCTCCGATATGCAGCACGCGAAGCGAGCGATGGGGATTGCCGATCCGGTCCAACAGAATCCGCATCGTCTCCAGGCCCAGCTTGATACCGTGCTTCTGAAGCGCGAAGAGATACTCAATGACGGAGGAGTAGCTCATCAACAAGCCGGGAGGACGCAGAAGGCTAAAAGTGATTCACGAGGGTGCCGACCGTCTCCTTGAGGCGCTTACGTTCGACGATCATATCGATCATGCCGTGTTCGAGAAGAAATTCCGCCCGTTGGAACTGATCCGGCAACTGTTGCTTGATGGTTTGTTCGATGACACGAGGTCCGGCAAACCCGATCAGCGCTTTGGGCTCGGCAATGATGACATCCCCCAACATCGCCACGCTGGCTGTGACGCCGCCGAACGTGGGATCGGAGAGGATCGAGATGAACGGCAGTTTAGCCTCGCCCAACTTCGCGACCGCGGTCGACGTCTTTGCCATCTGCATCAACGAGAGAATGCCTTCCTGCATCCGCGCGCCACCGGAAGCTGTGACCAGGATGACCGGCAGCTTCAGTTCCAACGCCCGATCGATCGCGCGACAGAGCTTTTCCCCGACCACAGATCCCATACTACCGCCCATAAAGCTGAAATCGAAGACACAGAGCACCACACGGCGCCCGTTGAGCAGGCCTTCGCCGATGACGAGGGCATCCTTCCGTCCGGTCTTTTCTTGGTGGATCTTCATGCGGTCTCGATAGGACTTGGTGTCTTGGAAGGTCAAGGGATCTTGGGCTTCCAGTGCAGCATCCCATTCTTTGAAGGTACCAAGGTCGATCAATAACCCGATTCGCTCTGTGACCGAGATTGGAAAGTGATACTCGCACTTCGGACACACTTTGCTGTTCCGGTCGACTTCCTTCCGATAGACGATCTCCCGGCAATGGTTGCACTTGAGCCACATCCCCTCGCTCCCTTTCGAACGAGGCGGTGGAGCAGATTCTGTCGGCTTCTCTTTCTTGAACCATGCCATCTCGTTCTCCTATCGGGTCTTACACTCCAGTCTTAGAAGCAGTGCCGAGGTGAGGATATGCATGTCGATATCCACAGAACGAGATCGTCTCATCCCCCCGCAGCCGACAACGCCAACTTCACCAACATCCATATTCCCACTGAGAGGCTAGCGATGCTGGCCAGACCTTGGACCGTCCCAAAAATCCGCTGACTGATCGAACGTGAATAGATGACCGGCACACTGATCGTCAGCCCGATGACCATCATACCGATGATTGAACCGAGACCGAAGACGAGGATGGACAGAAGCCCCGTCCCCATCTCCTTCGTCGTTGAAAGAATCATCAACATCAATGCCGCTGATCCGGCCAGTCCGTGAGCCATACCGATGCAGAGTGGGCGGATTGACTGAACCATCCAATGCCGATGTCGGTGGTCCTCCTGCCGCCGGTGGCTGTGGAAATGGATATGCGGTTCACCCTCATGGCGGTGACTGTGCACATGCCATCGTTCACGGTACAATTTCAGAGCCAGGGTCCCGCCGAGAACGATCAGGAGGACCGCCACGCCGGATTCGGCCAAGAGTTCAAATTCGTCTGGAATGCGAATCCCCCACGCAAGCACAATCGACCCGACCAGCAAGAGCGTGAGTGTGTGCCCAATGCCCCACCAAAGTCCCACCGCCCCGGATGCCAGAAGTGACGGCCGCTCCGCAAGCACCGTCGAGACAGCGGCAAGATGATCGCTATCCAGAGCATGCCGAAGCCCCAGCAAGAAACCGACGCCTAGCAGCGACAAAAATTGAGGATCCTGCAACACGTTCTAGGAAATCCAACCCATGGACGACCTTCTTTTGAATAGGCGGCGGAAACAGAACCACTGAGGGGGCGTTCATTGTAGCAGCTCCGTCTCAGAGAATCTCTCATCCACCACGGGCATGCATTTCCAGATGGGGATCTTCTCGCAACCGATCAATGTCGATCAGCCCCCCGGCTCGAAGCCCAACTCGCTCCAACGCCTTGCGGTCCTCCGCTCCACGGTCGCGGCGAGCAGCCCACCCCGATCGAATGATGTCCCGCATGTGCTCCGGGTGCTCGTTCATGCGAAGCGGCTTGCGGAGGTCCACTCCCGATCTTGCGTACAAGCACAGATACCACAACCCGTCGGCCGTAACGCGACTGCGATCGCACTGCGCACAAAACGGTGTCGTCGTTGACGGAATAATCCCAAAGATCGTGCCGTCCGGCAAGCAAAATCGTTGGGCGGGAGCCGCCCCCCGTTCCGGAAGCGCTGTGATTGGACCGTACCGTCGAGCAAGGGCATCAAGGATCGTGTCCTGAGAAAGGACTTTGTCCATCCTCCACTCATTCGCTCCACCAACGTCCATATATTCGATGAACCGGACTTCGGCCTGATAGTGTTTAGCAAACTCGATCAATGGGCTCAGTTCGTCCTCATTGAATCCACGAATCGCGACGGTGTCGAACTTCAAATTGGTGAAGCCTGTTTTCCCGACTGATTCAATGCCTTCCAGAACTCGTGCAAATTCATCCCGCCCGGTCAGTCGGCGAAATCGCTCCGGCCTCAGGGTATCTACGCTCACCGTTACCCGGTCGAGCCCCGCATCGTAGAGCTCTTGTGCGTATTCAGCCAATAGCACGCCGTTCGTCGTCAACGCCACTTCCGTGATCCGCCTATCCTGTAGGAGCAACCGCACCAACCTAGCAAGGTCTCGACGCAACAAAGGCTCACCACCGGTCAATCTGATCTTATCGACACCCAGATCAGCAAAGTATCCCGCGAGCGTCGCCATTTCTTTGAAGCTCAGGATATCCTTGCGTGGGAGCCAGACATATTCAGGTTCCGGCATGCAATACCGGCAACGAAGATTACAGCGATCGGTGACGGACAGCCGCAAACTTTTCAACGACCGCCCGAACATGTCCTGTGCTGTCATAGGCGCTATATTTTCCGTCAATTCATCCACCGCTTGCAGCCGACCTTTGCTGCCATCTTTCATCACACAGATTTTCCCGCGTTTCACGTTACACACTTCAAAACATTTAGGGATGTTCTTCCACCCAGACCTCCCCTTCCGGCGTGTGTTCCAACTTCCAGATCGGCGTAATTTGCTTGAGCTCATCGATCGCCCATTTACAGGCACGGAACGCATCGGCGCGGTGCTCGGCACCGGCAATGATCAGCACAATATTTTCACCGATCGCAATTTCTCCATACCGGTGGATGATGAGCAACTCCAGAATATCGAAATCTTTCAAGGCCCGTTCTCGAATCTCCCGTAGCTTCTTTTGCGCCATCCCTTCGTAGTGCTCGAACGTAATGCCATCGACATCCCGCCCGCGAGACCGATCACGCGCGATGCCCAAAAACGTGGCAATCCCGCCGATTCGTGTGGATCGGCTTCGGACGCGATCGAGTTCCTGATCGATGGAAAAATTCTCCCGCTGCACACGGACGAACTCGCTGTCTTCTGCCTGGTCGAACCCTGATCCGCCCGCGAACGGCGGGAGCAACGCAATCTCGTCGTGATCTCTAATGACTGTCTCTTCGTGCGCGATGTCCTGATTCACCGACACGAGCACCTTCTTCTTCTGAATCAATTCACCGATTGCGGGATAGCCGATTTCTATCGCACCGATCAGATCCTTTACTTGCTGACCATTAGCCACATTGAACGACAGAGAATTCTGATTCGCCGCCAGCATTTTCGTTATACCGAACAATCGCACTGTAATCATCTTGCCTCAGCCCTAACCTGAACCTTAGTCCTTCCTCCTATACGTCCCTGATTTTCCACCTGACTTAGAAACCAGACAGACCTCGCTGAAACTCATTCCGCGATCTACCGCCTTACACATGTCATAAATGGTCAACGCCGCAACCGTGGCCGCCGTCATCGCCTCCATCTCAACCCCCGTTGGCCCGATCGTCTTGGCTGTCGCCGTAACGGTGATCGAGCTGCGTCCTTGGGGATCAGGCTGAAGTTCTTCTTTGAAAACGATATCGACGCTCGTGAGGAGAATCGGATGGCACATGGGAATCAGGTCCGGCGTCTTTTTCGCACCCATCACACCGGCGACCTGCGCGACCGCCAAGACATCGCCCTTGGCAATCTTGCCTCGTTGAATCTTTTCAAGCGTTTCGGGAAGCAGAACTACCTTGGCCTGAGCCGTAGCAAGCCGTACAGTTGACTCCTTGGTACTGATATCGACCATCCGAGCCCGCCCCGATTCATTAAAATGCGTGAATTCAGCCATTTTGTCCGTTGAATCAGTATGTTGCAGAAAACTTGTAGCGGGATTATAGGTGCCGTCTGAGAGGAAGGTCAAGGAAGGGAAATGACAGCCGGTTTTTCTATAGGACACCTCGGCATAGGAAACGATCCGAATGCTGTTTCGTTTCCCGCGACCAGGCTGAGGCCACCGTCACTTTCGGACTCCACCTGATCTATAGAGTAGTGAAAAGTGCTCTCGCAACACTCGAGACCTGTTGAAGGCGCTTTTTATGGGAGGTAATAGCGAATCGTTGTCATAATCATATGTTCTTCCCCCCATGGCTGTATACCGTGTAATCCCGACCACACGGTGCGATGCGTGTACGAATAGGAGAGTCCGAGTGCGACGATCCCAATATCTGAGTTGATCATCCGATACCAGAACCCAGGTTGAGCTTGACTGACGGTCGCATTGGCGGCCTGGCAAGGCTGAGTTCCCGGATCCTCTACTCCACAACCGCCGAGGTCGGCCAAGAGAGAACCGTATCCGATAGCTGTGCCGGCATAGGCTGTCCTCGCATAGTGCTCTATCCCGTAATACGCATAGACATCCCAATCATCTCCTGGATGCCATTCCAGCCCTCCCATGAATTGAAAGGCCTCAATCGGCACAATCTTCCCGGACGGGCTCGCGACGACATCGGCCCCAATGGTCGATGCATAGCGGCCAATCCCTGCTCCTACCAAACCTTCAGCAATTAGATTGAGCTCTCGTGTCAGAGGAAGCACAGCAGCCAATCCTACTCCGCCACCTACAGCGACATGGTTGTTGGCGCCGAATCGGTCCCGAAAAAATCTGACAATGCCTTTGATTTCCCAATGTCCAGATCCAGGTTCCCATACCAGCTTTCCTAAGATGTCCGGTGCAATATCGGTCGAAATGCCATTGGCGCCTGGCGTGAGACTGGTAGTGAAAAAATTAGACGGCTTTTGGGCATTGGGAGAGGTATTGAAACCTTGTACGCCGATCGGCTGGACGACTCCGTTCACATTGGTTTCTGGATTTTCAATCGCAACAGCCGCGATGAGGTTGGGGCCGAAGGCTTTGGTGACACGCAATCCCCATTGCCGTGCCCAGTTGTTCCCCACCACTGTTTGGAGGTCGGTGTTAAGAGGAATGAACTCCTGTCTCGGTTTGAGCCCGATGCGATGGGTGGTGAGAAGAGACCAGCTTTGGCCGAATAACAGGGAAATACCATTGGGAAGATCGACATTACTCCACACTTGCCGCAGCCTCGGACCCCAGCTATTCGTCTCCAACTCGTTCCCGTAGGTCGGACTGCCGAGAAAGTCGACTTCAACATACCCGGCGATCGCCGTGCTCCGATATTGCCCTTCGGCCAAGAAGTTCAAACGGGAGCCACGAGCCGATCCCCGAAATTCCGAAAGATGACTGTTGGCTGACCCTTGGAGCGGGATGTCTCCATAGTTACTTTGAACGTCGGCATTCTCATTGGCAGAACGGAAGATCGCGGTTCCGTCGAAAAAACCACCGGGCGCGAACCGGATGCCTTTGTACTGAAACTTTTGGTATCCTCGCCCAGAAATCAACCCCTCAGTGGCTGACTCTCGTCCCGTAGATGGTTGACCTGCCCCCGCTGTGGCATTCGCATCCGAGACTTCTGGGCTACTGACCGGTTGCTCCACACCCGTGGTATCAGCAGACACATCCGTGATTGAATACCCCTGCATGAACAAAAGAGCCAGGAGCGCCAGCTTGGCGAAGCAAAATCGATCACGACCAACATTCGACAACGTCGCACTTCTCCAGAGTTATCTTGAGCGGCTTTGCGCATGGCCGCCTTCCTGATTCATGAACAGGCTCGCTCGCAACGCACAGATGCACTCATTTTCTCAACCATTGGCCATTCCTATCATAGGAATACGGCGGCAAGAAAGACCATACGGTCATCTCATCTCCTTCTTGGATAAGAGACTTGCTCCTGTCAAACGTTCCGTTGATCGAGACCAACACTCCGCTCTTCATGGATCACTGTCCTGAATGTGGCGCCTCCGACGCCATCACTCAGGAACTACATAGCTCCTCGGCAGCGAGGCACGTTACTCGAGTCGGATGAGACCATTGCGCTCTCCAGCTTGCCCGCCGATTCGTGCTCGCGCATGAAGACCCGACTCGTATTCGGGTTTCATGTGATCGTACGGCTGCCCCGCCTGTCCACCGATTCGTTCTCCAGGCTGTCCCCCTATTCGTTCCCTCGCTTGGAGAGATCCGTAATCGTGTTTGGCGTGATCATAGGGCTGCCCCGCTTGTCCGCCGATTCGTGGGACAGGATGGAAGACTTTTATCTCGTCTCTGGCCCACGTGGTCTGATCCGACAGGCTAACTCCCAGCACGACCCCACACGCGAGGATACAAGCGATTTTAGATACCGTGATCATAAGAACCTCCTTTATTAGGAAGACTTACAGCACTACCCACTACATTGATGCAGACAAAAATGACGTGACGATGTGAGACCTCAGAACAGAGGCGGCGGCTCTCAGGGAAATACAAGAATGAAGGGAGAAAGAAGGAAGCGGAAGAGGCTCTACCTACGGGTCCCATAAAAAAACTCCTACCAGATTGTTTCAGGTAGGAGTTATCATTCCCCTCGGCTGAGAGGACGGTTCTTGGTGAACTCCATCACCAATCTTATTTTTGTTAAATTTTATTTACTATCCCTCACCGCTCGTTGTCAAGGCCGGTACGAATCAGCCTCTTGCACGATAGCAACGTGTTTCGCATCGTATCGTGAAGGTCTTTCTGGACACCAATTGACATTGAGGCTTACTACGGGCGAGCGGTAGTACATTCCCGTTGATGCACAGGTTCAAACCAGTTATGCAACATCTATCAGTGC
>JAICWG010000041.1 GCA_025934915.1 Nitrospira sp.
CGTCCTTGCACGATACGGGCTCGTGGCCCTCTCAACTGTTCGGGTTGGTGACCGGAGGAACGGGACGACCCGAGCTGACCCACGGTCTTCTTGCTTCCAGACCCAGATCTTTGCGATCTGCCCCGTTCCCGTGGTGCCATGATGCAAAACCCCTCAATGAAGATACAAGTTCTTGATATAGCACCGCATGAAGGCTGCGATTTCCCCAGTGTCGTCACTGAGGCGGCTCTCAACGTCCGCTGATCTGTGAGAACCGAGTGGCCGACTCACAGGTTTTGCCGCCACATATTCCGCTTGTGCTCCTCTGGTTGAAACAATTGGCCTCCTCTCGCGGATTCTACAATGTTCCACGGCAGAGGCAATGTAAACGCTGTATTGTCCGCTTGAGGTAGACCGAACAGCCGACACATGATGTGCTGCTTGGAGGAATCCTATGCATGAAGTCTTGACCTTTTTTTCACTAGAACATTTCTGATAGAATACCTACTCATTGCAATGGGAGTCTGAATCTTCACCCTGATGTTCGAGATGGACATAGCATTGAAAAAAGGAGCGTTCTGTTATGACAGAGGTTTCTTGTGTGACATGCGGGCAAACCGGCGAAGCGATTACGGCCCCTTTGTTTCTCGGCAAGCTCGAATCAGAAGTGAAAAGCAAGGTCTGCACCAGCTGCTGGAAAAAGTGGGAAGGCATGCGCGTGATGGTGATCAATGAATATCAAGTCAATCTCGGCGATGAGAGCGGACGTGAACTCGTTCGCAAGCAGATGAAGGCATTCTTGAAACTCGGGGAACAGATCGATTCGTCGAAGGTTGCCGAAAACTATCGTCCGCCGGCCAGCTGATTGTGCATTTCTTCCGAAAGAGTTTTAGCGGGTGTGCGCCAAGTTTTCCTTTTGATTGTCGCTGGGTTCGTTGACATCACAAATCTGAAAGTGCTAGATTGTTGCGTTTTGCTGTTCAATTAAGGTGGAAGACAAGGATTCGGCTCGGAGATGATCACGCAGATGCAGGTCAAGGGGCTCATGTTTGACCCCTACAACAATGCGTACATCGTCATACTCCGAGACGATGATCAGTCGGAAATGCTACCGATCTGGGTCGGAAAATCGGAAGCAAGCTCGATCAGCCTGGCGATCGAGAATGTCGCCCCTCCCCGTCCCATGACTCACGACTTCATGAAGTCATACTTGGATGCATTCAATGCCAAGGTCATTAGTGTGGTGATTACGGACTTGAATGAACATACCTATTTTGCCAAAGTGCATTTGACCTACGCAGATTCGGAGTATACCGTCGATTCCCGTCCCAGCGACGCCATCGCCCTCGCTCTCCGGACACAGGCTCCAATTTTTGCGAGTGAGTCCGTGATTCGAAAGCAGAGTTCGGAAGAACTCGATCAGTGGCTGGAAAACTTGAAGCCAGAGGACTTTGGAAAATTGGACTCCTGACGAACTATCTTGGTTGTTGTTGTATGGAAGAGCATGCGCCTCAAGCAACCGAACCGCTGATACAGCTTACGGTCAATCGAGTTGTGGAAGATTCGACTACGGATACGAGGATCGTCGTGCTGACCCGAGCCGACGTTACGTCGGAACATTTCATGGTATGGGTGGGCGCATCGGAGGGTGAAGCCATCAGACGCGCCCTGGACACATCGACCACGCCACGACCGATGAGCCACGATCTGATCAAGAGTTTCGGCGAGCACCTCGGCATCAAGATGGAGCGAGCGGTCCTCACGGACGTCAAGAGCAGCACATACTACGCGACCGTCTTCCTGGAAAACAAAGGAGTCGCGCGCACCATTGACTCCAGACCGAGCGACGCCATTGCATTGGCTCTCCGCTGCCAGGCGCCCATTTATGTCACTCAGGACGTGTGGAAACGACGCAGCGGCCAGAATCTGGACGCCTGGTTGTCCAAGCTGGAGACGAAGAATATCGGTGCCCAAGAAGTCTAACGCTTCTCAAGTCAAATGCTGATCAAATGCTGACAGAGTTGCAGCGGTGGAGAACAAGATGATGACGTATTTCGAAAATCCGATTGATGTGAAAGAAACCTGGCATCTGGTGAACGCCGAGGGAAAAACCCTGGGCCGATTGGCGGCACGAGTGGCGAGCATTTTACGGGGGAAACATCGCCCGACATTCACGCCGAATGTTGATATGGGAGATCATGTGGTCATCGTGAATGCGGAAAAGATTCAATTGACCGGCGACAAGATGGAAACCAAATTGTACCGGCACCATACAGGATATCCGGGAGGGTTGAAAACCGCTTCCGCCGCGCATGTATTTCGGAAAGACCCTACGCAGCTCCTGACAAAAGCGATCAAGGGCATGCTTCCCAAAACCCCGCTCGGCAATGGCATGGCGCGTAAACTCCGCGTCTATGTCGGACCCGATCATCCGCATCACGCTCAACGTCCTGAACCTATTTCTCTCTAGAGACATGTCCTCAACCAGAAGGAGACGAGTCGCATGGCAGTGGTGACACAATACGCAACGGGGCGGAGAAAGTGCGCAGTCGCCCGAGCCTGGGTCACAGGCACCGCGGGCGATATTATCGTGAACGAGAAACCGTTGGAGAAGGCGTTTCCTCGTCTCACTCTCCGGCAAATTATTCAACTACCCCTTGAGATGGCTGGCTTGATAGGCAAATACTCGATCAGCGCGACTGTCTATGGGGGCGGCCCGACCGGGCAAGCCGGCGCTCTCCGCCATGCTATCGCGCGGGCCCTCGTTGCGATGACTCCTGCAACCCGCAGCCCACTGAAGAAGGAGGGGTTGCTCACGCGTGATTCACGCGTGAAGGAACGAAAAAAGTACGGACAGAAGGGCGCACGCAAGCGGTTCCAATACTCCAAGCGCTAGGTCCATGGGCCGACGATCCAGAAAGGGAAGGCTCCATGCCTTCCCTTTTTTGTGTCTTCTTTTTATGTAACGCGATCGTTGGTCAGGATAGAGATGATGGCTCATGAGTGAGAAATTTCGAATCGCCATTGCCGGAGCGAGCGGATATGCCGGTGCTGAACTTGTTCGGCTTGCGGCAGCTCATCCCTACTTCACCATCACCGCCGTGACGTCTGAAAAGTCAGCGGGTCAGTCGATCTCATCTGTGTTTCCGAGCTTCAAGGGAATCGTCGATCATCAGTTTGAAGCCTTGGCGCCGGAAGCCCTGACGGAGCGGGCGGATGCCATTTTTCTCGCATTGCCTCATACGAAATCGCAGGATCCTGTTGCAACCTGTATCAAGGCAGGTAAACCCGTCGTCGACCTTAGTGCAGACTATCGGCTGAAGGATGTCGGTATCTACGAGAAGTGGTACCACACTCCGCATAGCCATCCACATTTGCTCCAAGACGCGGTGTATGGTTTGCCGGAACTCCATCGGACCGCGATTGCTAAATCCAAACTGGTTGCTTCGCCTGGATGTTATCCCACTGCCGCAGTTCTACAGTTGGCGCCCCTCTTCGCCAAAAGGCTCGCGCAGCCGGAGACGATTGTGATCGACGCCAAGTCCGGCGTGTCAGGAGCGGGACGGAGTCCAGCCCTGGCCTATCATTTTCCGGAAGCGCATGAATCTTTAGAACCCTACAAAATCGGGCAACATCGCCATACGCCTGAAATCGAACAGGAACTTTCCGGACTCATGGACAACGTCGGCTCAGTAACCGTGACATTCACACCTCACCTTGTACCGATGAATCGAGGCATCCTGAGTACGGCATACTGTAAACTCACGCGACCTATGCAACTTTCTGATCTTCGGGACCTGTACCGAGAGTTCTATGCAGCTGAACGCTTCGTCCGATTCTACGAAGATCTCGTTCCCAATCCACATTACATTAAGGGAACGAACTATTGCGACATCGGCCTGTACCAGGATTCGCGGACCGGATGGGTCGTCACCGTGGCGGCGGTCGATAATCTCGTCAAAGGAGCCGCTGGTCAGGCCATTCAAGCCATGAATTTGATGCTCGGCATTCCTGAGGAGACCGGCCTCACCGCACCGGCCAGTTATCCCTAACCACCCTCCTCGAACTCGTATGAGACCAGAACACGTCGGTATCACCGCACCGCTAGGGTTTAAAGCCGCCGGAATCCATTGTGGGATCAAAAAACCAGACCTGTTGGATTTGGCCCTCTGTGTGTCCGACGTCAGCGGACCGATCGCCGGAGTTTTCACAAAGAATCGCATTGTTGCCGCGCCGATCTTGCTGGATCGACACCATCTTCGGTCCCGTCGCGGGCGGGCTATTATTGCCAACAGCGGGAATGCCAATGCCTGTACGGGTGAACAAGGGTTGGTGGCGGCAAAAACGATGGCTAGGGCTGTGGCGGAGCATCTTTCCATTCCCTTGCACCACGTATTCGTGGGCTCGACCGGCGTGATCGGTCGCGTGCTGCCGATTGATCGCATCACCGCAGCTATCCCAACATTGGTCGCACGTCTCAGCATTCCAGGGGGCGATCAAGCAGCGCAAGCGATTTTAACCACGGACTTGCGGCCCAAGACCGTCGCGAGACAAGCGAAAATCGGCGGCCGCATCGTCACTATCGGCGGCATGGCCAAGGGTTCTGGCATGATCCACCCGAATATGGCCACCATGCTCGCCTATTTGACGACTGATGCAGCGATTGCTCCAGCCGCTCTCCAGCTGGCGTTGAAATCAGCAGTCGATCAATCCTTTAATTGCATTACGGTGGATGGTGATACCAGCACGAATGACACGGTTCTGTGTCTGGCTAATGGCCTCGCCAAGAACCGGCCTCTTCAACAAGGCACCAGGCCCTATCGCGAATTCGAGCGACTCTTAACTGATGCAGCACGGGAATTGGCTCTCATGATTTGCCGCGATGGAGAAGGGGTCACCAAGGTCGTCATGATTTGGGTGGAAGGAGCCGTCACGACAGCAGCGGCGAAACGAGTCGCGGACACCATTGCGACATCGAATCTGGTCAAGACCGCTCTGTTTGGAGAGGATGCCAATTGGGGCAGAGTCATGGCTGCCCTCGGGCGATCGGGCGTTGCGATCGACCCAGATAAAGTCACGGTGCGATTCGATGACATTGTCATGGTACACCGGGGGATCGGAATGGGGCTGGAGGCGGAGCGAAAAATTGCGCAGGTCTTCAAACAAAAGGAGTTTACGGTCACCGTCCAGCTTGGGCAGGGTCACGCTCATGCCCACAGGTGGACGACAGACCTCTCGTATGACTATGTCCGCATTAACGCCAGCTATCGATCCTAGGTCAAAAGGACTGTAGCTGGCTTGAAACCTAGGCAGGACTATGGTAGCGTCCCCGATCTGAGTCTGACAGGGGGTTCGTTTGCTGCACAAAGAAAAAACGGCCCCATTCAATAAAATAACCATCAGCGTCGATACGCTGCACGGCTTGAGAATAAGGGAAGCGATTCCCTCGCCCGATGGGGTGCTTTGCAAGCTTGAAGGGAGGTGAAGGCATGGGAGTGGTGGCGATCAAGGAGTTGTTGGAAGCTGGCGTTCATTTCGGGCACCAGACCAACCGCTGGAATCCCAAGATGAAGAAGTTTTTGTTCGGTGAACGCAGCGGCATCTATATCATCGATCTTCAGCAAACCGTCGCGCGGATGGAGCACACCTATGCCTTCGTCCGAGACCTCGTTGCGGCCGGAGAATCCGTCTTATTCGTCGGCACAAAACGGCAGGCTGCGGAAATCCTCGAAGAAGAAGCCAAGCGAGCCAACATGTTTTTCGTGAACCAGCGCTGGCTGGGTGGAATGTTGACCAACTTCCAAACCATTCGGCGCAGCATCGATAAGATGAAAAAGATGGAGGCAACGCTCCTGAACCCCAGCGAGCATGGCCTCAAAAAGAAAGAAATCCTTCTCATGCAGAAGGATATCGCCAAGCTCCAAAAATACCTGTCCGGTATTAAGAACATGCGCAGCCTTCCGGCGGCGGTCTTTGTCCTGGATACGAGAGTCGAAAAAATTGCCGTTCAAGAAGCGAAGCGACTCGATATCCCGGTCATCGCCATCTTGGACAGCAACTGCGACCCCGACGACATCGCCTACCCGATTCCTGGCAATGACGACGCGATTCGGTCGATCAAACTGATTACGTCCAAAATCGCCGATGCTTGTATCGAGGGCGCGCATGTGAAAGCCCAGCGAGAAGAAGCAGAGTTTCAAGCAACTCCCGGCGGCGAAAAGAAACCAGCCATGCGCGTTGAACACGTTCCAGTTTCGTAATTAGCACGATTGATCCATCAACGACTCATCCTCATCGACAGAGCGAAGGAATAACGAACCATGGCAGGATCCAGTCAGCTCGTGAAAGAGCTTCGGGAAAAAACAGGGGCCGGCATTCTTGATTGTCAGAAGGCGCTCAATGAAAATGGGAACGATGTCGAAAAAGCCGTCGACTATCTACGGCAAAAAGGCCTCGCGGCTGCGGCCAAGAAAGCCGGACGCGAAACCAACCAAGGGCTGATTCATTCCTATATTCATATGGGCGGCAAGATCGGTGTATTGATAGAGGTCAACTGCGAAACCGATTTCGTCGCGCGGAACGAGGAGTTCAAAGCGTTCGTCAATGATCTTGCTCTTCAGGTGGCGGCCGCAAAGCCGTCATTCGTGAAGCGAGAGGATGTCTCAGCTGATGTTGCCGAGAAAGAGAAAACGATCTACGAAGGGCAGGCCAAGGAAATGGGCAAGCCTCCCGCCGCATGGCCGAAGATCGTCGAAGGCAAGCTTGAAAAGTTCTACCAGGAAAACTGCCTATTGGAACAATCATTCATCAAAGACCCAGCCGTCACCATCAAAGATCTCCTTGCTCAGAAGATCTCGAAGATCGGCGAAAACATGAACATCCGCCGATTCACCCGCTACCAGTTAGGCGAAGCATGAGCTCTGCCAAATACCAACGCCTCCTTCTGAAAGTCAGCGGGGAGATGTTGGCCGGTGAGCAGGGTTATGGTATCCAGCCATCCATTCTAGAAAACCTCGCAGAGGAAATTGCTTCCGTCGTCGCCCTTGACATCCAAGTGGCGGTCGTCATCGGCGGAGGCAATATTTTTCGTGGAATCGCGGCAAGTGCATCCGGTATGGAACGAGCCTCGGCAGATTACATGGGGATGCTGGCGACGGTGCTCAATGCGTTGGCCCTCCAGAATGCGCTCGAGCGGATCGGCATCATGACCCGTATTCAATCTGCCATCGAAATGCGCCAGCTCGCAGAGGGGTATATCCGTCGAAGGGCGATCCGTCACCTTGAAAAGAGCCGCGTGGTCATTTTTGCCGCCGGCACGGGCAACCCCTATTTCTCGACCGATACGGCCGCCGTCCTGCGGGCGATGGAGATCAGTGCCCAAGTGATCATGAAAGGAACGAAAGTCGACGGCATCTACGATGCCGATCCCGTCCCCAATCCGTCGGCGAAGAAGTATGAGAGGATCTCATTTCTATCCATTCTTAACCAGAAGCTCAAGGTGATGGATTCCACGGCGATCAGCCTCTGTATGGACAATAAATTACCTCTCATCGTGTTCAACCTGAAAGTCAAGGGTAACTTTAAACGCGTGGCCTTAGGCGAGCCGATCGGAACCCTGGTTACGCTCGGTGATCACTGATCCCATCACGAGGTGTCTCCATGTCTAATGCGGCCTCCGTTCGGCAGACATTCACCACACACATGGATCAGGCTCTCGAACACTTGCGGAAAGACCTGTCCGGCCTCCGAACCGGGCGGGCCTCCGTCGCCCTGCTCGACGGTATCCGTGTCGACTATTATGGAACCATGACTCCGCTCAAGCAGATCGCCAACGTCTCCACCCCTGAAGCGCGACTCATCACCATTCAACCCTGGGAACCGAAACTGATCAAAGAAATCGAGAAAGTCATATCCAATTCAGGGTTGGGGGTAACGCCTTCAAACGACGGCAAAGTGATCCGAATCCCGCTTCCGCCCCTGACCGAGGAACGGCGCAAGGAGTTGACGAAGATCTGCAAAAAGCATGGTGAGGAGACGAAGGTCCAGATTCGAGGTTTTCGGCGAGACGCGAACGAAGAGTTAAAGAAACTCCAGAAAGAGGCAACGCTCACCGAGGACGAACTGCGCAAGGCTGAGCAAGAGACCCAGAAACTGATCGAGCAATACGGGCAAAAAATCGACGACGTAATCAAGAAAAAGGAACAAGAAATCATGGAGGTCTGAATCGGCCCCCCTGATTCTTACTTCTTCGCGTGCCGATTACGCCGACATTCCTTCCGACCGTCGCCACCGTAGATCTGACGGCGCTCGTACACAATCTCTCCCAATTTCGTCGAGTTCTTTCCCCGAGATGCGACGTCATGGCGGTCGTCAAAGCCAATGCCTACGGCCATGGCGCGATCGAAACGTCACGGACGCTGATACGGCATGGTGTCACTCGCCTTGCCGTGTTCTCCACGGAAGAAGGAGTCACACTTCGGCAAGCCGGCATCACTGTGCCGATCGTCGTCCTCGGACCGATCTTCCACGAACAATTCGGCGATCTCTTTGCCCACCAACTCACTCCGGTGGTGAGCGATCCTTCCATGGTCCCGACATTGGCACAGGCTGCTGCATCACGTGCGACCCCCTACCCGATACATCTTAAAATCGAGACCGGTATGGGTCGCTTGGGATTGACTCAGGATGAACTGAAGACGCTCTTCAACTCACATCAGTTTCCTTCCTCTCTCCAATTGGAAGGACTCATGACCCATCTGGCTGATGCCGATGGCTCCAACCCAGACGCTACTGAACAGCAAATCAGCCGCTTCAATGAGGCTGCAAAAATTGTCCTCGAGAATGGCTTCCGAGTTCCTCTCGTTCACGTGTCGAACAGCGGTGGAGCGGTTCGCTTCCGATCAACTCACTTTTCCCTCGTGCGGCCCGGCATCATGTTGTACGGGTACCACACACTTCCGGGCACGGTAGAGGCTCCAGGCCTCAGGCCGGTGCTCTCACTGAAGACCTGTGTCGCTCAACTTCGAACCATCCAGCCAGGAGAAACGGTCAGTTACAATCGCACCTTCACCGCAAAGCGCCTCACGCGGATTGCCGTTCTCCCGATCGGTTATGCAGGTGGGTTGAGCCGACACCTCTCGAATCGAGGATCTGTTCTCATCCGGGGACGACGAGCTCCCATCGCGGGATTGGTGTGCATGGACATGATACTGGCGGATATCACCGCGATACCGGGCGTTATCGTCGGTGACGAAGTCGTGCTGATTGGGCAACAGGAGAATGAGCACATCACCGCCCGCGATATTGCCGAGTGGACCGGAACGATCTCCTATGAGGTTCTGTGCGCGATCAGTCCGCAGATTCCCAGGATCTACCACTCTTCCTGATCCGTTCCCACATGCCCATTCGTCGGTGTTCGCAGAGACTGGAGCAAACCGATATACGCCTTTACGCACGATACTGACTAGAAACTGGCTCGGACGGACAATGAACCTGCGTGTAAGGTGGTATTGTAGAGTCCATTCACCGCCGCACGAAGTCCGGTATTTCCTGAGATCGTTCGTGGCTCGTAGAGGAACGCCTGGTACGATATATCGACGCCGACCAGTTTTGCCTTGACCGGTCCGATTCCTACGCTACCGCAGGAGAACAGGCCCAAGAATGACCCATTGCTCTTGCACAACATTCCAACGCCCGTCGAAATGACATGCAGATCAGCCGATGGAACCCCTGGATTGAAATTGAGATCGGGCACCTGTGCTTGCTGGTTGGTATAGCCGCCTCGTAGAGCGATCTCCCAGCCAGGCAACCGATCTACTTTTACCCATCGATACTCGGTCCCGACCAGAATGGCATAGGTGCCGTGCCAATTTTGCGGCTGAGGGATGACCCTGCCATCAGCCAAATGGATATCCAGATTTCGGACCGATTTCCAACCCACGTAATGAAGCTCCCCGCAGCAAGCTGCGGGGTATCACAGAACTCAATTCCGAAGACTTCTCGGAAGGAGAGGCCAACCCCGTAGCGAGCTACGGGGAATGTCAAGTTCAATTCGAGCTTCCATTCGCGTTCCGTGTTCCGAACCGGCCATAGCGCGATTCCACCGGTAATCACCTGGGGCAACACCAACGTCGTCGTCGCATCTTGGATCTTCACGCCGTTCGCCGACAACGCTCCGTCTAAATGGAGCGTCGCCTGGCTTCTGTACACCACCGCAACGTTCGCCACAGGCTGTCCCTCTGCATTCCGGAGTGCCGTATACAACGCTCCGACGTTAAATCCTGGAGCTGTGCCTTTGCCGTTAAATTCGAGTTTGCTTCCAGCAGGCGCCAATCCGCCGGGCGAAATCGACTGCAGTTCTGCTTGTCCTTCGCCAAAGAAACTCGCGAAGGTGTAGATGTCTGCTCCCCCACCTATCGAGAAATCCGGATGGAGTTGGTAGGCAAGTGTGGGCTTGATGTCAAACAAGGGCAATGCGGTAAATGTGGTGAGAGCCCGAAAGGGACTGTCATCAGGCCACCTCATCACCGAGCCAAATGGAGTTGTCACCCCCACCCCTATCGTCAACTTATCAAGCGAGGACACACCGAGGCCCTGGAGATTCGCCGTAATATACCCATGGCCGGGACCAGGCCACGCGACGACGCCATCGTGGTCCCCGGTTACTGTGGTGCCATCCGGACTTCTGAAATCGGTAGTCCCTCCGACGAGAGTTCACCCGCCCATCATTTGTATTCCACGCAGCTGGGTCATGCCAGCTGGGTTATAATGAAGAGCCGAAGGATTGTCTGCCTGTGCGGCGAAGGCATTACCCATCCCAGACGCAGCGGCTCCTTGACCATAGACTCGAGGCACTTGAGCTGAGACAGGGAAAGCTGTGCAGACGATGACGACTAGTGCAAGAAGAGCAATCCCCTGATGCCCGCGAACCCAAACGCTATTCCGAGAGCAACACCATTGCCCCTTCCCAGGCAGTCTCCAATGGTTCAGAGCGCACATTGTATCCTGGTCATGGTATCCTGGTCATGCACGTCAGAACCATCGATCCATAGTTTGCTGAAGCTGGCCCGCATCGAATGGCTTGAGCAGGTAGGCTTGGGCTCCCAACCCGATGGCCCTCACGGCGAGTTCCTGGGATCCCGACGCCGTAATCATGATGATAGGAAGGCGTTGATTTATTAGACGCACCTGTCGTAGCACTTCCAAGCCGTCGATCTGGCCGATTCCGATGTCGAGAATCATCCCATCGAACGCCCGTGATTGGAGAATCGCTAGCGCTTGACGACCATCGAACGCCGAGAATGTCTGGTAGCCTCCCGCTTTCAGCCGGTCATGAAGCAGTTGCTGAATGTCGGTATCATCATCCACAACCAAGATGTGTTGGCCCATGAGGTGAGACTCAAGCAACGGCGGTGTCTGCACGGCATGGATCGGAATTGTGAAAGACAGTTCCGCACCGCCCTCCGGACGATTACGAGCCACGACCTCCCCGCCTTGCAACTCCACCAGTGTTTTCACGATTGACAGTCCAAGTCCCAACCCTTTGGGGGCTGTGCGCTGGCCTTGTTGGATGCGGAAGAACGGGTCAAAAATCTTGTCAAGGTATTCGGAGGCAATACCGGGACCTGTATCCCGAACCAGTACAGAGGCTGTGCGGTGGTTCGGCAACTCGCAAGCGACCGACACAACTCCGCCTGGCGGGGTGAACTTGATGGCATTTTGCAGCAGATTGACGACCGTCTGAATCAAACGATCGCGATCCGCCCAGACGACGACTTCGGTGTCGGTACAACGGAATTCCAGCGATTGCTGTTTTGCCTGGGCCAGCGGCTTCAGTTGCTCGATCACATCGGCGAGACAGAGTTCAAGCTTGACGTCGGTCGGATGCACCTCCAAGCGCCCGGTCTCGATACGGGTGCGATCAAGGAGATCCTCGATCATACGGACCAGCCCATCTGAATTGTCCGACATGCGCACGAGGTAGCGCTGCTGCTTTTCGTTCAACGGTCCCGTCAGCCCGTCCAGCAGATTTTGTATGAATCCCTTGATGGACGTGAGCGGTGTTCTCAATTCATGGGACACATGTAAAAGGAATTGCGCACGCAAACGGTCCGCCCGCTCAAGGGCTTCGGTGCGCTCTTGTACTTTGACCTCCAAGCCCTGATTCCACTCTTCGATCTGTTGGTAGGCTGAGGCGTTATCCAAGGCGATGGAGACTTGACTCGCCACCGTCGTCATCAGTTCTAAATCGTCTTTCGTCACGCTTTGATATTGTGCGAGCGATCGACCGTCAACATCCCCCAGATACGATCTTTGGTCTTGATGGGAACCACAACCAATGCTTTGGTCCCGCTTAATTCGGCTAAACGTTGATTGAGGGGATGGAGGCTGTACCGTATCGACTCGATATCTTTGACCAACAGCGGGAGTCCTTGAAGGACCACCGTCCCCTCGGGACTCTCGCGATCGGTGACCGGAATCCGACAAGACTGGGCGAACGTTTCAACCTCCGGAGGCGCGCCGATCAGACGGATATGTTGGACGGTATGCTCAGAGGGGTCAAACATGGATACCATGGCACTGTTATAGTTGAGCTCGTGTGTCAAGGCTTCCAACACCTGGTGCAAGAGGGCATCTCGTTCAAAGGTCGAGCCGAATGAGAGCCCCGCTCGATGCAGCGCCGTAAGTTGAGCCACTTTCCGACGCAACTCCACCCGCATCTGCTCTTGTTCCAAATAGGCTGCGCGCAATTCCTCGTGACGGGATTCGACGAATGTAATCTGCTCTTGGATCAAAGCTTCGCGTCGCTCGCTCTCCCGAAGCAGCCGTCGATTGACCATGATACCGACAGCGAGGATCGGGCACAGTCCGACTAACAATACCTCACCGAGACTCACCGTCGGATTCAACACACCGACTCCCGCCATGAGAGCAAGGCCAAACACTCCTCCCCACACAAACCAAGTAAAATGCCGCTGCGTCTGAGCCGGCGACTCGAAGCGCCCGTCTGTTGCTGCGAGGGCAGTTCGCTCACTGTCTACTTTAGAAAGTGTCCCTTCGCTCGGCAGGAGAGGTCGAGGTTGTTCCAGGGTTGATGTCGCTCGCCAGAATCGTTTTCCAAACCGTGATCTTTCTTGCCACTGAATAGTCCACTGGCACCACTCATCGTCATGGCCGATGCAGGAGGTTTCGATGACTTCCGCCTGAGAGCGGCCGTGAATGCGCTCAGCCATTGCGACCATGATGCCCTGTGCGGACTGACAGACCAGCCAGGCGCACCTTCTACGGTAGGGCCCGAACTGCAGAAGCGTCCGGTCGGTAAACCGCATCCCCACCGCAGCCGTGCTGCTCGTGACTTCCACCACACGAAACTCGACAGCTCCGGACGTAAACTTGTTCCCAAAGTAGGGAAACATCGTGTAGATCTGCGACAGGGAAAAGGGGCGAGTCAGTGCCAGCATGATGGGAGACACCTTTTCCGCCCCCGCTTTGAAGGCAAAACATGAGTTGCCCGAGATCCGTTCACACAACTCATAGAGGTACGAGGTAAATTCGTACGAGTAGCTGTTCCAAGGATTCTTCAACAATTCCGGAGTCACATGATAGACGGGATCCTTGATGCGGTCATTCAGGAGGCGGCACAACTCCTCGACTGCCTCCTTTCCTGCCGACGCTCCTCCCTCAGACGTCATCAACTTCTCTAAAAAGACCCTCACCGCTCTGATGCTGACGCCGCTGAGGTCTCGAATCGTCTGGCCCTGTTCATCCAAGCCGAACGGGCGAAATACCATTGCGCCCTGCTCAAGAATGGTTCGATCCTTTGGTAAGAGTTCGATGGTCGGGGGAGACTTGGTCTCGACGATGTCGAGCGTGCTGCTTGTCATGGCATCATTCCTCGAAGCGACATGTCTGTTGGACAAGCCCGGGCATGGTACGAAGCCCGATCACCCTGACGACTGCTGAGAAACCGCACAGGAGATCGTTCGAATTCCTGTACGGTTCGCCTACGGGAATCCTAAGTACAGGGAGCGAGTATATAGACGAGAGTGCCTGGTTTCAATACGAAGGTTCGTACCCTGGCCTCGGAGGGGTCAAGCCAGTCCAAAGAAGGGGCATGCTAGGCGGAATAAGATATCATGCACTCGCAGATTGCGGCCTATTGCTTAATGGATCGTTTAAGCTTTTTTTCAACGCTGGCCATCTTGTTCTGGAGTCGCCCGGAATAGCCTTTTCGGTAATCGACTTTGATCGTGCAGGAAATGCGGTTGCAATCCTTTTTCATCCGCTCATAACATTGCTGCACGACCGCGAAGACTTCCTCCCATTCCCCCTCAAGGACCGTTCCCATCGGGTTCAATCGATAGGCGACTCCACTCTTATCAATAATATCGAGAGACCGCGCCACATATTTCCCGACACTCTCACTTTTTCCCAACGGCGACATGCTGAATTCCAGTAGAACCATCAATGCTCCTCTTATTCTCCCGTATCAGGTTGTTTGATCGCCACGGGCTCGGCCCGTCTTTCCAACCATACTTTGGGATATTGTACCTTGCCGAGGAAGCGAAAGCCGTCGAGCGCGTCACGGAGCAGTACCCGCCGCTTTTCGGCATCCGGCTCATTCATCTTGGCCTGTTCACGCAGTTGCCCCAGCCACTCGACAAAATCGATGAATTCCGCATCGAGGATCCGTTCCAGATCCTCTTTCATGAATCCGGAAAGGGCTGGCACCACACCGCTTGTACTGATCGCCACTCGCACATGTCCCACTGCCGCGACTGCCGGCATCGTGACGCTGCAGGCCTCCGGATAGTCTACCGACCAGAGCAGCACACGCTTTTCTCTGGCTTTAGCCGACAGCATCTGAGCAAAGTCACGATCGCCGCGAATGGTATTGAGAACGAGGATGGCAGGTTCGAGATCCGTTTCGCGAAAATGTCGTCCGCGATGGATGATCTTACCCGAAGCCGTCAGCAGACGTAGCGGTTCATTCAGCGTAGGACTGATCACCGTGACACGCGCGCCGGACTCGAGCAGGCGTTGGGATTTTTCCGATGCCTCTTCATCGCCGCCGATGACCAGCACCGGCCAGCCTCTTACGTCCAAGACCAAGGGAAAACCAGGATTGGCGGCCATGACGCGACTCCCGTTTCGAGCAAGTGGCTCAGTATCCGAGAATGGACCTCCATCATGCAAGAGGGATTTCAAAAAATTGATACTCCATTTCTCCTTTTGATCAGTCCGTCGCTATAATGCAGCACGCACGACAGGCTGGAATGACTTCGTACGCAACTTTAGAGGATTACTCGAAAGACAGGGGTTATGGAACGCTGTCCACGGAAGTTTTTTCAAGAGCGAGTGTTACGTATCGGCCGGATCTGCATCCAACTCCATATTCCAATAAAGATAATCCCGCCAGCTTTCCGGCGTGTTGCGAATGCCGATGGTGATGGTAATGACTGGGCTCCATCGAGGTTTCATCGGTCGCTTCTTTAACTTCATGCCAGCCTCATCCGGCGTACGCCCGCTCTTCCGATTGTTGCACCGCCAGCAAGCGGTCACGATATTCTCCCATGTCTTTTTCCCACCCTTGGCGATGGGCACGACATGATCAAACGTCAGCTCTTCCGTCCGAAACCTGTGGTTACAATATTGGCAACAGTACCCGTCTCGCGTAAAAATATTGATCCGGGAAAACTTGACGGCACGATGACTGTCTTTCAGTTTAACCAGTTTCAGCAGGCGCATCACAGCTGGAAGTTTGATCGACAGGGAAATCCCATGGATTTCCCTGTCGTAGACCTCCAAGACTTCGACTTTCCCTTGCCAGAGAAGGGCGATCGCTTTTTGCCAATGCACGACCCGCAGGGGTTCATAGGTCGCGTTGAGCAGGAGGGTCATTTCCATGCAGGAACCTCATCCCCAATCGGGCCTCCACAACGGCCAGGGAGTGTTTCCGCGGGGCAGGACTACAGGCTGATAGTTCTATGCCATAAGGTGGCGTTGAAATCAAGCAAGCGCCCATCTGATGCCGCATACAATGGATGCCGCATACAGCGGATCGATGGAGGGATGATCATGATGAAGGATTTCGTCAAAGTGGCGTTCACGCACGAGATTCCTCCCGGCACGGGACGAACCGTCGAAGTCGATGGGATTTGGATTGCGGTCTTCAACGTGGAGGGAACTTTTTATGCGGTCGATAACGCCTGTCCCCATGCGGGCGGCCCGCTCGGAGAAGGAAAACTGTGCGAAGCGGTTGTCGAATGCCCCTGGCATGGCTGGAAATTCAGTGTCATTTCGGGAGAACGAGTCGGCAATCCGAACTTCCAAGTCGCTTGCTGCGAGGTTCGGATCCAAGGGGATGAAGTGCGGATCGCCATCCCACCGGCGCTCAAAGAGCCGGTTTAACTTTTGGCGGACCAGGCAGAGGAGAAACAGTTCCCTCATCAGCGTCGGGCGCTTTAGGGGTCACCCCATCGGCTGGTAGCGAAGCAGCATTGACCTTCTTGAGTTGAAGATGGGCATGCCAAATGAATTCTCGCTCGAACCATTGACCGCTCACCCCCTGATCACGAAGTTGCACACAGATCTCGTAGATATCTCCCTCAACATGCTTCACTCGCCATTCACCGAGCCGAACCCCCTGTCCGCGACCCTTCATCACACGGACATGCTCGTTCATCGCTTGCACGATCGTGGAATGCCCAATCGCGGGATGATTCTGCACCAGTGCCAATGCTTCCGCCTCTTGCTTGCCTCTCAGCGGAGTCGCCGACGGCAGCGTGGTCCATGTATAGTAGAGTCCGCCCAGCAGAAGGACTGCCGCAACTGCATAGCGGATGAGGTGGGTGCCGAGCGATCGAGAGAAGGTACTGCTGTCAGCCATGCCGAGTGCCGTCTCAGTGTAGGAGGCTCAAATCGCGGAACCGTATTGACTGCGCGGCATCTTAGAAAGGCCCAGACGCCATGTCAATGCAGCTTCGAGAATTGGTTGTGAAGAGAGCCGCTTGTCTGGTGAAAAGCCGGTGTGTTACAAATACGAGCACGCTTCAAGACGGTCAGGCATGGAATGAGTACGCTGCATGAAGTTCTTTTTGTACGGTGATCTTCTCAATCCCTCACAACTCAAACGGCGGGCTCCGGAACACAGATTTCTCTATCTCGCAACCTTGTCGGACCATACCGTCAAATTTTGCCGATGGTCGTCGCAATGGCGATGTGGGCTCGCCAGTATCGTGCCTTCACCAGGTGAAAAGACCTGGGGCGGAGTGTTTGAACTAACGGACGAAGATGTGAACATCATGGATCAGTTTGAGCAGGATGTGCCGCAGGGAGCGTACCGCCACCTGCAAGTCACCATCTCGGCAGCGAGCGGAGAAAAAGAGCTCGTCACCACCTACGCAGCAAACCCGATCGGGAAGTTTAAGCCCAAAGATCATTACCTGGACTGGGTGCTGAAAGGGCTCATCCAGTGGAAGTTTCCGGGGGAAGTGATCCAGGAGTGGGAGTCGTATCGACCGCGATGAGCGTGCCGTCGCTATATGTTCCATATCGGTTTTTATTGAGGAGACTATGCCAAAACCAAAGTATCATATTCTCGTCTGCACCAATTCCCGTCCCCCTGGCCACCCGAAACCATCTTGCGGGTCGGCTGGCGCCGCGCAGCTGCTGATGGCCTTCAACATGGGACTGATGCAACGCGCCGTCCCGCCCGGAGAAGTCCTCGTAAGCGCCACAGGTTGCCTCGGTCCCTGCGAGCAGGGTCCGACAGTCGTCGTCTATCCGGACAATACCTGGTATTCCAAGGTCACTGAGGCGGACGTTGTCACTATCCTTGAGGAACATGTCGAGAAAGGAACACCGGCAGCGAAGCTGAATCCAGACTCCGTGTGGAAATAAGCTTCGCCACCGACGGCCTGCTTCGAACGGTCAGATGAAACTGCCGCTTGATTGCCCGAACTGATTACTGATAGCGTATCCCTTGACACATGACTGACACATGACCACAACAAGCCATCACGAGCACAAAGACCATGCTCCAAGCGCAATCGGATGCATCGTCATTACTTGTAGCGATACCCGTACGCCTGAAACCG
Source organism: Nitrospira sp. (assembly GCA_025934915.1). Taxonomy (GTDB): domain Bacteria; phylum Nitrospirota; class Nitrospiria; order Nitrospirales; family Nitrospiraceae; genus Nitrospira_D. Next base: position 18,078 of record JAICWG010000041.1, read on the forward strand.
ACACCAGTGGCCGACTGATTCAAAAATTGCTCGAAGGACAAGGCCATACCGTCGCCGCCTATTACATCGTCAGAGACGAGCCAGAGCAGATTCAGTTTCGGATCGCTCAAGGTACGGCTCATGATGTAGTGCAGGCGATCATCATTAACGGCGGCACAGGAATTTCGCGGCGAGATTCGACCTTTGAAGCGGTGTCCGAGATGTTAGAGAAGCGGCTTGATGGATTCGGAGAAATCTTCCGTTTTCTGACGTATCAAGAAATCGGTTCACCGGCGATCATGACCCGCGCCACCGCCGGGATCCTCAACGGGCGCGTGCTGTTCTCCATCCCCGGCTCCGAAAACGCCGTCCGCCTCGCGATGGAAAAGCTCATTCTCCCTGAGCTCGACCACCTCGTCAGAGAACTTACAAAGTGATGTGCTGAGTGTTTGGTTTGTGAACCTCAACACTCAGCACTCGGTCCTACATCAATCCTGCGTGATCTTCGGTTCCTCGTACATCGCTTCTGTCGAAATCTTCGACTGGGCGTACCGCTTATAGTGTCGGAGCAGATCGCGCACGGAGACGATGCCGGAGATGTCACCGTTCTTGGTCACACCGAGATGGCGCACGCCTAGATCGGCCATCATGTCCTGCGCATCATCAATTGATTGGCTTCCTTCGATCGTGCAGATCGGTGCAGTCATGATTTTTTCGACCGTCAATTTGCCCAATGGTTTGCCGCTCGCGACAGCGCGGCGCACGATGTCGGTGTCCGTCACGATTCCGACCAATTGTTTGCCATTTTTTACCAGGAGCGACCCCACACGCGCCTGACGCATTGTCTTAGCCGCACTGGCAATCGACGTCTTCGGTCCGATGGACTTTGGACTCTTGTTCGCAATTTGACTCACTGTAGCCATCCCCTCCCCCTTTCATATTTATATTATATTATCGCAGTGAATTGCCGACGTTCGAACGCCGGTCACGTTTGGTCTGGCGTAGAGTATCATGAATGAGCGGAACGTGCGAGGCCGTTCACTCGCATGGCAGGATGATCATCACAAGATTGTCGTGCGGCGAGCGACTGAGTCCTACGTACGCGTCGCGCGAGCACAGGAGGCTCGTGGATCTTCTTTCTCGCGTAGCTCGTTGACCAACTCTCCAAGTTTTAAAACCTCAACTCTCCTTCCACCACCATCACACACTGCCCACCGACCTTCACACCTTGGATCACGTCGTCGTCCGATTCAACCTGCACCAGAATCCGAGATGGCCGATCGATTTCGTAACCCTGTTCAATAAGGATGTCCGTCCTTGGTCCGACTTCAACGACGCCGTTCTGAACCAGGTACGCTCCAAGTGCCCCGCCGGCGCTCCCCGTCGCCGGATCCTCCAAGATGCCGATTTTCGGAGCAAACATCCTCGCGTGGACAGAAGCGAACGATTCAACCGTGACCGTCGTGAAGACCATAATCCCGTTGGCTCCGAATCGTTCACAGACATTGATGATGGCCGACGCATCAGGATTGATCGACCGGACAGCCGTCAACGTCCGTACCGGCACGATCAAGACCGGTAAGCCGGTCGACACGACTTGGAGGGGCCATTTCATGTCGACGATCACGTGCTTCGGCAAGCCGAGAGCTCCACCGGCTAAGTACACATCGTCGATGGCGTCGAGAGGATCGAGAAATTCCGGTTTGGGTTGAGACATGACGACCCGCACCACACGATTCTGTTCCGCATGCAATTCGACGGGGAATAAACCGATATTACATTCCTGCATGACATGCGTCACCTGTTCTCGAATAGAAACCCTCCCGAGCTGGGCCAACACGTAAAATGTGCCCAGTACCGGATGGCCAGCAAAGGGAATTTCCTGAGTTGGGGTAAAGATCCTCAACCGGGCAACTGCGGCAGGATCGGTCGGTGGAAAAACGAAGACCGTCTCCGATAGATTCATCTCCCGCGCAATCTGTTGGAGCTCGTCGTCTGTTAGGCCATCGGCGTCGGGGAAAACCGCGACGGGATTGCCGCCGAACGGTTGAGAGGTAAAGACGTCGGCCTGATAAAATTTTAGAGACCGTGGTTCAGCCATGGTTACTTCCAAACTCCTCTGGATAACACCTGAGAACCCGATCATGCTATGAGAAAACAACCGCCAGCATTTGACAGATCTCGCCCCCTTTGGCAGACTCCGTCCATGAACCCCATCACCGAACAGGACGTCGCCCATGCGTTGGAAATTCTTGGCCTCACGCTGCCCATCACCACCGAAGACCTGGATCGGGCGAAGCGTGTCCAGCTCTACAACTGGACCCCCACGCGCTATGCCGGTCTCACCAACAATCCGAAGCAATACATGCAACAGTTTCGAAAAGCCGAAGAAATGATTCGGACGATCGAAGCCGCCTATGCATTGATCTCTGCCGTGTTTATTCCCGACGAAACCGAACGCTGATCATCAACAGCAATCTGCTCTCACGCCCAACATGTGAGGCTCTTCACATCAACCGGCGTCGTGACTGGTGACACGTGACATTCCTTCATCGCCTTGCGAATGCACGACCGGCCAGGTAATCAAGCCTGACACTCCGTCCGGTGACCCCACCGGCTGCGTCTGCTGAGCATAAATTTGCGGCAACCGGTTCGTCCCAAACTTCGAGATATAGAGGAACACGTGTTCGCGTGAGTTCACGCGCACGGCCCAAGGATGAAAATCATGCTTGTAGAATTCTTCGCAGAGCTGCATCGCATCGAGACACGACAGCGCACTGGGATCATTCAACGTGTAGTAATAGTCCAGCGGCAGATCGTACTCCTCCTGCTTGTGGATCGTAATACCGAACTTTTCAGGATGACGCACCATGGGGGTGTGGCGGTAGGCCACGAAGTAGAAGAGTTCCAGCGAGTGAACCACAGGCTGGTGATCGAGGACAAACTGACGAGTTTCCATGGCCTCCTCGAACGTCTCACCTGGGAAGCCATAAAAAGCCATCACATGGTTCCAAATCCCCGCCTTCGCCGCCATCTGGAGATTGCGTTCGATGACGCTTTTCCGAGCATGCTTGTCCATGAGATTCAAGACCCGCTCGTTCGCTGATTCCATCCCATAATAGAGTGTACAGCAGCCGGCCTTCGCCGCGAGATCCCAGGTGGCTTGATCTTGCAATGTTTCTTCAAATCGAATGAGCGTCGTCCACTTGATCCCGATGTCTTGGTCAACCAACAGCTGTGAGACTTTCTTGAAGAGGGCCGGTGGGTAGGATTCATCGGAAAATAGAAAGTGCCGACAGTGGTACTTATCCCGAAGAGCCTTGATCTGGTCGACCACCAACTGAGCCGGCATTCCACGGTACTGATCGAAGTAACCTTGACCATGGTCACAGAACGTGCAGCGGCCCCAATAGCAGCCGCGCGTAGCCAGGTAGGGAATGATCAGCTCCGGAACGAAGTAGCGATCCAGCGGCATGCCCTCAAAGTCCGGCAAGGGTAGCGCGGTCGTCTTCTCGGTGTAGATTTCCGGATTCCGATGGAGGCCCGACTCATCACGATAGATTAAGTTTGGAACTGAAGCGAGAGGCCGCTGATCATTCAACGCTTCGATGAGCCACAGCAAGGCATGCTCGCCCTCGTAGAGAATCGCCGAGTCGAACACCTCTTTGAAGAACCGCTCGTGATTCGAGAGATCTTCCTGCAGCCTGGTGATGACGTTGCCGCCCACCACGACATGGACCTCTGGAAACGCTTCCTTGATCATCCGAGCGAACGTCAATCCCGCCAACAACTGCATCTGCGTCCCAATGGAAATCCCGACCACGTGAGGCTGCTCTCTCGCCACGTCCGGCATGACCAACTGATTGCAGAGATCTCGATAGACGTTCACCTGTTCATCTTCCAAACAGGCGAACACTTCTTTGGAGACACCAGGGCGATAGCCCAGATTGCTTTCCATCGGATAGAAGACAAGTGAGGCAGGATAGTAGGCGGCGGAGATATACGTCATCGTCTCGCGGAAGGTGTTGAGCGCTCCTTCCAGGGTCTCCGCCTCATAGAAACGCTCACCACGCACGATCAATTTGGCATCTTCAGCCCGATCCGCCAGATCAAACACATCGACATCATTGGCTTGTTCAACAACCGTTTTTTGTCCCCGATCCCGTTCCGTCAGAGTCCCAATCTTTTCTTTGTCTTGCAGCGCTTTGAGCTGCATCCCCAACCGTGCCTTCACCCAGATCAGAAACTCCATGCTGAAGAAGTGATCCCACATGCCGATGTTGATATCGCGCTGGATGACAGCATGCCCGGCCTCACGCAAGACGGCCGTCAGCGAAGGTAGCGCAAGGTATGGCGCCGTCGGCACCCACTCGGGCGGAAAGATGAGCATGACTTTGGACTTCTTCTGCGTGCCCTTCGCCAGTGGGGCTAGCCCGCCTATTTGAAGCAGTTCACTCATTGGATCATCAATGGATCATCAATTTTACGGAATCTGGCCCTCGCTCACATTTTCCCCGCTAACGTCGGCACCACTCCGGTAGTTTTGACTGCTTGATACTGTAGATCAGGAAGCTTCGCTAAACCAAATCTTGAGATATAAAGAAAGATATATTCCCGAATATAGAGGCGCAAATCCCAGCCGGAATTGTGGTTCTGTTCGAACTGCTCGAACACCCTCTCTGCCTCTTCGATGCTCATGCCGTTCTTCACCGTGTAGTAGTAATCCAGCGCCAGATCCCAATCAGGATTTTTGTAGGCCGTCACGCCCCACTTCTCCGGATGTTTCGCCACCGGATTGTGCCGCCCCAGGTCGAACGTCCCAAACCCCAACGAATGGACATGATCCTTGTTTTGCTCGAGGAACTGCACCGACTGCCAGGCCTCTTCCTTTGTCTCGCCGGGAAAGCCGAAGAAGCCCATGCAGTGGTTCCAAATGCCCACCTCCGCCGTCAGCTTGAGGTGCTTCGTCATGACTTCCGCCGTTGTCGCTTTATCCATGAGCTGCAGTACCCGCTCGACTCCCGACTCGTACCCGAAGTGCAAATAGCGGCAGCCCGACTTCTTCGCATCCTGCCAGACGGCGTCTTCCAACAGGCTCTTCTCGAACCGCATATGCGTCGTCCAGAAGATATCCATCTTGCTCTCGATCAATCCTCGAGAAAGTTTGCGGAAGAGCGCCGGCGGATAGGATTCGTCGGTAAAATGAAAGTGCTTGGCCCCATACTTGTCGCGCAGATACGTGATGTCGGCGAGAATGTCCTGAATTTTTTTCGACCGATAACCTGCGGTATAGCCTTCGCCGTGGTCGCAGAACTCGCATCGCCCCCAGTAGCACCCTCGCGTGGCCAGATAGGGCAAGACACGGGCTGGGACGAAATACTTCTCAAGCGGCAATCCGTCGAAATCCGGCGGCGGCAGCGCAGCCATGTCCTCCGCATAACTCAATGGGGAAACATGAATGCCCGTCTCGTCCTTGTAGATCGTATTCGGCACATTGGCCAAACTCTGCTTGGCGCCGACCGCCTCGACCAATTGCGTGAACGCGGTCTCCCCTTCGTAGACCACGGCGCTGTCGAAATACTGAAAGAGAGGCGACTGAGGCAGCACATCGCGCAGGCGGGTCACCGTATTGCCGCCGATCGTGATGTGGATGTGAGGAAAGTGCTGTTTGATGAGGGCACAAAAGGTCATCGTGGAGAACATCTGTTGCTGCAACACGATCGAGATGCCGACCACGTCCGGCTGCTCGGTTTGGATCACCGGCTTGATCAAATGGTCGAATACATCACGATACACGTTGACCTGTTCGTCCTGCACGGCATCCATCACCTCAGCGGAGACGTACGGCTTGTACGACAGATCCGTTTCCATCGGCGGCATGCAAATCCGCGCTGGGGCATAGACCAGTGAAATGAGCGACGTGACCTCGCGAAACACTTGAATCGCCCATTCTAATTTATCGATATCGTAGAACTTCTCATTTCGGACGATGTGCTTCGCCTCTTCCGCATCACGGATTAATTTCTCCATTCGTGGACGCGACACATCGCAGAGAGCCAGCTGCACATCCATTTCCCACTCGGCCAGATCCCGCTTCTTCGCCAGCTTGCGGAGCCGATCCAACTGCTGCGGCACTCGACGCAGGACTTTCTTCAGAAATTCCTCGCTGAAGTACCAGTCCCACATCTCACAGTTAATGTCCTTTTGAATGACCGTATGACCGGCTTGACGGAGAACCGCTGTGAGGGAGGGAAGGCTTAAATAGGGTTCGGAGGGGTACCAATCCGGCGGGAAGATCAACATCACCTTCATCTTCCGGCCGCTGGCCTCAAACGAGGTCTGGCGGTGAAGCTGAATCAGCTCCTTGGATGCCCGATCCCCCTTCGTATACTCGACTTTCATCCCGACCTACCTACTCTCTTCAGCTACCTAAATGACTGGAAAGCCAATGAGTTAGACTCGGAAAAAAGTATTGTACGAGGGCTGAAGAAGGAGATGCAAGGGCGGGAGCGGAGCGGCCAGATAATCCTTTGTACCCGCTGAGGCTCACAAGGAAGCGCGTGCAATAAAGGATCAGCCGGCCACTCTTTAAGAAAGAGATGTGGTTGCCATATTGTAGTTTATAAGCTACGCTTCCATCTGTGGAAGCTGTACCTAAAGAGCTTCGGATTTATGTTACGGAGAATGGCCAAGAGCCCTTTAGTGAATGGCTCGCCTCACTCCGTGATAGTAGGGTGCGTGCAAAAATCCGGGTGCGTTTAGATCGGGTGAGTCTCGGAAACCTTGGCGACTGTCATAGTGTCGGCGAAGGAGTGCAGGAACTCCGCGTTGACTATGGCCCTGGCTATCGGGTGTATTTTGGTCAGGAAGGAACGACGATCGTGCTCTTGCTATGTGGTGGTGACAAAAGCACGCAGTCTCGGGATATCAAAACAGCACAAATCCATTGGAAGGAATACAGGAGGCGAGCATGAAAAAGAGCAAGGCCTATCAACCAGAGCTCATAGAGAGCCTACGCAATCCGCAAGAAGCGGAGGAATACCTGAACGTGGCGTTGGAAGAAGACGACCCTGAGTTGTTTTTACTGGCCCTTCGAAATGTGACGGAAGCACAAGGAGGTGTGGCACGGCTTGCTGAAAAAACGAAACTGAACCGCGAAAGCCTCTATAGAATGCTCTCCAAGCAGGGGAATCCTGAGTTCAAAAGTCTCGATGTCCTATTACACGCGTTGGGTTTTCGGCTGGCGGTCACGGCGAATCGATGAATGAAAAACAATCGGAAAACCCGGCATCAGCGACCGAGAATCTTTCGGCGGGCATCACTCCAGGAGACAACACGGGCGGGAGCTGCATCGAGTTCTTTCAGCCGATGGGCAATTTCACGATCCCATTCTGCTTCTGCGTCGGCATCAACGACTGTATCAAGGCTCTCCAATAACGAGCCAGCCATTGCAGCCCGAGCTTCAGGC